>DATJRS010000183.1:0-4002 GCA_035504535.1 Solirubrobacteraceae bacterium | reverse complement strand
ACGCGCGTCCAAGCTACCGGCCGGCAAGACGTTCGACGCCTGGGAGCCCGACCGCTCCGTGATCCCGGCCGCGACACAGAACGCGCTCCGCTCCCTGGAATGGATCGATCGCGCGGAGGTGCTGTGCGTCTGCGGGCCGTCGACGATCGGACGATCGGACGATCGGACGCTCGGTCCGCGCTGCGCGTCGCGGACGCGCACCCGGCATGCGGCAGCGAAGGCGGCGGCAGCACCGAGTACGTCGTCTCAGCTCATCGTCACGCCGCGTAGCTTCTGAGCCCGCAGATCCCGTCAGGGCGAGTTTGTTGGCGCCGATCGTCGAGAGTGATGCAGCATTTTGGGTCTCTTATCGCCCCGATCGCGAGCAGCTGGGAGCCTTTTCGATGGGAGCTCGCTGTCTGCCGTGGCGGGCGGGCTGGCCTGGTCGATGAGGGCGATGGCTTGCATTCGTGTCCGGACGCCGAGCTTGTCGAGCGCGTGCTGGATGTGCTTGTCCACGGTGCGGGGACTGATGCCGATCACCGACGCGATGCGCTTTGTCGCGAGGCCTTCTCGCACGAGCGCGAGCACCTCCGCTTCTCGCGCTGTGAGCCCAAGTTTGCGGGTGTCGGCCGGTCGCTTGGGCTGTTCGGATAGCAGTAGGAGATCGCCGGTCGGGGCGGGGGCGCGGTGGACGATCAAGCTTCGGCCGTCGGAGCGGTAGAGCACCAGCTCGGCCGGACTGGTTCGGCCGCGGTCGCGGGCCAGCCATTGCGAGATCTCGTCTGGCAGGGAAGACGTGTTGTGGAGGTCGAAGAAGCGGTGCAGGATGCTGTGAGCGCTGAGGCTGGTCTCGTAGGGCTGGCCTTCGTCGTCGACGCGGATGAAGCCAAGCCCGCGCTCAGCCGCGGCGAGCTGGAAGGTGTTGGTCATGTCTTTCATCCGCGTCGCGGCCTCGACACTGCGATACGCCTGTACCAGGTGCGGGCGCAGCAGGTTGCACACCTGTCGGTCGCGGGGGGAGAACCCTCGTCGGGCGCGGTTCAGCGCGATCCCGATGATTAGGGACGAGTCGGGCAGCACGAAGCTGAGCTGGTCCTCGGCGCCGAGGTGGCGATAGAAGTGGCGGTAGATGCCGGTCTGGTGAAACTCGGCAGCGCTGAGGAAGTCGGAGATCGCATACGGGCGCCCGTCGAAGGTGCGCCGGTAGTGCGCGATGACGGGATGGTCGGCGAGGTGCTCGATGAACGCAGCCCCCATCGCGTCGCGCTCTTGGGGGGTGAACTGATCGGGCGGCGGCGAGATCACGGCGTCGATCTCGCGGCCGTCGAGGTCCACCTCGTTCCAGGCGATCAGCGTCGCCTCGACCAGCTCGGCGACTATGTCGACCGCGCGTTGACGTAGCGCTTGGAGCGAGCCGAGGCTCGCCAGCGAGTCTGCGGCGGCGACCAGCCTCTCAACGTCGGTCGCGGAAACGCTGGTTCTGGCCATGCCCTCCGGCGTGGGCATGTACGTATTTTTGCTCATTGCGCGATCCCTCGACGAACTGGTCCACTTTCCGGTGGGGTTACCGAGAAGTCCAGGGGGTGTCGTGACGCTCCAGGCCAAGAACATCGATCACCCGGACGAGCAGCGCAGCTTCGAGCACGGGCAGGTCCGGCTGGTGAAGCTTCCCGGCGCGACGGTCGGCATCGCGGAGTTCAGGCCGGGATGGCGCTGGTCTGTCGACGTGAAGCCCCACGTCGGCGCCGAGTCTTGTCAGGTGCATCACATCGCGTACGTCCTCTCGGGCCGGTTTCACGTGCGTATGGACGACGGCCGCGAGCTCGACCTCGGTCCAGGTGACGCCCACGTCGTGAGCCCAGGTCACGACGCCTGGGTCCTCGGCGATGAACCGTGCGTGACGATCGACTTCATCCCCGCCGAGTCCGACGCCCCGGGGATCGACTGAGGAGCCGCGCCTCCCGGGAATGGGGTTCGGGTCAGTGCGCGCACGGAGGTTGGGACCTCACTGCCCAAGATCCAAGCCAGCACCAAAGGAGTACTCATGAACAGGAGTTGGAGTTCGATATCCGCACGTGCGCTGGTCGCGCTCGTGCTCGTGATGTTCGCGGCGATCGCGGGGACCACGGTCGCGCTGGCGGCGTCGTCCACGCCCCCAGGAGGCGCGTTCCGCGTGTTCGGCGTGTCCAACGGTCTCGGAGGCGGCGGCAAGATTCTGCTGACCGGGGCGATCGGCGACCATGGCCAGAGCCAGTCGGTAACCACCTCGGGCCAGGTCAATCAGAACGGCTCGTACGTCAAGCTGACGCTGACCCAGGGAACCCTGACCCTGAACAAGACCGCGCTCGACAACGCGATCAACCGCCAGTTCGAGAAGGCCAAGCTGAATAGATCGAACTGCTCGCTATCGGCGGCGGCGAGCGGCGAGCTGCCGTTCGTGTCTGGGACGGGTCTATACGCCGGGGCCACCGGCTCGGCTCACATCACGGTCGCGGTCGGATTCATCCTCCCGCGCAAGAACGGGAAGTGCGACACGGCCAACAGCGCCACCCCGACCGCCTCCCAGCAGATCATCTACGGCACCGGGAGCGTGACGTTCAACTAGCCAGCGCGAGATCGAGGCCGGGCGTCTCAACCGCCCGGCCTCTCTCATCATCCAGCCCACGACGGCGCAGGGTCCATAACCCCGCCTTGCCGGCGAGCCTGGGCCGGGTGTCAGGCGAGAGGCCGAATCGTCCTAGGCGCTCTTGACACCATTGCGGCGGCCCTGATAGCGCTTAGCGCCGCGCGCGACACCGGACGATCGACCGGCGCAATCCACTGTCGCGTGCGTAGGTGATGCGAACGCTCGAGCGCCGCGACAAATGCTGTATTCCTGAACTTATTCGACGTCTGTCGCAGCAGGTGGGCGGCACGTCACTGGCGAGGTTGCACTCGACGGCATGCGTTTACCGAGAGCCACGGCCCGCACGCGGTCAGCGATCAGGATCTCAGACAGCGAACGCGCGGAGCCCAGCCAGCGACGTCGACGAGGCCACCATCGGGAGCGACGCCTGCTTGCTCCTGCTCGATCAAAGCGAAACGCAAGCTGATGGCTTCTGCAGAACCGGTCGCAACGAGCGACGCCCGGTCACTGCTAGGCCTCTAACCGTTTGCGTGAAACATCAGGTCCAGCATCCGGTCGTTAGGCACACCGATCGACGCGTGGCTCTGTACCGCCTTCCACTCGCCCTCCTCCTGGTGCAGAACGGCGGTCAGCCGAACCGGGACACGCTTGCCCCGCATCTCGAAGTACCCATGACCGGCGGCCCAGCCGACGCCTCCCTCCCGGAACGCCTTGACGTCGTCGAGACCGACCGTGACGCCGAGCTCCCCCTCCGGAGTTGAGTCCCGAAACAATCGCAAGATTTCTTCATAGCCCTCCGCCCACTCGCTCGGGTCCGAGCCGATCGAGAGAACACAGGCATCACGCGACGTGCGCCGCGCAAGTCGATCGACGTCTGAACGAGCCATCGCGTCCAAAGTGTCCCGCAGAACCTGCTCGATCTCGGGTGAGGATTCAGGCATGGTGCCCCCTTTTTTTGGAGTCTTTTGAACGATCCTAATGGCGCGGGCAGCAGCAGAGTCGAGTTGACCGCAAACATGCCCACGCGGCCACTGAACCGGTGCTGCAGCCGCCGCTCGCACTTCCCTTTTCGGGGCTAACCGTCAAGCCGCACAGTCCCTGTCGTGTCGTCCTAGAGGTGTTCGCGGAGCGTTCCTCATCGAGATCGCCGACCGCGGCCGATCAGCGTTCCCGGCAACCCTGCTGACGGCCGCCGGAATCACCTGCATCCGCGACTCGACGGGCATCTTGCCGCCGTCGCTGCCAGTCGCGCTTTGCGCGGATCTCGAGGGAGCCGGCGGTGTGCGAGCCGATGAACGACAGCTTCGCCGCTGTCTGACGGCGTCGGGCATGAACGATCGCGTCCCAGAGATGTGGTGTGAGCGCGATCAGGGCCACGTTGTTTGATCGATGGG
>DATJRS010000182.1:0-21642 GCA_035504535.1 Solirubrobacteraceae bacterium | reverse complement strand
GCTCGTGTGCCGCAACACGCTCATGTACTTCACCGCCGAGACCCAGGCGCAGATCCTTCGCCGCTTCCATTTCGGTCTCGACGACGATGGATACCTGCTGCTCGGCAAGTCCGAGATGCTCATCACGCACACGGACCTGTTCGCGCCGGTGGAGCTCAAGCGACGAGTCTTCCGCAAGGTGATCAAGCCCACCCTGCGCGACCGAGTGCGAGTGATGGTGGGCGACGGTGCGCGCGGCGCGGCGCCGACCGAGGCCGAGAACCTGCGCGAAGCCGCGTTCGACCTCGCGGCGCCCGCCCAGATCGTGATCGACCACAACCGCACCCTGGTCATGGGCAACAACTCGGCCCGGCGGACATTCGAGCTGGGGTTGAACGACTTCGGACGGCCGCTCCAGGACCTGCAGGTCTCCTACCGTCCGGTCGAGCTTCGCAGTCACCTCGACGCATTGGACCGAGATCTGCGCCCGATCGAGCTGAAGGCGGTGCACTGGCGCAACGGGGACAGCGAGCGCATCGTCGACGTTCGCCTGATGCCGCTGCTCGCTGACGGTATGTCGATGGGTACGAGCGTCACGTACCTCGACGTGACCGAGGCCCACCGGCTCGAGGAGCAGTTGGCGGCCTCCAGGCGAGAGCTCGAGCAGGCCTACGAGGAGCTGCAGTCGACCGTCGAGGAGCTGGAGACGACCAACGAGGAGCTCCAGTCGACCAACGAGGAGCTCGAGACGATGAACGAGGAGCTCCAGTCCTCCAACGAGGAGCTCGAGACGATGAACGAGGAGCTTCGCCACCGGACTCAGGAGGTGAACGACGTCAACTCGTTTCTCGAGACGATCCTGAGCACGATCGGACTGGCGGTTGCCGTCCTGGATCGCAACCAGCGGGTTCAGATCTGGAACGGCAAGGCGCGGGAGTTGTGGGGAGTCACGCCGGAGGAGGCTGAGGACGAGCACCTGCTCTCGCTTGACATCGGGCTACCCCTCGACCAGCTCCGCGCGCAGATTCGCGACACCCTCGGCGGCCAGTCGGCGCGCGAGGAAGTTGTGCTCGACGCGACCAATCGGCGCGGCAAGCCGTTTCAGTGCCGGGTCACGTTCCTTCCACTCGGTGGCACCGATGGCAACACCTCGGGCGTGATCATGATGATGGAGGCACTCGCCGGCTGAGCACGTCGCGCGAGATGCGCTCGCGCACGGCGTTCATTCGCACGCGGGTGGTTCTCACCCGATTGAGCCGCTCGCGGGTCTGTTCCTGGTCTTGGGCGTGCTGCTCGCGCAGACGCCGCACCGTATCTCTGATCTCGGCATACGCGACGCTTGGATCCGTCGGCCTCTTTGGCGGCGCCCACCGGGAAATTGAGGGGCCGACGGGCTCGGGCGGGAGGATCTTCGGGCTCGGCTCGGCCGGCGCCGGAGGCGGATCGAGCAGCAACCAGCCGGTGTCCTGATGAAGGATCGAGCCCGCCCGGGTGAGCTTACGAAGGGCGAGCGTGACGGTCGGCCGGCGCGCCCCGACCAGTGCGCCGACCGTCTCATGGGTCAACGCCAGCGGTAGCCGCACGCCGGCTGAGGTGACCTGACCCCAAGACTCGGCCAGCAGCCACAACATCGCGAGAACCCGCTCGTCGACCCGCGGGAGCTGGCAGATCACGAGTTGGGCGGTCAGCCGCTGAAGCTGATCGCCGATACATGCATACAGGCCCCGAAGAATCCGGGGCGAGCGCTGAGCCACGACCAGCAGCTCGTTGCCGAGCACAGCCAAGCGCACCGGCGCGTGCGCGCGAAGCTCCACTTCTGACAGCCAGCCCGGCCACATCTCGCTTCCCGGCACGAGCAGATCCCCCGGACCCAGGAGCTGGATCCCCGTCTGCTCCCCGATCCGCTGGGAGCTCATGACGATGCCGTCCAGCACGCTTGCCCCGAACACCTGATGGCTGGCCAGCAGCGCCCCGAGCTTCAACGGGCCGGCCTCGATCGTCAGCACGGGTAAGCTGACGTTCCTCAGCGCCGCTCGCTCCTCCTCCTCCAGGTGCTGGGTGAGCTCGAGCCGGTGGTCGAGGATTGGAACTCGCTCTTGGTTGGCCGTTGTGCTCATCACCGAGATCTGGCCGGGCGGCGGAGAACTTTCCGCCGCGAGCGGTTGCTGCAAGCGCTCAGGGGAACAGGTCCAGTATGAACGATCCAGATCCGGCCGGCGACGGTCGAACGCGGGACGACGAGCAGCTCGTCGCTGACGCCCACGCCCGTGAGCAGCGCGCCCGCGAACGGGAGGAACGGGCGCTCGAGCACGAGCGCAGAGCCAAGCAGCTGGCGAGCGACGCCCCCACCCCGAAGAGCGCCGCAGCACATCTCCGCGCGGCGGAGAAGCACGCCGAGGCCGCCAAGCTTCACCACGCGGCGGTGGAGCTACAGGCCAAGCACGCTCAGGAACACGAGTCCTGAGGTTCAGAGTCTGACGGACGACCAGGCGCTGAACCTCGTGCTCGTCGCCTCAGTCGTCCGCCAGAAGCTCCAATGGGAGGAGAGAGTTCCTGCCCACCGACAGATACCACACGACCCGGCTGGTAGTTGCCCCGATGGTTGGTTTGCAACCGTGAAACTTGACGTTGCCCTTTTGGGTTCCTAAGGCTGATCGGCTCCGGCTTCCTCGTCCGACGTCGGCTCGAGCGTGAACACCTCCATCGCCACATCGCGGGCCGTGTCCATGCCGCTGATGAACGCCACCGTGCGCCGGTCCAACGCCTGCTCGACGATCGCGCGGAACTGTTCCTCCAGCGCGTACTGGAAGAAGAGCCGCGCCTCGCGCAGCCGCTGATGCTCGCCCATCGCAACCAGGTTGCGCTCGGCCACCGTGAGGCTGTTCTCCAGGATCACCACCAGCGTGTCCTGCCCAGCGAACTGGGCGCGCGCCTTGGTAGGTCCCCGGCCGAACGCCTCCTTGTAGAGACGCACCATCGCATTGGAGATCTCCAGCATCGGGCTCCGGTCGGTGACCGCCGAGCCACCCGGGTGCTCCTCGTAGTCAATGCTGTCCATGATGTCTTCCTGCGATCTCATCGAGTCTGCTCCCTAGAACTGCGGACCAGCACTCCGTCGAACCTCGTTCGGAGAGCGATGCGTGAGGAGGGCATCTCCCGGCTCACTAAGGGCACTTTGCGCGCCAGATCTCGCCTACAGCAACACTTGGTCCGACGGATACCGACCCTCCTGCCAATTTAGGCAGCGGTACGCCGGCCTGCCAAGCGAGCCCTGGTTGGATGGTTAGAAACCAACCTGGCGCCGGTTTGTCCGGGCGCCACCGATACCATCGGGCGTCCACGGGCGGTTAGCTCAGCTGGTAGAGCGCCTGCCTTACAAGCAGGAGGTCACTGGTTCGAGCCCAGTACCGCCCATCGGCAAAATGCCTGCGAAGCGCATGTATTCCGCGCTTCAACGTACGACCGCAAGTAACCCGCCCCGTACGGGCAACGTAAACGGGCAACGGTCGGCTCGAATTCGAAGCTGGATAGGCGGCGGGAGGTCACGGCTTCGTTGCTCGCGCTGGGCCGCCGGTGCCGTCGTCGGGGGGTGGGCGGCGCGGACGACTTCCTTCACTGAGTGCCAAAGGAATGACGCGGCGACGGCATTGCCTAAGGAGTCCTGGGTCGTGAGAGCGCTCCCGGACCTGGGGAGCGGGCGGAGGCGAGTGCAATCGTCCGGCGGAGTATCGGATTGAGCCGATTGCGCGCCGCGGGTCGACACAGAGTCCCTCACCGCCTGTGGTCGCGAGATTGTGTGATCTGTACAAACCTGCCGCTGTCGACCTCGCGCCGGGCGTCGCCGTCGGCCCCGCCGGACGGACGACACAGCGCCAGCCAGACCACCGATGCTTACCTGTGTGCTTACGTTGCGAGGTTGTGGTCGTCGGAGAGTTCGGCTTTCGCAACAAGGCCGCGACGGAGACGGAGGCAGCGCCGGGGCGGCGCCGGATAGGCCTGTGGGGTCACTCGGAGCCGCTGGTGGACGGGTCCTAGGTCCCGGCAGAAGTCTGCGCCGATCGATCCCGGGGGGGCGCTGCTCTTGCGGTGCCAAGGCACCGAACGACGCCGCTATCTGCTTTGCAACATCGGTGCCGCTGTGCGTCGGCCTGCCGCCGTAGGCTTCGTCCGTGGCACGCAGCGAACTTCTCAAGCAAATGCTGTCGAGCTACCAGCACGGCGACGACGCTGGGTTCCGCCGTGCCGCTGCCGAGGTGATCGGGGACGAGCGCAAGAAGAGGCACGGCCTGCTGGCCGATCAGCTGCAGCGCATCATGGACTCAGCACGCGGTCAGGAGCCCCGGCCCCGCCAAATTTCGAGCCTTCGGCCGCTTCCTCAATCGCGCGAGGACGCCCCGCTGATCAGCCTTGCCAGTCCAGCGCGGACGCTGGATTCGCAGACGCTTCGGCCCGACGTCCGGTCGACGCTTGACGACATTGTGCGCGAGCACCATGAGGCCGAGATCCTGGCTGCGCACGGTTTGACGCCTTCGCGGACCCTGTTGTTCGTGGGCCCCCCTGGGACCGGCAAAACGTCGACCGCGGAAGCGCTTGCGGGGGAGTTGGGAGTGCCGCTTGCTCGCGTTCAGATCCCGGCTGTTGTCTCGTCTTTGCTCGGAGAGACAGCTCGGAACGTCGCGGCTGTATTTGACTTCTGTCGACGCGAGCCCTGGGTGCTTGTGTTCGACGAGTTCGATGCTCTCGGCAAGGAGCGGGCGGACGAGGGCGAGCACGGCGAACTCAAGCGCTTGGTCACCGTCTTTCTCCAGCTCCTGGACGAGTTTCAGGGGCCGGGCCTCGTCGTTGCAGCCACGAACCACCCCGCGATGCTGGACGAGGCTGTCTGGCGTCGGTTCGACGACGTCATCGGTTTCAGGCTGCCGACTCAGAAAGAAACGGAGAAGCTCGTGCGCCGGATGTTCCGGCGCGTGAAACTCTCGGTGCCTGCAGTGGAGATCGCGAGACGATTGAAGGGCATGTCCCATGGGGAGATCGAGCTGACATGTCGAGCAGCGATGAAGCTCGCGGTGCTGCGGGACGCGGACGCCGTGACGTCGGCTGACATTGAGGCGGCGATTCGCCGGCAGGAGGCACGACGGACGACCATCCAGAGCTCCCGGGCGTAACGCCCGACCCGGCTCGCCTCGATCATCTCGCCTTGGTGGAGGTCCGTCGCGGCGTGCGTCGTCGTAGCTCCGGAGGTGGCGGCACCAAACGCAGGTACAGCGACCATCGCGCACACGCGGACGACATCGCAACACGAGCCAAGGAGGTGGTCGCCGAGCAGCTTGCTCGTCCCGTGCGGTTCGGAATCGATCCAAAGCTCATCCTCGTCGTCGAGTTGAACAGGGCCGTGACAACCGACGACTGGCGCGACGCCGACCTTCTCGAGCTCGACGCCTCAGCATTCGGCGCAGTCGTCGCGTTCGCGTCTGATCCCCAGCTCGGCGCATTCCTGGAGCGGCTAGCGAAGCACCGGGCGAGCAGTCCGACCGCAAAGGACCATCTGTTCGCCGCGAACCTGTTCGACGCAATTGACGGTGTCAGGCGGTACGGACCGCAGGATCGCCGCTCAAAGCGTCTGGATAGCGAGCTCGTCGCACTTCCCAAAGACTCTGAAATCAGGCTCGATATTGAGCTCTGGCATCCGGGCGACGATGCTGACCTGGCCGACGCGTGGCGGGCCGAGCTCGAGGCTGCGGTCAAGAGCATCGATGGAACGGTGCTCGATCGCCACATATCCCACGGCCGCGGAGTCGTGCTTTTGCGCGTATCCGTTCCCGTGAAGGCCGTCGAGGCGCTCGCAGAGCTTGATGAGATCGCGTCGATCGATGTGGTGCCACAAGCGCCGGAGGTGCTGACCGGCGCTCTTGATCTCTCCGTCGACGACCTGCCGTCGCTCGAGACCCCCAGCGAGGACGCGCCGCTCGTCGCCCTAATTGACTCGGGAGTCGTCGGCGGGCATCCACTCGTTGGTCCGGCGTTGTACGAGGCCCGCGCAGCGATTCCTGATCTGACGGATGGAGCCGACCAGCATGGGCACGGGACTGCCGTCGCCGGCCTGCTCCTTCACGGAGCGGTCGAGCAATGGCTCACAACAGGTGTGCTGACGCGTCCATTTGCCCGACTCCTCTCACTTCGTGTTCTCGATGATCAGAACAGGTTCCCGCAGAACGTGTTGTGGGAGAACGCCCTCGCCGACGCGGTTCGTGCGGCCGCTGCCGCCGGGGCTCAGGTCATCAACCTCAGCATCGGCGACCCAACCTCGCCCCTCACTCGAAGGCGGGCAACCCCAGTGGCCGCAACACTCGACGGGCTCGCTCGCGACCTCGGCGTGGTGATCGTCGTGCCGACCGGGAATGTCAGTCCCGCGGACTACAGCTCAGACGACAGCGCGGGCGCGAAAGCGTTCATCGCTAACTCACTCGGCAAGGCTGAAGCCGGATTGATCGATCCCGCGCCATCAGCGCTTAGCCTCACCGTGGGCGGGCTTGGCCAAGGGTGGGCAGCCCCGAAGGTCGGAGACGTGATCCTTGGTCGAGATGAGGAACCAGCGTGCATCAGTCGGCGTGGTCCGGGCATTGCCCGTGGACTCAAGCCTGAGCTGGTCGCCCCGAGTGGCACGATGGCGTGGAGTCCGTCACTGGGGTTCGTTGAGCGACACGGCGCGCTCGGGCGAATCCTGTGTGCCCACGGACCGACCGAGCTCTTCCGGCGTGACATCGGCACGAGTTTTGCTGCGCCTTTGGTGGCCCGCATTGCATCCGCCGTGATAGCAGAGAACCCACAGGTCAGTGCGCCGCTGACCAGGGCGCTCGTGATGCAATCAGCGCAGCCGATCAAACTGGATCCGGGGCGACTGCCGCCGGGGAAGCCGGCGGAAATCAAGCGGAACCAGATGCACTGTGTTGGGCACGGCGAGGCACGACTTAGCGAGGCCATTGGCTCGTCTGCCAACCGTGTCGTCCTTGTCGCCGACGGCCGGCTTCCCGTGGACACCGTCGTCATCTATGAAGTTCCACTACCCAAGTCGTTCTTTGTGTCCGGCGGCGTGCGCAGATTGACGCTGAGCGTCGCATTTAGCCCTATCACCCGGTACAAGCGGCTCGATTACCTCGGCAGCCGGCTGTATCCGTATCTATTCCATGGGGCCAACCCCGACAGCATTGCCGCCGCATTGATTCAGGCGAGCGAGAAAGACCTCGGCGGGAGCCTCGGAGCGCTCGACAAGTCGAAGCTTGATCTTCAGCCGAGCGCCACAGCATCCTCCGACAGCGCGAACATTGTCGCCCGCTGGAGACGCACCACCAAAATGGATGAGGCAAAAGGCGACGTCGCTTACCTCGGCATCCGCAGTACCCGACGCTGGGCTCCGGAGGACACGCAAGATCCGTTCGGCGTTGCGCTGGCGATCGAGCACGACAAACACGATGTAGACCTGCACACCGAACTGTCCGCACGTATCCGTGTGCCTGTCGAGATCAGGCTGCGCGGGTAGGCTCGACAGCAGTCATGTCCCGGAGGCACTTGGGCTAGCCGGGCTTTACAGGCGATGGGCGACTGAACGGAATCCTGTCAGTTGGCTACCGCACGGTTTCAAGCGTGCGATGGGCATCTGCACGCCCCACGACCGCCGTGTGCGCGAGCGTCGCTCGGTCACGGGTGAGACGCTTTGCGATGTCCTCGGAAGGGGCGATCGTCCAGATCCGGAGGTCGTCGCCAGATGCGCCAGCCCTCCGAATCACCTCGAGTTCCTCGGCGAGATGCACCATCTGGCCGCCGAGCAGCTCTACCACAGCTCGCGAATGCCCTTTCTGTCGCGCGAGACTCCGAACCAAAGCTCCAACGAGAGGATTTGAAGGCTTCGGTGCAAACGCCGGAGGTCGAGTCAACACGACAACGAGATTCCTGTAGCCATCCGCCAAGGCCTTTTGCACCGGCACAGGCGCGAGCAGGCCCCCATCAACGAATCTGTCGCCGCCGAGCGGAATTTCGCGACCGAACACGACCGGAAGCGCCGCGGTGCCTCGCATCACTTCGAAGAGGTCGGTCGCGCCGTCAACGTCGATCCAGTGAAGGTTCCCGTCGATTGCAGAGGTTAGACCGACGTGGAGCCGAGATGGCGATTGGAGGACGGCCTGCGTGTCGAGCGGAACGCTCGTTTTCAGCACTTCGTCGACTAGGTAGTCGATGTCAATGATGCGCGACAAGCGACGCAGGTCAATGAATCGCCGATTGCTGAGGTGGTCGACGTAAATCCCCACTCCGTCATTTGCTTGCTTCGCCATGAAGTAAGCGGAGTTGAGCGCCCCCGCGCTCGTCCCGTAAAGATCGGCGAAGCGCCTGGTATAGCCTTCGTCCTCGAGCGCAGCCAGCGCTGCAATGCTGTATGTGCCCCGCATGCCGCCGCCCTGTGCAACGAGCGCCACAGGCTCATCGCCATCAAGAACCTCGCGCAAGGTAAGTGGCTCATCCGCCAACGTTATTCACCTCAGGGGCAGACGCGGGCGCTGGTCGACCCCGGGCCAGCAGGCCACGAAACTTCGCAGCCACCGTCGGCGATAAGTGCGCGAGATAGAGATAGAGAGCCGCATAGGAAAGGGGCAGACTACACAGGTAGAACCATCCTGTAATGGCGCGCTCAGAGAGTTTGTCGTGGGGAACGTATAGAGCGAAGAAGACTCCAAAGCCCAATACGATCAAGACGTTGCCCAGGGTGCGCCAGCCACCCGTCCGCCAGACGCGTGCGACCGCCATCGGTCGATCACGCTCGTATCCGTAGGCGAGTGACTTGAAAGCCTGTGTAAGCCCGCCGAGAGCGATCGCAACCATCCACCACTCGATTGCAAACATGCCCAGCGCGATCCAGACGACCAGCAAGAGCGTGCCAGCTGTCGTCTGGATTCGGTCAAGTCGACGGCGATCGCCATAGCGGTATATATCCGTCTGGTGGCGCATAATGTAGTAGCACCAAGTCACATGCGGTATCGCGACTGCGAAGTACAGTGGATCGAGAAACGCCGTTCTGGTCGGGGGCTGCAATGCACTCAACGAGTACCACAAGCCGTTGTCCTTAACGACGGCTCGCAGTGTCACACAGACCACAATCAGGCTCCAGACGAGCCAAGGGAAAGCACCAGAAGATCGCGGACTTGTATGCGCCCGATGCCTCTCCGCAACGGCGACACGGATGTTGTCTCGCTCGGCGGGATCAAGCTCCGCGGCACTAAGATACTCGACCGCCGGCATCAAAGCGTCGTGCCGAAGTTCATAACGCGCGGCCCTGAGGACGACCAAACCGCTTCGGCGGAGGTATATAAGCGCCTCGGCAATGTGTCTCGGAGGATCCCCCGTCGCGGCGGCTATCTGAGGTCGTGACAGGGTCGAGCTAGTCTGGCGCGCGCTCTCCAAAGCATGCAGCACTTTGAGGGCGACCCGTGCAAGCGGCGCGTGGCTGATGTACCGCTCGACGAGCTCACGCTGGGCCGTCGTGACCGACGGTACCTCATGACTCTCCTCGTCTCGATCACCGCCTGGCGGTGCTGTCAATGTATCGAGTTCGAAGAGTTGGCCCGCTGCCTGTAGGTCCATCGGTGTCGCGCCCGCTGGGATCGACGGATATTCGATCGCCTCGTCCAGCCCTCTCAAGGTGTTCTGGAAGCCTCGAATCACGTCTTCATCGAGCTCGCTGCCAATTTGGCTGAGGATCGTCGTCGACTCAAGTGGTGGAAGCAACTCGCGCATGAAGGCGAGCTTGATGTACCAGTCTTCTCGTACTCCAAGCACGACGGCTCGAGCGGACGCGGCGAGCTCAACGACCGCATCTCGGATTTCGATCAGACGCGCCCGAGCGCGCGGCGTGCCCCACGGGAGAGGTATGAGCGCATGCTCGAACTGGTCAAGCACGACAATCATGCCCTTGACCTCATCGGGGTGGGGCCACTGGTCCGATTCGGATTCGGACCGGAATCGGTAGCGGGCGAGATCCTCGTGCTCCTTGAGTCTTTTTCGCAGGAGGATGGATTTACCGGCACCGCTCGGGCCAACCACTATGACAATCGGGCTACGCCTCGGGCGCTCACAAGACTCCGGAAGCTTTGCGATTAGGCTCGACCACTCGGTTCCGATGTCCCCAGTGGAGCCCTCGGCGGGATGTGTGGCCGACTGGACTTCCAACGGGCGAAGCAGGTCGCGCGCCGACTCGATTCCATGAGCACTTTCATCCGCGACCACGAGAATCATCACGCGAGCGAGGGTCGCTAGGTCGCGAAGTCTGCGCGCGAGTTTGGTCCGAGCCGGTGAATCGCTGTTGCCCTCCGAAACGAGGCGATCGAAGTTCTCAAATACCACGACTGCATCTGATGCCTCGGATTCAGATGGGAAGTCATCGCCAACCGAGCTGAAGATCCGCACCCGCGAGCCCAAGTGGCCCTGCAATGCGTCCGCAAGTGAGGCTCGATCTTCGATACGCGCTCGCGCGACAGCAAGAATCGCGCAGGGCTGCGCTTGCAGAACGTGCTCTGCGATCTCTTGCTCCAAGCGGCGCCTCGTCCAGACGCGCTCATCAGGAAGTCCGCCGAGAGCGTGGAAGTGTGTCGTCTTTTCGAGAAGCGGCGGTGATCGCCGGGGACGCCTGAGGAGAAGCGTGATCGCGATTCCGACGAGGAGCGCAGCTACCACAACCACGACGAGATAGTCGTGATGATGAATCGCGCTCCTGATGAGGCTCGGGACATTGCTGATCCCAACGACGGCTCCAGCGACGCTCACACCAATGGCCCACCATTCGGCTGGCTCCAAGTGTGTTCGGGCCTGGCGCGCCTCGTCGTCAAGTCCATCAAAACTCATCTGGACCCTCCTCCCGGCGCCTTGGCCCCATAACGCACCGGTTCGCGGAGCGGCGCATGCTATCTAGCTAGGCGGCATGTCGTCTCAATGACGCCGTCGAACATCGTCGATTGTCCTACGCACGGCGCGGCTGGTTCTGGTGAGAACGATGTATGGAGGGCATCGTACGTAGGGGCGAGAGCCAGAAGCGCGCGACCGCCGCGAGCCTGGGACCGACGAATCTGAGAAGCGGTCGGGACGGCCTCGAGCAGACTTCCTGGCGGCGGCGATTGCGACGCGACTCGCCGGGCCGAGTGCCGGCCACGGCCGGCCAGCTTCTGGGACGGCGCGACGAGCGCTCTCCCGCTTCGGCGAATCACGAGTCCGGGCTTCTGGGTGCGCCGCCGCGTCGATCGGATCCTGTTCGGGCCCCTTAAGAGTGTCGGCAGGGCGTGGAACGCCGGCTTGCCGACGGTCAGGGTTCCCAGCCGCGTATCTCGTCTCGTGTGAGTTCTGCGTCGAGCCGGCGTTGAGGAGCGCCAAGGTCGTGGATGGATCTCGTCGGCCGTATCCGGTAGTAATGCTTCTCGACCTCGTGAGCCCTGTCGTCCTGCCCGCCCGTCCGGGAATTGGCTGCAGCGGAGTCTTCCGGGACCAGCTCTGATCGACGCTCTGGCGATTGTGTCTTCGCGTCCGCGACGGGGGCGAGCTCGCGTGTTGTGTCGTGCCGAGCGTCACGCGTCGTTGTTTCGAGTGCGGTAGCGACAGCGGCTTCGTGCGCTAGCGGAGTTTGGATTGACGGTAGCTCAGGCTCGGTGCGGTTGATCCGATCGGCGAGTTCTTGAAGCCGGTCGATTTCGGCCGTTCGGTCGGGATCGTCGGCGCTGTAAATGTGGGTCTCGTCTCGGGCGCGGGTGAGGGCTACGTAGGAGCCCTCGCGGGTGGCGTTCGGAGTCACGATGAGGTGGGTGGTGTCGGTAGTTTGCCCTTGGGCTGGGAAGGGGTGTTGGACGTAGGCGAGGCGGAGGTCGGCCTTGGCGATCTCGTCCTCGCTGAGTCGCAGTTCGGTGCCATCGGTGAGGCGGAGATCAATGGTCCCTGACTCAGGGTCGACGCTTGCAATCTCGGCCGTGGTGCCGTTGCGCAGCGGCACGCCGTCGGTCTGGATGGTGTGTCGTGTCTGGACGTGGTCGCCTGGGTGCAGTTCGTAGGGTCGGCCGGGCGCGGGGACGCTCTGCTGGCCGAGTTGGCCGTGTTGGCGGCGGATCGCCTGAGCGCGGGCGTTGAGTTCGTCGAGGTGTTCGTTTGAGGTTTGGGCGATCACGATGGCGTTGAGGCCGTCCGTGCGGTCGTGGTGGGCGGCGTCGAGGGCCTGGTCTTCGGCTTGTTGTTGCTCGGGATGTATGTGGACGCGGTCGCGGGCAGCGTAGCCGCGGATCGCGAGCTCAGCCCTTCCTTCTCGGAACAGGGCTTGGTCACGTCGGTCGCCTGGGTCGCGGGCCCGTTGGTTGCTCGTCAGCTCGACACGGGCACGGGCGCTTTGAGTGGCGTCCTCGATCTTGGTCCACAGTCCGCCGGCGCCAACGGGCTGGTTTTGGCGTGGGTCGCCGACGGCGATCAACCGGGCACCCGATGCCTCTATCGCGCGAAGGAGGCGGATTTGTTCACGGGTTGAGGCGAGTGCGGCCTCGTCGTGGATCACGGTCGTGGCGGATGTGAGCTCGAGCCGGCCATCGGTAATCGCAGCGTGAAGGCCGGCGGTGGAGAACGCGCGGCAGGTGACGCCTCGGTCGGTGAGTTCGTTTGCGAGACGTTCGGCGGCGAGCGCGGCTGTGCTGGTGATCAGGATCTCGCGGCCGCACGCTTCATGAGTGCGCGCGATGCCGGTCAGCGTGGTGCTCTTCCCAGTTCCGGCGTGGCCTTCGATCACCACCAGCCGGTGCTCACCACAGGCGAGGTCGATCGCCGTGCGCTGCTCCTCCGACAGGCGACCGCCCATCTTGGCGAGTTCGCGATCGAGCCGGTCAGCCTCTCGGTTGGCAGCGTCCGCGGGGGGCGGATCGATGCTGCTCGCGGTGAGGCGTTCGGTGATCTGAACTACGGTGCGCTCCCGGCCGCGATGCACCCGGGTTGTGCCCGTCCCGTTGGCGAGCACGAGGATGTCCTCGCTAGCTCGGAGCGCTCGGAGCTGATCGAGCGCCGCCTGGATGGGCACGCCGGGCGACCGCTCGAGTGCGACCGCGCGTGCGCCGCGAGCCGGGAAGGTCGCGTCGAACTCGGTCAGCGCGTCTAATACCTCCTCGGGGTCGGCTGGCTGGAGGGTGGGGTGGGGCTGTCGGCGTAGCACCTCGATTCGCTCGCGGCTGAGACCGAGCCCGAGCGCGGTCACTCGCCACGCCTGGTCGAGATCCTCGACCGTCACCGGTGCCTTCGCGCTTCGGGTCACGGTTCCCATCCACCGCTCCTCCTTCGGCGAGAGTTGATCGAAGCGCTGCAGCAGTTCGCGTTGCTCGGCGGCCTGGGTAGCGGCCGGACCGCCCTGCGCGATGATCGCCTCAAGTGCCTTGTGCTGAGCTGCGAGGCGATCCTCGATGGCGGCTTGGACTTGGTGACGGCGGCTTGACCAGCGATCCAACAATCCCTGCGGCACGCCGTCGAGCTCGAAGTACCTGCCGTCGCGCCCGACCCCCCGACGCACCCCGAACCCCAGCTCGGTCAGCTCGCGTGCCAGCTCGGTCCGGTAGGCCGCGCCGACCTCCCGCTGATGCACGAGCCAGGAGCGCGAGTCGATCGCGACCAGCTCCCCATCCCGACGCGCCGCCGCGTGCAAGAGCACGTGGGAGTGCAGCTGCGGGTCGGGCGCCTGATTGGCGACTGCCCGGGCGGTCGTGTGCCGCCAGCTCGTCGCCACCAGTCCGGCGGCCTTCTCATGCACGACCGTGTCTTGGCTGACCCTGCGGCGCAGCATCGGTACTTGTCGTATCGCGTAGCCGAGCGCCCGGTCGATCGCGGTCTCGTGTGCGGTCTCGATTCGTCCCCGCAATTCTGGGTCGGCGATCGCCCACACGGCGCTTACCGACTTGGGCGCGGAGAACGTCGCATCCAATGCCGCGACCGCCTCACCTGTCGCCCCGACCCGCCGCAACGCCTCCCCGGTGTCGGGCCGGCGAACGTCCATCAGCACCCGCAACTGCTCCTCATCCACCGGCCGGCGGCCGTCCAGTCCGAACCGCTCTGCGCCCGCTGCCCACCGCCCCGGCGTCTCGGTTCGGTCCCCGTCCTTGAGGTAGTAGTCCCCCAGCGCCGGCGCCTGGGCCTTGCCCTTCAGATACTCGGCGTACCCGCCCGCCGACGTCTTGGTGATCTTCGCCAGGATCAACACCCCAACCGCTCCCTTGACCTCGACCGGAGTTGTGCTCGCTCGGTAAACGGCGGCACCTGGGGGTCGACACCGGGGACGCCCAGCGACCGCCTCGATCGCGCGCGGATATCGGGCCGAGCGTCCCTGCTCGGCTGGTACATCGCGCGCGCTGGAAGGGTGGGGAGGCCGACCGGGTAGGCAGGCGAAACGACCGAGTTACACGCGCGCGGAGACCGACGCGGCCCCTCACATCCCTGTTCGGTAACGAGTCCTCGCGCGCGCAGACGATCACCGCATCCCCACTGTTCCCACTCCGACCAATCCCGGCTGCGCTTCCTTGACTCGGACCGACGTGTCTCAACAGCCGCGACCGTCGCCGGTTGAGGCTGGGTTGCCGATCCCCGGCTGCCGGCGTCTCCGATACCTGTCTGCCGTCCAACGGACAACTGCGACAGCCATACACTCCACGCACTGAGTGCTGGGGGCTCGAGATGCGGCAAGTTGTCCGGACCCGTTCGGTGTGATCGCACGGCTCTGCGGCCGGGTCTCGGGGCGGGAGCGGCCATGGTCACGCGTTGGTGGTGAGGGTGCGCCACGGCTCAGTCGAGTAGGCGGGGGTGAGGGTGAGCAGCTCCCACTTGACGCCGTCGATGTGCAGGGCGCGCCCGGCGGGGATGTTGGCGATCTCGCCGGGGGAGAGCACGCGCGTGCGCTGCGTGGAGACGGTCCTGGTTCGGTGCGGGATGTTGTCTCCGCCGGGGGAGAAAAGCCCGACTTGGGGTCGGGTGTGCGCGACGACCTCGCGGTCGTATTCCCCGAGCGTCTGCGAGATCGATTCGAGGGTGCGCGCGTCGGCGACGCCGGGGAGGATGAGCTTGGTTCCGAACAGGGTGAGGAACCCGTCGGCCTGGGCGCCCCAGCGCTGTCGGGCCTGGGAGAGGTCCTGCAGCGCGGCGAGCAGCACGAGGCCTTGGCCGCCCCCTTCTGAGGCGATTTGCGGCAGCTCCTCCAACGGGGCGATGTTCGCAACTTCGTCCAGCGCGAACAGCATCCGCCCGAACAGCTCGCCGTTGGCGTGGGCGCGGTAGGTCGCGCGGCGGATCTCTGACAGTAGGCCGCACACGATCGGCGCGACGGCTGCCTGCTCCTCGGCCGGCGCGTGGATGTAGACCGTGTCGGCCGAGCGCACGAAGCCGTTGGGGTCGAAGTTAGGGTTGCGTGCGGCGGCTAGCGCGTGCTCGCTGGTGTAGGCCTGCAGCGCGTCGGCGGCAGCGGAGAAGATCGAGGAGCGCTCCCGCTCCTCCGTGTTCAAGAGGCCGAGCAGGCTCCCGAACGCCAAGTTCGAGCACCTCTCGTCTTCAAGCAGGATGCCGGGCTGGTCGAGCTCGTGGCGCATCACCCAGTCCACCACCGCCTCCATGTCGCGGCCGTGAACGGCGGCGGCGTGCAGCATCGGTCCGAGCAGTGCCTGCGCCCGGCTTGCCCAGTGCGAGCGATCGGTCGTACCCGCGCCAATGTTCGTGGTCATCGCTCGCGCCATCAGCACCGCCCCGTCCCACCGCACCGAGCTGGTTACTGGCGACCAGCGCAGCTCCTCATTCCCTTCCCCCGCGCCGGCGGCGCCGGTCGGGTCAAACACCCATGTGCGCCCACTCCCGGAGCGAGCCGGGCGGGTCGCACGGGCAACGTCGCCCTTGGTCGACGTCGACACCACCGGGCCGGTATGCGCGACCACGGCGGGGACGATCACCCCGCTCGTCTTGCCCGCCCGCGGGGGCCCCAGCAGCAGCACCGCCCGCTCAGCCCGCGCATGCCGCACCCGACCTTCCCGACCGACGCCGAGATAGACCCCGCCGCCATCCGCCCACGCCGACTGGCGAACCGCCGTCAGGGGATCGGCCGGTGGCCGGCGTCGCGACCCTGCGCCACGGCCTCCGCGGATCGGTGCGAGTAGTCGGCGCTGCACGCCGGCGGGCAGCGCAGCCAGAGCGATCAGGACCACCCACCCGATCCCGACCGCGATCTTGGCGCTGCTCAGCCGATCCCAGCCCCCGCTCGCCACCCCAAAGATCACAATCGGCAGGAGCACCCGCGGCCCCCACCTCCAGTCGCGCCGACGGGGCGGTCCGGTCTGATGCGATGGACCCCAAACCGGCATGATGGAAATCATTGCGCTCCCAAGGCTCGATTACGAGCCGAGGAGCTCCTCGATCCGCGGGCGGACAAATCGCCACGCGCGCCCCAGTCGACACGCCGGGATCTCCCCCCGCCGAGCGAGGTAGTAGACCGTCGAGACCGGGAGGTGAAGCAGCTCCCCGACCTCGCAGGCGGTCATCACCTCATCCCGGGTCAACCCCCGACGCGGCTCGGGAGCGATCGCCGCCTTCTCGTTGACCTGTGGAGCCATGAGCGCCATGGCGAGCACCATCCGCCACCAGCCAGGACATCGCAACCGCATCTCGGGACATCTGCAAAGACGTCCTGAGACAACTCCGGACAGCTTCGGACATCTAGACTAGAAATCCCTGCACACTCAGGCTTTCGCGACCAATCGCGCAGGAGCGCGGAAATGGCGGACACCAACCTCAAGAACGCGCTGCGACGGGCCGGGCTGACCCCGGAGGAGTTCGCCGACATCGTCCGCGTTGACCCCAAGACCGTCCAGCGATGGGTCGCCGGGACCACCACCCCCTATCCGCGGCACCGCGCCACGATCGCCCGCGCGCTCGATCTCACCGAACACGACCTGTGGCCCGAAAGTACACCCCCACCCGCCCCTAGACCCGAACCAGGCGACCGACACCTGGTCGGCAGCGAGGTGACGGGGACCTGGGGCCGCGACTCCGATCCGACCGCGCCCGACCCGGTTGCGTTCCTGTCAGATACGGACGGCCCGATCGACTTGCTGGAGAACTTCCGCGGCATCCAGCTCACTCCCGAGCTCGCTCGCGCGCTCGCCGAGCACGCCGCCGTCGGCCGGCAGGTTCGTGTCCTCACCAACCGTCCGATCCGCCAGGTCGAACCGCTCCTCGGTCTCCAGGGCATCGAGATCCGCTACATCGAATACCTCGAAAGCTCGTTTCTGCGCGTCGGCGACGCGATGCTGCTCGCCCTCATCGTGGACTACGAGGCAGACCAGCCACCACCATTCCTCCAACTGCACCGAACCACCAACGGCGGCCTGTTCGACCGGCTCCTGGACAACCTCGACACCATCGCCGCCGGCGCCGAGGGACCCATCACCACGCCCGAGCAGCTCGACCGGTACCGCACCAACCAAGACGACGAGAGCGACGAGGACGGGACTGAGCCATCGGAAGACAGCTCCGGCCTCGCCGGCGAGCCGTCAGTCCGGGCCGGTGCAGCGGATGACCCTGCATTGCCGGATCGGGGGGAGTCCTTGCAACGTCGCTGGCCACGACGACCGAACTGATCAACGGACGCCTCGACCGCCCCTCCGCACCGCCGCGCGGCTGTGATTGCCTGCGAGCCGAACTGGATCGCCTAAGCCACGTCTTCGGCGCCTGGTGAAGCGCGCCGGCTCAGCGGCTCCGCATTCACAAGGGCCGCGTCCGAGTGACCGAGACCTGTGCGCGGCGGTAGGTTTCGGTTCGATGCGCGATGCGGACCGTGACGTACTCGCTTTCGCTGCTGCCCATCACCTGGTTCTCTCAGAGCAGGTAGCGGCGCTACTCGGCATAGACGAGGACACGCCGCGAGAGCCTCTCGCCCGACTCCAGGCCGCCGGTCTGATCAGACGAACCCGGACGCTGGTCTCAGATCCTGGCGCTTACCAAATCACATCCGCTGGTCTCGCCGCGATCGCGAGCGAGCTGCCACCCCCTCGGCTTGATCCGAGCCGCCACCGCCACGACATCGGTACCGCCTGGGTCTGGCTCATGGCCACCAAGGGCGGGAACTTCGGGCCTGTCGAACACGTCCTATCCGAACGGGAGATGCGAGCACACGACACCGCACGAAGCCCGGTCGGGCTCAACCCCGAGCCACCGACGGCCACACCAAACACCACCAAACCAACCGATCCGAGCTTCGGCGTACGCCCAGGCGGGGCTGAAGCCCCTCGCTCGACCCGGCTGCACTACCCAGACCTTCTTCTCATCACCTCGGCGGGCCGGGTCCCGATCGAGCTCGAACTCTCCCGCCCCAGAGGCGAACGGCTCAGCGGCATCATGAGCGGCTACGCAGCCCAGCCGAACCTCCGCGGCGTGCTCTACATGACCGACGACCAACGCGTCACCCGCATCGTCGAAACGACGGCCGCGCGGCTCGGCATCGCCCCGCTGATCCACCTCCAGCGCATCAAGCTCCAGGCCGTCGAGCTGGTTTGATCTCGAAGACACATCGCCCCAGCGCCCGAGCGCTGCGGCGTCGTGGCGACCAAGTTCCTGCACCACAAGCAGCCGCGTGCCGGTGCTGAGCAGACGGCCTGCGACCCACGACTGAACACCCAACAGGCGCTCGAACTCGCCTTCCTCGTCGTAGAGATGCTGCGGCGAACCACGGCGTAACTGTTGGGCGCGCCCATAGCCGGCACATAGACTCGCTTTGTCTTGGCAGGCCGTCGTCCCGGAGCGGCTCGGTGAGTCGAACCCCGAGACGTAGCAGCGTTTCATAGAAACGATCGCGAGTCCCGGCTCGTCCGGGCAAGGTTGGGCCAGGTCGACGCGGCAGGCTTGCTGCTTTAAGCCCTTTGTAGTAGCGCGCGTGTCGTGACCGGATTCGTGGCATTGCAGCAACGCCGCGGCGAGAAGCCGTGCGATCGCATTCATGCAGCAGAACTCGGGGCGATGGCGGGTGCGGGGACCGGTTTGCTTGCTCGCTCCCGGCTAGCACCGCGTCGCCGGGAGATTACGTTTGGTCGCCAGAGCGCTCGCAGGCCGACAGACGCTCGAGAAGGTGAAAAGCGATCGTCAGCAGGCGGGCCGGTTTCGCACATGCCGGGACAGGCTCGGACACACCAAGGGCTCGTGCTGCGATCAGCGTGGGTCCGCTCATTGCCGTTGCTCCGCATGCGGACCAGCAGCAGCCCGTCGCTCAGTTCACTCGGCCGCTCGCACTGGTCATGATCGCGCAACAGCGGAGAAGGGTTGACCGCAATCGGCGGCCGACTGGCGGCACCCGAGCCGGCCCGGTTTGCGAGCAATGGCCTAGCGCAGCACAAGGAATTCCGTATGCTCCTCGAGTCAAATCGGCCGGCAGCGGCCTGAACCAACGAACGACGTCGTCTCGCGTGAGCTCGACCCCTTCAAAGCCTCCGTTTTCGCCAGCTGATTTCGTCAAGCGGCTTTGGGCTTCCAGACGGCTACTGCCGACGACTCAGCGCTGGCTCATCTTCACCGGCGTTCCACTCCTAGGGGTGTGGATCGGGCTGTTCGTTCTGACCGCGCTGGAAGCTCACCGACTGAAGACGAGTGGATTGGAACTCGCGGTCAACGTCGCGCTCAACGAGACGGACCCCTTCACCGTGCACACGGGTGCAGCTGTGGCACTCGCGTTCGTGTCGGTCCTTCTCGTTCCCGTCCTTATTGGAGCCGCCGTGGGATTGGTTGTCGCAGAGCAGTTACGACGCATGCGATTGCCCAGAGCAGAGGTCGTCGAGGACCTAGAGCATGAGGTGAAGCAGATGAGGAAGCGCCTGATGCAGCTAGAGAAGCATCAACCGAAAGCCGGTCCGGATTCGTGATCCCCAGGCTCTACGACTTTTGCACGGGCGAGAGGATCGAGTTTGGGCCCACCAACTTCTGCGAACGTGTCAGCGCCCTTTACGGAGGAGATTGGGTGACTGCTGAGCGCGATTGGACACGACTGATTTCAAAATCGCTGAGGAACATAGACTCAAACTCGCGGGACGTTCGACTGCGGGAGGCCTTAAAACTCGCGATGGAAGCGATGACGTCGCTGGAGGGGCCGCCGTAGCCGTCAACGGCAATCGGCTGAGACCGGAGGCGGCGGATACGCGCACGACGGCAATTGTTCGACAGCCAGATTCCCACTCCTATCGTCTCGCTGTCGCAACGCTCGCGATGAGACGCGGCCCTACTCGGTTCAATGCATGCGGGGGATGGCCGTGACAGCGGCGGTCCGAACCGCTCCGAGCGTCGGATGTCGCGATCTGCGCGATTGCTTTCATGCTCATCCGCCGCTCGCCGGGCGAGCGCCGTGGCGACCTCGCAGTCGTGCGGCGACCGGCGATCGCGTGATCGCAAAGCCCCGCGCTCTGGATTGCCCCCGCTATCCGGACCGTGATTTTTCGGGCCCGGTCGAGCCTTCTGACCAGCGCTTCAGCGCTTCGCGTCCGATCAAAGTGACCTCGCCGTTGGCGGCGATCCAGTCACGAGCGCGCAACTCGCCGACAAGCCCACCGGGATCGGTCGGGCTCGCCTCGTCGCCCTCGGCGACCAGTACATCGGTCCCCGGCTTAACCCTCCAGCGACCTGAGTCAAGGGCGCTGAGCGCACGCCCCTGCTGGTCGCTGGGAACATCAAGCGGGTGCGGACCAACCACGGGCAGCGTCCGTGCAGCCGTTTCAGGTTCCACGTCCCGCGCCTGGGTCGCGTCGTGAGGTTCGGGATCGCCGAGGCGGTCGCCGATCCACCGCCCCGTCGAGTCGGCGGCTTCCCTGAGGCGCTCACCACCCATCTCGACCTGCCGGGCAATCTCGTCCAGATCGATGTTCTTGACGGCACGCTCGACTGACCGGCCGAGTTCAGTCGCGATCGCACGAACCTTCTTCTCAAAACTGTCGTCATCTCGTCCGCTCATCACAAGATCATCGCACCGGCGAAGCGCGGGAGGATCGTGGAGTTCGATCGTCGTCCAGAGGAGGACGTCATGGAGTCTGTAGGACTGTTGGACCGTGCCGGGCGTCGCCGGTCTCAGGCGACCCTGTCCGGGTTTCACCAGGGGCGGGCGCCGCGCAACAAGGGTCTTCGCTATCCGCCGGACCCGCCACCGGTGGAGGAGGTCATCGCGGTGATGCGAGCCGCGGGCGACGGGCCGGAGGCGATCAGGCTACGCGGGTTGATCATTGTGCTCTGGCGTGCCGGGTTGCGGATCAGCGAGGCGCTGGCGCTGGCGGAGACCGATCTTGACCGCCGGCGCGGTGCCGTGCTCGTCCGGGCGGGCAAAGGTGGTCGCCGCGAGAGGTCGGGATGGACCGCTGGGCGTGGGAGCAGCTCGATCCCTGGCTTGAGCTGCGTCGCACGCTGCCCGTCGGCGCGCTGTTCTGCGTTCTGCGCGGCCCGACCCGCGGGCGGCCATCTCACCGGCCCGGCATCCGTGCCCAGCTGCACCGGACCGCCATCGCCGCTGGAGTCCGCCGCCGATTCGCGCCGCACCAACTCCGGCACGCCCACGCGGTGGAGATGTCCCGGGAGGGGATCCCGCTGCTGGTCATCCAGCGCCAACTCGGACAT
>DATJRS010000181.1:0-35905 GCA_035504535.1 Solirubrobacteraceae bacterium | reverse complement strand
CTCCACGGCCCACTGACAAAGCCCCGCACAGCGGGGCTTTTCGTTCTTGAGCACGGTGCCGATTCTGAAATATGTCCCGAATATGCCCCGAGAATCGGCGTAAGGTCAGCACCCCCGTGCGCACAGTGTGTTATTGGCCATCCCAGGTCCGACGTTGGGGCACCTCGGGATAATCAGTCGATGCGGCTTGCCACGGGGGGGTGTCGTGGGTCAGGTCAAGCGCGTTTTGGTGGCGGCGGCGGGAGGGCGCAGGGTTAAGTGAATGTGGGGCGTATCTCATCTCCTCGGTTTGTGGGACGGGTAGCGGAGCTCGACGCGCTGGAGCGGCTTCTTGCGCGCGCGTCGTCAGGGAGCGGCAGGGCCGTGCTGGTGGCTGGCGACGCGGGTATTGGCAAGAGCCGCCTCGTGGCCGAGTTGGAAGAGAGGGCGAGGGAGCGCGATGTGCGCGTCCTGGTAGGGGAGTGCGTCGAGCTTGCCGAGGGGGAGCTGGCGTTCGCGCCGATGATCTCCGCGTTGCGCGGAGTGATGGAGGAGCCGGCTTCGGTGGAGTGGTTGGAGGCCGCGGAGCGCTCGGCGCTGGCGTCACTGTGGCCCGTGGTCGGCGCGGGCGAAGCGCTCCCGGGTGGGCGCGAGCTGCTGTTCGAGGCCGTGTACCGGGTCCTCGCTCGCCTCGCCTATGTGCGGCCGGTGCTGCTGATCGTGGAGGATGTGCACTGGATCGATCGGTCCTCGCGCGATCTCCTTGCCTTTCTGGTCCGCAACGCGCGGCACGATCCGATCGCCGTGCTCACCACGTTTCGACCCGACGAGTTGCCCCGGGGCCATCCGCTCCGCCCGTTCGTAAGCGAGCTGGAGCGTTCGGGACGGGCGGAGCGGGTTGACCTGCTGCCGCTGCAGCGCTCTGAGGTGGCCGAGCAGCTGGAGGCGATTGCGGGGCACGCCCCGGCCGCTGAGGTGATCGAGCGGATCTTCGCGCGCTCGGAAGGCAACCCGTTCTTTGCCGAGGAGCTGCTGGCCAGCGCGGACACGGCCGCCCGGGAGCTACCGGGCTCGCTGCGCGAGGCGCTGCTGTTGCGGATCGAGCGACTGTCGGAGTTGACCCGCGAGGTCTTGCGGGTAGCGGCGGTCGTGGGTCGCTCGGTTGACCACCGCCTGCTTGCGAGCGTGGTCGGTGTCGCGGAACCGGATCTGCTCGCCGGCCTTCGCGAAGCGGCCGACCATCACGTGCTGGTGCCGAGCTTGAACGGAGCCACTTACGTATTCCGCCATGCGCTGTTGCGTGAGGCGATCTACGACGACACGCTGATCGGCGAGCGGCTGCGCCTGCATCGCGCGATCGCTGCGACGCTCGATGAGCATCGGGAGTACGCCGGGGAGGCGCCCGCGGCCGTGCTGGCGTACCACTGGTTCGCGGCCGGGGAAGAGCGGGCCGCGCTGGCCGCATCGGCGGAGGCAGCGTCTGAGGCTGAGGGCATGCATGCGCTGGGAGAGGCGGTGGGGCACATCGATCGCGTGCTCGGACTCTGGGAGCGTGTTCCCCGGCCAGAAGACGCGGCGGGCTCCGACAGGTTCGAGTTGCTCATCCACGGGTCAGAGCTCGCGGACTTCTCCGGTGACGGCGCTCACGGCCTCGCGCTCGCGGAACGGGCACGCGTGGAGATCGACGAGCGCACCGAGCCCCTTCGCGCGGCGCGGGCGGAGGCGCGCATCGGCCGGTCGTTGTTCTTTTCGGGTCGGGGCGCCGACGCGCTCGAGCACCTCGCGGCCGCTCGCCGCCTCGTGCCGAAGGACCCGCCCACCCTCGAGTATGCGGAGGCGCTGGCTGCGGAGGGCCGGACGCTGATGCTCAACGATCGGCCGGGCGAGGCACGCGGACCGCTCGAGGAAGCGATCTCGATTGCCGAGCGAGTGGGCGCGCAGGAAGTGCGGGCGAGTGCGCTGAACTCGTTGGCGATCGTGTACGGCAGCCTGGGCGATTTCGAGCGCGCGATCGCCGCCGGTCGCGACGGCCTGCGGCTCGCCGAACAGATCGGCTCGGTCGAGGAGATCATGAGAGCCTACGTCAACACGAGCCAGGCGATCCAGGACGGAGGCCGGATCGACGAGTCGCTGGCGGTGGCGGTGGAGGGAGTCGCGGTTACGGAGCGGCTCGGGATGAGCCGAGTCGCCGGCGACACCCTGCGCGACCACGCAGGCCTGATGCTCCTGCGCATCGGACGGCTCGCCGACGCGGACCGGATGATCCGACCGGCGCTGGAGAACGCGACCACGCCGTTCAACGTTGCGGCGGCAGAACACTCCGCGGCACGGCTGGCGCTAGAGCGGGGAGACGTCGGTCTTGCCGAGCGACGGCTCGAGACGGCGTGGTCGCTGATGCAGCGCTCGGGCGGGTTTCAGCTGATCGGCCCGGCGCTCGGGGCGCGCGTGCTGCTGGAGTTGACTCGCGGCGATCTACTGCGTGCCCGGGAGCGCGCGCGCGAAGGCCTCGAGCGCGCCGTGGAGAACATGGGCCACTCACTGTTTACCGCCGAGCTGTATTGGCTGGCGGTGCGGGTCGAGGCGGAGCTGGCCGAGCTGGCGCGGACAGGAGACGACAGCGAAGCGGTCGGGCGGTGCGAACGGGCGGCCGTGTCCGCGCTGGACGACTTCAAGGCCGGGCTCGGTCGGGCCGGCGGCGACCGGCCGCCGCCAGAGTCGAGCGCGTTCCTCGCGCTGGCGCACGCCGAGCTGTCGCGTTTGCGCGCCGAGCGGGACCCCCGGCCCTGGACGACAGCGGCCGAGGCCTTTGGCGCGATCGGGGCCTGCTATCCGGCGGCGTACGCGGAGATGCGCGCGGCCGAGGCGCTTGCCCTCTCAGGCGCGCGGGTCGCCGAGATCGCGGTCCCGCTGCGGTCCGCGCACGCAACCGCCGTCGAGGTCGGCCCGGGACCGTTCCTTACGTCCGTGCTGGCGCTCGGGCGCCGGGCGGGCGTGCCGCTCGGCGCTCCGGACGAGCACCCGCGCGGGGATGTCGTCGCCGAGCTCGGCCTGACCGAACGCGAGCTCCAGGTGCTGCGCCTGCTAGGCGACGGCCGTACCAACCGGCAGATCGGCGAGGAGCTGTTCATCACCACGAAGACCGCGAGCGTGCATGTCTCGCGGATCCTGATGAAGCTCGGCGTCGCCAACCGCGCCGAGGCCGCGGGCGCCGCGCACCGATTGGGGCTGGCGCGGCAGGTCGGCGCGGATTAGCGCCCTTCATCTAAGACCCCCACGCGAAACTTAAGACGCCGGATTAGGCGTCCTCCAGATGTGCGGCCCGGGGTCTTAGCCATAGCTTGGCGGCAGGTCAATTCGTGACCAACCGGAGCCCACCGGGTCTCCACCCAAATCCCAATCAAGAGGAGGAGCGCCATGCCGCTCATCAACGTCAAGCTGATCGAGGACGTGTTCACGTCCGAGCAGAAGGGGCAGATCGTCGAGCGCCTGACCGACGCGATGGTCTCGATCGAAGGAGAGAACATGCGCGGCGTCACCTGGGTCGTCGTCGAGGAGGTCCGCAGCGGCGACTGGGGCATCGGCGGCAAGCCGCTGCACACCGAGGACGTCAAGGCCCTGGCCGCCGGCACGCCCGCCTAGACATTCAGAGCAAGCATCATGTTCGCCGCAAACACGTACGACATACACCTCGCGACCGAGGAGGACGACGTCAGCCTGAGCTGCCTCGACTTCGGTCGCCCCCTTCAACACCCCGTACTGATCGGCCAGATCGGCGGGAGGCCCGCCGCGGCAATGTCGCTCGTTGACGGTCGGATCGTCACCGATACACAGCGCCGCACGGACCATCTGGTGGCGTGCCTGCGCCTACGCGCCGACTCACTACGCGCGTACGAGGTAACTCCGTCGCTGCGGGCGCGCATGCTCGCGGCGGTCTCCGCCGGCAATGCCGCGAGCGAGACCAGAGCGGACGAACGCATGCCCAGACAACGCTCAGCCACGGCGGGGACGACCACCAACCCTCGGAAAAGCCAGCGGCCAGTTCGCCGCCGGGTGCCCGCGATCGGCTAGGGCAACCGCTCGTACACTCGACACGCCGGACGCCGGGGCGGCCGCGAGGTTGCCCCGGCGAGACTCGCTCGGTACGCACTGCGGCCGCTTCGAAGGCACCCACTCGCGTATACCTTGAGGATGGGCGCACACGTCGAAGCCGCGGGGATCATGCTTCTCGACAGTGGCGGCCAGGGGTTTGAGCTCGAAGGGAACGCAACGTCCTTGCGGAACCTGGCCGACGCGCTGCCCTCCGTTGATGTCATCCAGATCCATGCTGAACACGGCCCGGCGTCGATCCATATCGTGCGATCAGAGGGTCTTCTCCTCATGCGACAGGACGGTTCGTCGGTGACCTTTGACGGCACACCGGAACGCCTCGGCGAATTGGCTCGCACCATCCGCTTCGTGGCGGCTGGCCCAAAGCTGCGCTCGACAATTCAGTACCACGCGCACGTTGAGTGGTACGAGAGTCATCCGTGGCTCGATCCAAGGAGCGAACCGGTTCTCATCAGCCTCGGCGGCTGACTCCTCCCTTGGGCTTACTGGTCAAGCCTCCGTGGTCGGCGCGCGCCATAGGGTGGCCCCAACCGTGTGCCTTGTCCAGGGTCCCGACCTCAGCAATTCTGGCCCGATCTGAGTGTTCTCAGACGTACTCAAACGCCCCTAGCTGAGGCAAGACCCTGCGAATGACCGACTCTTAATCCCGAGGTTGGAGGTTCGATGCCTCCACGGCCCACTACTACTCGATAGGCCCGCAAGAGCCCGGTCAGACGCTGAAGGCGAAAGCCTGAGTCGCCGATGTATGGGCATGGGTGCGGACGTCGCCAACCGCCGTTTTCGCCACCGCCTCGCCGTGCTGGTGGTGTTGGGCGTGGCGTTGTTTGCGGCGGTGGGCGCTCGCGGGTTGCTGGCTCCGGTCGCGCTTGCCGATCATGTCATCAAGGGTTGCACGGTTGTCGATCACCCCACTCGCGAGCACTACACCAAGTGCTCAGGGCACGACCTGTCCCACGCGAACCTGAGCTCCGTCGACCTGTCCTACGCGGATCTCCATAGCGTCGACCTCTCGTCCGCCAATTTGCTCAACGCGAATCTGGGCGGCACCAACTTGGACTGGGCCGACCTGTCCGAGGCCGACCTCCGTCGAGCGAATCTGAGTCGCGCCAGTCTGGACCATGCCGAGGCGTACGCGGCGAACCTTTCCGGCGCCGATCTGATGAACGCCGACCTGGAAGGGGCCGACCTGCTCGACGCCGACTGGTCGCACGCCAATCTGACGGGCGCGAGGCTCTGCCACACGGTCGGGCCCAAAGGCAACGAAATCAACCGCGACTGCTAGACACCGGAGGCCGCCGAGGATCGACACGCGCGGCTGCCCCATCGATCGAACCGCAGCAAAAACGTTCCCGCGGGAACGTGACCCACGCCGGTTGCGCGTCTGCTCGGGATCATGACGCCAGCGGGGGTTTCTCGTCTCGGGACGAGCGCGCTCCCAAGACCTGGGGGAATTGGGCCTAAACATCCTGTGCCCACACCGGCGCTCGCGGTAGCTTGCGCATATGACCGAAGGTGTGCGCATCCGAGATATCGAGAACGAAAAGGCGCGTCGCCGCGCCGCGCGTCAGATGATCGGCGAATACCACGAGCAGCAGTTGCGTCTCCTCCTCGACCACATCCGCGATGGTTTCGTGAGGATGGATGCGGGCGAGATCGACCCGTTCGAGCTCGACGACCTGATCCACCACTACAAGCGCTCGGCGCAGAAGCTGTGGTCGTTCTGCGGCTCCGGCGGAGGCACGTGGGAGCGCGCGGCCCTGAGGCTCGAGTGGGAGCGGGAGGAGGGCGAGCCGGACACGGACTGGTGGGAGGTCGGCCGTCCGCGCCGGCGAGAACGGCTGACGCCCCAAGTCTCGGGAGGAACCTCTCGAGAACTGGCGCCGGGCTCGGGCGGGTGAGAACTGGCTGACATCGATCCACTCCGATGACCGGACCAGCCCGTGACATCAGCGCCGTCTCCGTCCCACGCCACGGGGTACTGCAGCTGACCTTCGCCGACGGTTTGACCGGCGAGGTGGAAGTCCTGGGCCGCATGAACGGACCCGTGTTCGAGCAAGCTGTCACCGCTCCCACGGCACCGACCTCGCTCCGGACACGCTCGACGGGCGCGTTAGGACCCACGGCCCTTCGTGGTCAAGATACGATCGATCCGGGCGCGCGATGGGACGCAAGCAGCCAGTTGAGATGCGGGGCGAATCCGCAGATGTGGCTTTCTTTGAGCTGATGAACAGGCATCTGCCGCGGGCGTTTCTCGCGGTGATGCGCCGGTTGCCGGGCGAGCCACGGTGTCGGCTGTGTCACGCACCATATGGCGGCGTGGGCGGGCGGATCATGCGCCGCGTCGGTTTTGGCCCATCCCGCAAAAACCCCACCTTGTGTAATACGTGCTTTGAGAAGGCTCCGATGGGGGGTGTCGAAATGGAGATCGGGGTCTTGTTCGCGGATGTCCGAGGATTCACGTCCCTGGCCGAGGACATGGCGCCAAACGACGTGGCTGAGCTCTTGAATCGCTTTTACGCTTCCGCCGCACGGATCCTGGCCAAGTCCGCGATCATCGACAAGCTCGTCGGCGATGAGGTCATGGCTCTCTACCTTCCCTTGCTGGCCGGTGAGGGCTGGGAGACATACATGCTGCGCGATGCGTCAGAGCTTTTGCGCGCCGTTGGCTTCGGCTCGTCCGCCGAGCCCTGGTTGCGTCTTGGCATCGGTCTTGACGTCGGCCGCGCGTTCGTCGGGAACGTCGGAGCCGGCGATGTGAAGGACTTCACCGCACTCGGCGATGTTGTCAATACCGCCGCAAGGCTTCAGTCATCTGCACAGGCCGGCCAGATCGTGATGTCCGAGAGGCTGTTCACCCGTCTCTCCAGCGATGAGACATCAGCCAGCTCGAGGAACCTTGGCCTCGAAGGTAAGCGAGAAGCCGAGCCCGTGCGCGTCATCGACCTCACCGCGGGTTCCGGCAGCCACCGTCCCTAGGCGACACCGCGGCCGGAGCCGGGTCAAGTCTCGATTCGGAAGAGTTCGGTGAATCGCTTGAGCAGTTTTAGGTTGCCGTTCAGGATGGTGACCACGTTTTGTTCCACGGCCTGGGCAGGGGTGAGCGTGCCCGCGATCAGGTGGCGGATGCCCGGGCCGGTCGCGAACCGCAGTTCAGGTTCGCCGCTGGGCAGCGAGCCTCCCACCGGCGGTGCCGGCGGAGCGATCTGGACCACCTTCAGTTCGTCATCGTTGACCTGGGCACGCAGCTCGACGGCACCGACCCCGATCTGGAAGTCCAGGGACCCTGCGGCGGAGTCTGGCCGGAACGCGGTTTGCAGGGCCATCGTCAGCGAGTCGGGGGTGACGATGTCATCATCCTTGGGCTCGCCCATCGACCGGAATCCCCAGCGGCCCAGTGCGAGCACGATCGGCTCGAGTTCGCGCCCGTATTCGGTGAGTTCATAGACGAGTCCGCAGCGTGCCAGTGGGACCCGGCGGATCACCCCGCCGTCCTGTAACTCCTTCAGGCGCGCGGAGAGGATGTTCGTTGGAATCTTGGGCAGGCCCTGCTTCAGGTCGGTGTAACGGCGCGGACCCACGAGCAGGTCGCGGATGATGAGCAGCGCCCACCGTTCCGCGACCAGTTCGACGGCGGTGGTGACCCCGCAGTACTGCCCGTAGCTGCGGGCGGCCACTCAGACCTGAGCCTGCTGGGCCAGATATGCCTCCGGGCCCTGCGCTACTGCCTCCGGCGCCATCCAAAGGAAGGCCACGACGTTGCCGTCCGGGTCCTCCAGGTCACGGCTGTACATGAACCCGAGGTCCTGGGCCGTGCCGTGCTCGCTGCCACCGGTGGCCAGACCCGCCTCGATCGTCGCGTCGACGTCCTCTCGGGAGTCGCGGGTGAACGCGCTCTGGACCTGCGCGGTCCTCGCCGGGTCGGCCACCTGCTTGTCGGTGAAGGTGGCAAAGAACTCGCGCTTGAGCACCATGAAGTAGATGTTCTCGTCCCAGGCCAGGCAGACGGCGTTCTCGTCGGTGAAGAGCGGATTGACGGTTGCGCCGAGTGCGGTGTAGAACGTCTTGCTCCGCTCGAGGTCGGCGGCCGGGTAGCTCACGAAGATGTTCGTCGCCATGACGGTTGCTCCCTTGATGGTTTGATCGAGGCGGTTCGTCATGCTTGCAAAAAACAAGCTCGCTTGTCAATAGCAAGTGCTCTCGTTGGTCTCCATTGCCGAGCCGCCGCCGGCTGCTTGTCTCAGTCCGATGCTCCGTGACCGACGCGGCTGGCCATGCGCGTGGTCGGTGCACACTCCCCCCGGGTTAGCTCGCGGCGCAGGGCCAGACGGGCGCGATGATGCAGCCCGTGTATCGAGGCCTCGGTGCGGCCCATGCGGTGGGCGATCTCTCCCGGTGATAGGCCGACCAAGTGGCGTAGCACGACCACGTCGCGCTGATCCTCGGGCAGCGTCTCGAGCGCCTGCTCGAGTCCCCTGCGGCGGTCGTGGCTCGAGTCATCGGCCGGAGCCGAACTCTCGATGACCTCTTCGCAGGGCACCGGACGCCGCTGGCGCAGCGAATCGATCGCCACGTTGTGCGCCACCCGGAGGATCCATGCGGTGAACGGAACTTGCCGAGGCTCGTATCTCTCGATGGACGAGATCAGCTTCATGAACACCGTCTGAGTGACGTCCTCGGCCTCGTGGGCATCGCGCACGATGCTCAGTACGTATCCGTAGATGTTGTCCTTGTAGCGGAGGTACAGGAAGCGGACGGCCTCCATGTCGCCCGACTTGGCCCTCATCACTGCCCGCGCGATCGCGGGATCCCGGTCGTGCTTCTCGGCCGGCCGGGCGCGAAAGCCGCGCGAGGCCGCCAGCTCGCTGTCGTGAGAATGCCCACGGTCCCGTGCAGTCCTGCGTACAGCTCTCTTCTCAGTCATTCGAACATTCCTCTACTGGCACAATCCGCCCGGCCGCACCGCCCGGCGGATGAGTCTTCTAGAACTTCGCCTCGAAAGGCGTCTGGGAGACGGTCGGCAGACCGCCTCGAACACTTGTCGATGTATCGGCAGCTTTTCTCTCCTGGCAGTGAAGAGTTCTCGAAGAAGTTCGCAATCCTTTGCCCACGCGCGCTCTTAGTCCCAAGGCGGCCGGGTGCGCCCGCCAGAACGGCGCCGAGCTGAAACATTGGCGAAACCGCCCAGTTCGTAGAACCCATGGCGGCGGGACTCGAAGAGACACCGCCTGGAAGGCAGCAGATGCGAGACGGGAACCATGCAAAGCGGCGGGCCCGCGGACCGCGAGTGACCCTGGTCGGGGCGATGCTCGTGATTGCGGTCATCGTCGCGGGATGCGGCGGAAGCTCCCACAGCCAGCTGGGTGCGACTGCGGGTGGCGCAAGTGGCTCGACCTCCACGGGCGCCTCCGGATCGGGGCCGCTCGCGTTCTCGAAGTGCATGCGCGCCAATGGCGTGCCCGGGTTCCCGGACTTGAGCAGCAACGGGATGCGAATCGGCGAACACGGGCAAACGGTCTCGGTCAACGGGATCTCGGTGAACGCCTCGGCGTTCACCGTGGCTCTGCCGAAGTGCGAGCGCTACCGGCAGCACACCTATGGCACCCCGGCGCAGACCGCGCAGCAGACACACCAAGCACTCCAGTTCGCGCGCTGCATGCGCAGCCACGGCGTGCCGAACTTCCCCGATCCCAGGGTCATGGCCGGCGCCGACGGCAACCAAGTGGCCTACCTGCCCGGAGTCAACATCGACGCGCCCGCCGTCCAGTCCGCCGCGAAGGCCTGCGGCGGCGGCCCCAAGGGACCCTGAGCAGGCACGCGGCTCGCCGCCAGCGGGCGGACCTGACCGTTACCGAGCCGCCCGCCTCGCCCGGCGGGAGGCGCCGAGCGAGGCGGCGACGACGAGGGCGATGCCCGCCAGCTCGCGGGCGCTCAGGCCCTGGCCGAGGAGGAGAAAGCCGGCCAGCGCGGCCACGGCCGGCTCGAGGCTCATCAGCGCGTTGAGCGCTGCCGTCGCCGAAGGCACGTTCGAGGCCGCCGCGCGTTGGCTCCACGTGACGCCCTCGGCGGTCAGCCAGCGCATCAAGACGCTCGAGACCACCGTCGGGCGAGTGCTCGTGACCCGCTCAAAGCCGATTCAGCCGACCGCGTCGGGTCAGACGCTGCTCAGGGTCGCACGACAAATGCAGGCGCTCATGACCGAGGCCGGCGACGAGTTCGAAGACGACCCGATGACGGGAGCCGCGGTGATCTCGGTGGCGGTTAATGCCGACAGCCTTGCCACCTGGTTTCTGCCCGCGCTCGCGGCCGTCGGGCCCTCACTCCGATTTGAGCTGCGAAGGGTCGACCAAGATCAGACTGCGGGGCTGCTCCGCCAGGGGACGGTGATGGCCGCCGTGACCATGCAGCGCGAGCCGGTTCCCGGATGCACGGTCCGGCGGCTCGGCCGGATGCGCTACCGCCCGCGCGCGTCCCCGAGCTTCCTCGCCACCTGGTTTCCCGAGGGGGTGACGGTGGCCGCGCTGGCCCGCGCGCCACTCGTCGTCTTCGATCGTGAGGATCGCCTGCAGGACCGGTATCTCCGCCGTCGCAGCCGCCGCCGTGTCGACCCGCCCCGACACTACGTCCCCGGATCGGGCGAGTTCACCCAAGCCATCGGTCTCGGCCTGGGCTGGGGCATGGTCTCGGATCTCCAGTCGGCGGCCGGAAACCTCGTCGAGCTCGACCGCGAGGGCCAAGTCGACGTGGCCTTGTACTGGCAACAATGGCGGTTGCGCACAACGGCGCTCGATCGCGTTACGGAGGCCGTCACGCGGGCGGCGTCACAATGGCTGCGATGAGCCGCGTCTTCCGATCGGCGAGCACATCGTTCGCCGGCGCGGCGCCGGTTCTCAGCGGTACTCGAACAAGCGCCTGACGAGCCGGGCCGCCCCCCGTTCCACAGAGCGGGTCACCGCTGCGGTGGCCAGCTTGGCGTAGCTGTAGGCGCCCTCGGGGTTGGCCCGGACGGCCGCGTCAAGCGCCTCAGCGTCCCGGCCGACGAGGATCCGCCAGGTTCCCGATTGCACCCCGTCGAGAATGATGGTGGCGGCCTCGGCCGCGGTGAGCGGCGCGCGCTCGCGAAAGCCGGTCTCGATCCGCGCCTCGAGCTGCCCCGGCTCGGACATGCCATGAGCGCGGCGAGTGTTGGCGATGATGTCGGTGCCGACGTGTCCAGGCATCACGACGACGGCCCGGACCTGTGGTGCGTTCGTGCGCAGGTCCTCGATCAGGCCCTCGGTAAAGCCCTTGACAGCGAACTTGGCCGTCGCATAGGCACTGTTCGGCATTTTCGGGCCGAGGCTCGCCCAGAAGCCGTTCACGCTGCTGGTGTTGATCAGCACCCCGTCGCCGCTGGGGATCAGCAGCGGCAGGAACGTGCGTGCGCAGTAGTACACCCCCCACCAATCGACCGCGAAGGTGCGCTCCCATTCCTCCCGACTGCTGGTGACGAAACTGGAGCCTCCGCCGATGCCGGCGTTGCTGAACACCAGATCGACGTGGTCGGCGGCGTGCTGGCGCTGCAGCTCGTCGCGGAATTGCAAGACCTGCGCCTCCTCGGAGACGTCGCACGCATGACCGCTGACAAGCACGCCATCCGGGGCGCCGGCTTGTGCTTTGGCCGCCGACTCGGCGACCGCGTCGTCGTTCCAGTCACACGCCGCGACCGAGCATCCCCGCGCGGCCAGCTGCCGCACAAGCTCTCGGCCCATACCCGAGCCGCCGCCGGTCACGACCGCAAGCTTGCCCTCATACCAATCCACGTCGCGCTCAGCCATCAATCTCTCCCCTCACGGAAGTCAATAGCCATATGATATCATTCTGCTACCAAGCGCGCAAGCCGGGTGGAAGGCGTCCACACCGCGCCCGGGGAGACTCGAGCCGGTTCAGGCGACGGTTGCTCGGGCGATTACCGCGGCGGTGCGCCGATGGACAGGCGCGCCCGGCTCATCTGGCGTGAACCGCTTCTCGAGCGCAGCCTCGAACTTTCGACGGAGATCACCAGACAGCGTATGAACCAGTGGCCCGAACGGTGTCCCAAGCACGCCTACTGCAACAGAGGCGGCGTCGGGCCAGCTCACCTCGAGTTCGACCACGCTGGCGTCGATCGGCGAGAAGCCGGCGTCCTCGAGGAGCGACCGGACTGTCTCGACGCTCATCGTGAACGTGTCGCTCTCGAATGCCCTGGCGAACGGGGCCTGAGCCCCGATCGCGGCCAGTTCCTCTCCATAGACGCCGAACGGCTCCAGTGGATGCCCCGCCGCCCACACGGCAATCCCAGCGACCCCGCCAGGGTGCAGAACGCGTCGCATCTCTCTAACCGCGGCTGCCTGGCGTGGGAAGAACTGCAGACCCTGCTGGCAGAGCACCACGTCGAAGCGCCCGTCCGCGAACGGCAGCGCATCGGCTGACGCCTCCACGTACTCAATCGGCGCGGCCCCCTCCGGCGCCTCGACAGCAGCTGCGCGGCCCAGCATCGGACCACTTAGGTCGCTGGCCACCACGTGCCCGTCCCCACCGGCGCGCTGGCCTGCGGCGCGCGCCAGGGCACCCGTCCCGCTGGCGATATCGAGAACCCGGCTCCCGGGGGCGACGACGACGGCGTCGAGCAGGACCTCCGCCCACGGTGAGAACACCGTCGGGACGAGGTGCCGCTCGTATTCGTCCGGAACGGATTCAGACGCGAACGCCGAGGAACGATCACCGCTATCACCAGACATTCGCCACCGCCTCTCGCAGCCGACCGCATCGCCCAGCCCCCGCGGGCCTGGTCGGCAACCTATCGGGTCGCCCTGTCGAGCATCGTGCCCGGCGATCCCGGCGTTGACCCGTTTGGGATGATGACCGCGGGGTTGGCTCGCCGCAGGCTTTGCCGGCTTTACGGGCGGGTCGCTGGGAACTCCCGGAGAGGAATGTTGTGAGCATGGCTACGGATCTCGACCAATCCTCAACTTCGTACGGTGCCCCTGCTCTGGAGGAACCCGCGGCGTTCGCGACGCTGGTCTCCGGCGAGTCAGCGGAGCGCGGACGCGCCGCCCGGCGGATCGTGCCGCGGTCGGCTCACGGCGAATGGTCGCCGGCGCCGGATCGGCCTGATCCGATCGCACTGCTCCAGGCTCAGGCGCAGACGCGTCTCCAAGAACTGGTGCCGATCAGGTACGGCCGGATGCTGGTCTCGCCATTCACGTTCTACCGAGGTGCGGCTGCGGTCATGGCCGGTGATCTTTCGGCGACACCTGATTCTGGGATCACCGTGCAGGCGTGCGGCGACGCTCATATCTCGAACTTCGGGGGGTTCGCTGCCCAGGACCGCAGACTCCTGTTCGGGCCGAACGATTTTGACGAGACCCTGCCCGGTCCGTGGGAGTGGGACGTCAAGCGAATGGCCGCCAGCGTCGAGATCGCCGGCCGAGACATCGGGCTGCCCACCCATCGCCGCCGCGCGCTTGTGGCCGACTGCGTGCGCGAATACCGCGAGGCGATCTGGCAGTTCGCTCAGAAGAGCCACCTCAACGTGTGGTACGACCGTCTCAACGCAAATGAGCTGGTCGACCGGTTCGGCGGGCGCCTGGGCAGGAAGGGCCGGATCCTGTTCGCCGCGCCGTTCGCAAAGGCCCAACGCAAGACGAGTGTCCGGGCGGTCGAGAAGCTGACCGAGCGCAAGCAGGGCGAACTGCGCTTCCGTAGCGTCGCGCCGCTGCTGGTGCCACTTCACGAACTGGTCGACCCGAACGACGCACGCCGCGACATCGACATCGTGTCGGCGGCGCTCGAGCAATACGCCAAGAGCCTCGACGCCGACCGACGGTACCTGTTCGCGACCTACCGCTTCGTCGACATGGCCCGAAAGGTCGTCGGGGTTGGGAGCGTCGGCACGCGCGCATGGGTGCTCTTGTTCGTCGGGCGTGGGGGGCGGGATCCTCTCGTGCTCCAGATGAAGGAAGCGCAGGCATCCGTCCTCGAGCCGTATCTTGGCGCGAGCGAGTTCGATAACCACGGCGAACGCGTCGTTCGGGGTCAACGGCTCTCGCAGGCGGCGATCGATGTCTTTCTCGGCTGGCAGCGCAGCGTCGGCCTCGATGGCAAGGAGCATGACTTCTATATTCGTCAGCTCTGGGATTGGAAGGCGTCGATCGACCTCTCGCCGATGTCCTACGCGGGTCTGCACGCCTACACGCGGGCCTGCGGGTGGTCGCTGGCTCGTGCCCACGCTCGCTCGGGCGACCGACTCGCAATCGCCGCTTATCTCGGTGCCGGACCATCATTCGATCGGGCGATCACCCGCTTTTCCGCCTCGTACGCCGATCAGAACGAACTCGATCACCGGCGGCTGGCCGACGCCGTCGCCGCCGGCGAGGTGACGGCCCTGCGCGACCTCTGAACTACCGCTGTCCGTTCAGCCGTCGGCGGGGGCTGATCACGACGGAGGTGGAACCGACCTCGCGCGCCACTTAGCTGCGCGCGGTGGCCTGCGCCAGGAGGAATGCGATTCGTCCGCGGAAGCGGTTGAGGGTGGTCGTGGGCTGCGACTCCGGGAGTCGCGTCCCGGCGTGGGCAGCGAGCCGTGCGCGATCGGCGGCCTGGATAAGTTCGGCTTGGTGCTGCTTGGCGATGGTGTAGGGGAGCTGGCTGTACATCGTTGCCTCCTCGGAGGTGGTTGGCTGATGTGAGCAAGCTACGAGTAAGCCGGCGGCCCGTCATCGGGCTTACGCCTTATCTTGCGTCTTACTTCGAGGGGTCCGGAGCTTAAGGGCGCGCACGAGATAATCGCGAGCATGATCGGTCGTGTCGCGAGTCCGCTGTTCGTGGGTCGTCGTGAGGAGCTGGCGGTGCTCGAGGGCGCGGTCGATAGCGCCGCCGGAGGTAACGGCGCCGTCGTGATGATTGGCGGCGAAGCGGGGATGGGCAAGAGCCGCCTGGTTGCCCAACTCGGTGGGCTCGCCAGTGCGGCCGCGCGACCCTGGTGCTCGGCGAACGCCTGCCGCTCGGGGATGGCGAGTTGCCCTACGCACCGGTTGTGACTGCGCTTCGATCGCTCTTGCGAGCCCGCGATGCCCTGGAGCGGGCGGCCCTCGAGGAGGCAGCCAGCGATGAGCTCGTGAGACTGTTACCCGAGCTCGGAGGCGACGCGAGGCCGCCGAGATCGATCGCTCCCGATAAAGCCGGCGCATCCGGCAGATTGTTCGAGCAGCTGCTCGCGGATTCGTACGTCTCGCCCGCGAGGCGCCGATCGTGCTCGCCATCGAGGACCTGCACTGGTCAGATACATCCACCCGGGACTTTCTGACCTTCCTGGTTCGAGGGATTCGCCGTGAGCGATTGGCGCTGATCCTCACCTACCGCGGTCGCGTCACTTGCATCGGGAACGGCCAAGGTGAGGAACGGGGTGGCGTCGGTGCACCTCCGGCTCAATGGAAGGGCCGGGGCCTGCTCGCGAGCGCGCCCGGCAGGCGACTGGGCGTCAGGGCCACGATCACGCTCGATGGCAGCGCGCCGGTAAGTACGGGGCTCGAGCTGGTACAGGTCAGGCAGCGACACCAGCACGCCTGAGGGCCCTCCCCAGCTCCCGACGGCCCGAAAATTTCTTGGCTGGGCCGTGTAACGGATCGCGCGGACGCGGGACAAACCCTTATCTCCGCATCCGCCACACGAGGAAACGATCCATGACCACGCTCAGCCAACTCATCGCTTCTAGGTCCACCCTCAGACGGACCCTCGTCCGGCTCGCCGTCCTGCCATTCGCGGCACTCGCGCTCAGCTTCGCCGCGGTTCCCGCGGCAAGCGCCGCCAACGGCGGGAGCCAGACCTTCACCTACACGGGCGCTTCCCAAAGCTTCAGCGTGCCGCCGGGGGTCACCCAGATCGCGGTCACTGGGGTGGGAGCACCAGGGGGCTCCGGCTCGGGGGCATCCGGCGGCGGTGCGCCGGCGGCAGGAGCGGTTGGGGGCACGGCGACCGCGGACCTCCCGGTCACTCCCGGAGAGGCCCTGACAGTAAACGTGGCCGGGCACGGCGCTAACGCCGACTCGGTGGGCGACGGGGGCCGGGGCGGAAGTGGGGGCGGAACGGGCGGTATCTCCGGCGGGGGTGGCGGCGGCGCCTCTGATTCCAACGGCGGGGGCGCGGGCGGGGGGGCCACGACGCTCTATGACGCGAGCGGCAAGCTGCTGCTGGTTGCCGGTGGTGGCGGGGGCGGCGGTGGTGCCGGCGCCGTCAACGGTTACAACGGTGGCGCCGGAGGCCCCGGCGGTTCGCAGCCCGGCGGTGGCACCGGGGGCTCGGGTCTTGACGCCGGTAGCGGCGGGTCGCCGCAAGCCGGGGCCTCCGCGGAGAGGGGCGGGCAGGGAGCTTCGGGCTCCGCCGGCGGGGCCGGCGGTGGCGGCGGGGCCGGATACATCGACGGTGGTGGCGGCAGCGGTGGGGCGTCCGGCGGCGGTGGCGGCGGTGGTGGCGCGGCCGGCTCGTCGTATGTCGAGCCGTCGGCCATCGGCACCCCGAGCTTTGGCACCGCCGGCAGCAGTCTGGCCAACGGCGAAGTCATCATCTCGTGGAGCGCGCCGACGACGACCACCGCGATCTCGGCGTCTCCGAACCCGTCGTTCAGCACGGTGACGATCACGGCGACGGTCACCCCGCCGGACGGAGTGACCTCGCCGGCGCCCACCGGGATCATCGACTTCCACGACAACAACCAATTCCTCGGACAGGCCGTCCTGAACGGCTCCAGCCCCGATCAGGCAGTGCTCACGACCGGCTTCCAGGCGCTGTCCCCGGGGGCTCACAGCTTGGAGGCAGACTATCTCGGCGACAACGTCTTCCAGGGAAGCTCATCTGCGCCGGTGACCGAGCAGGTCCACGGTGTAGGGACGGCGAAGCTGACCTTTAGTCGTAATCCCGCCATCGTCGGCCAGCCGTTAACGCTGACGGCCACTGTCACGCCGACGCCGGCGGGAGGCCCGGCTCCTACCGGTACTGTGACGTTCTGCGGCAGTCCGATCGCGTGCGCGACCGAGCCGCTGAACGGCAGGAACCCCGATACGGCCACCTACACCACGACGGTGGACCCAGTGGCAGCCGGGTCATATACGTTCACCGCGGCTTACTCCGGTGACAGCGTCTATACCGTTCCCATCGGAGATGAGGAGAGCCTGCCGGTGGCGCTCTCGCCATCGGTGTCGATCGGCACGAGTTTGCTGATCGCCGCCGAGATCCCGAGCCCCTACTCCCAGAGTCTGTCCGCCACCGGCGGCGTGGCGCCCTACCACTGGTCGATCGCGAGCGGCTCGCTGCCCGCTGGGTTCACATTGAATGCGTCAACGGGCACGATCAGCGGCACGCCGACTACGGCCGGCAGCTCCACCTTCACCGTCAAGGTGACCGACTCGAGCGCCCCTACCGCGATCAGCGCCACCAAGTCCTTCACGCTCGTCGTGGATGGGGCTCCGCTCGCAATCATCACCACGACGCTGGGCGCGGGCCGCGTTGGCATTCCGTACTCGGTCACCCTCGCCGCGGTCGGCGGGACCACGCCGTATCACTGGTCGATCGCGAGCGGCTCGCTTGCGGCGGGACTCAAGCTGAACGCATCGACGGGGGCCATCACCGGTACGCCGACAACGCCCGGCACCGCGACGTTCACCGCCAGCGTGCTCGACTCGAGCACGCCGAATGCCGGCACCCAGATGGTCCCACTGACACTGACGGTCCTACCAACCGTACAGCCGACGGTATTCGTCTCTAACGGCGGCAATAGCGTCGTCAACGGCTTCTCGCTCAACTCCCGGGGCAACGCTGCGCCAACGTCGATCCTGTCCGGGGCGAGCACCGACCTTGAAGGCCCGGGCGGGCTGGTCCTTGATTCCACCGGGCGACTCTACGTGGCCAGCTCCGAGAACAATGTGATCGCCGAGTTCGCCAACGCCGCAAACGGCAACGCCACCCCCACGGCGACGATCTCCGGACCCAACACTGGGCTGAACTACCCGCAGGCGGTCACGCTCGACTCCGCCGGGAATCTCTACGTGGCCAACCAGCCGGCTGGGACGATCACGGTGTATGCCCATGGCGCGAGCGGTGACGCCACGCCGGTGCGGACCATCTCGGGCCCCTACACGGAGCTGTCGAGCCCGGACGCAATCGCGATCGACGCTTCGGGCAACCTCTGGGTGGCCAACTACGGCACCAACAGCCTCACGGAGTACCCCCCCGGCGCCAATGGCGACGTCAGCCCGATCAGCACGATCGAGGGTTACTCCACGGGTCTGGACGCGCCCCAGGGACTCACCATCGACGGATCGGGAAACCTGCTCGTGGCCAACACGTTCGCCGGGTCGCTGACCGAGTACCCGACGAACGCCGACGGCAACGCCAGTCCGCTGCGAACCATCACCGGGTCCGCGCTCGACTTCCCGTTCGGCGTCGACGTCGACGGTCAGGGCAATATTTACGTGTCCAACGAATTCGGTAACTCGGTGACGATCTATGCGCCGTCGGCCAACGGGGACGCCACGCCGCTGGGCACGATCTCCGGGTCTGCCACCGGCTTGAGTGCCCCGGGGCCAGTGGCCGTCTCGCCGCCGCTGTCGGTCACCACGAAGTCACTGCCGGTGGCTGGCCTCGGGGCCGAATACCACGCGACCCTACGCGCGGCGCTCGGCACCACGCCCTACCGGTGGTCGCTAAAACGCGGGGAGCTTGCGCCCGGTCTGCATCTGCACGGCGGGACCGGCGTCGTGTCCGGCCGGGCGACGCGAGCTGGCACCTTCCACTTCGTCGTGCGGGTGACCGACGCCTCGCATCCGCGGATGACCGCGACCGAGCGCCTGGCGATCCGGGTGATCGGGGAGCGGGCTCACGAGGGCCGAGGTCACCGCCGTGTCCGGCCGTGAGCTAGGCGGGCTGGGCTGTGCCGTTGCGTTCGCGGTGCTTGCATCCCGGCCAGCAGCAGGGCCGGCGCATGCCATCCTCGAGCTCCTCCTGGGTGCGCCGAATCCGGCGCTCGCGGGTGGTCTGGAGCTTGGCATCCTCGACCCAGCAGATGAACTCGTTGCGGGCCAAGGGCGTGATGTCATTCCACGCATCGAGTGCCGTGGCGTTGGCCACCAACGCCTTGCGGAGGTCGGTCGGCAGCTTATGCACCACTCCGCCGGGCACTCTCTGGCCGCTCACGGCTTCCATGGTAGAGGCGGAGCTGCACTAGCATCGCATTGTCTTGCGGCAGAAACGCGGCTTCAGAACCTGGCTGGTTGCGTTGGTCGGGGCGGGAGTGCTGGTTGGAGCGGTGAGCACCGCCTCGGCGGCGGCGCCCAACTTCGGCAACCCCGCCGGCCACTTCTATGTGCCGCCCGCCGGTCGCGCGGTCAACACCACGCACCCCAACCACGTGATCGGGAACGGCCGGCCGGCGAGCTGCACGTCGGCCGCGGTGGTCCGCGACGTCGCCGCCGGGGGCATCATCACCTTCAACTGCGGACCGAAGCCGGTCACCATCGTGATGGGCGCGACTGCGACCGTGATCAAGACCCGGCACCTGGTCGTTCTGGACGGAGGTGGCCGGGTCACCCTGAGCGGAGGCGGCAAGCGCCGCATCCTGTACTCGGACACCTGTGCCGGCACCTGGTCAACCGATGACTGCGTCAACCAGCCGTACCCGCGGATCGTGGTCCAGAACATCACCTTCGAGGACGGCTACGACGGCACCCATCAGGCCAGCTGCATGGCCAACATCCCGGCCTGCTGGTACGGCGGGGTCGACGGCGGAGGGGCCGTCTACGTCGAGGGGGGCCAGTTCAACGCGGTCAACTCACGCTTCGTCGACAACCGCTGCTACGCCTACGGCCCTGATCTGGGCGGCGGCGCGATTCGCGCCCTGGCCCAGTACGAGAACCGGCCCGTTTACATCACCAACGACGCGTTCAGCGGGGGCCGCTGCTCCAACGGCGGGGCGCTGAGCAGCATCAGCGTCCAGTGGGACGTCCTCAACAGCCAGTTCACGAATAACAAAGCCATCGGCTGGGGGGCCAATCCGGCCTCGCCCGGCTCGCCGGGCGGGGGTAGCGGCGGCGCCATCTACCTCGACGGCCGGGATGACAACGTGCTGATCGCCGGCACCGTGATGGACGGCAACACCGCCCGAGAGGGCGGCGGCGCTGTCTTCGACGTCGTCGACACCGGGTGGGGGGCGCTCACCTTCAACGAGTCCCATCTCCAGGCTGACACGAGCGGAGAGTTCCAGACCTTCCCCGGCGTCTACTACAACCTCGATGGGCACGACGGACCGCCGTTGATGATCGCCTCCACCGACGGCTGATCCGCGGATTGGCCGCTGACGGTTGCCGTGGACTTACGGTTGATGTAGGCTTACCGTGCGTGCTGGCTTACCCATCCGACGCTTGGACGGCGCTGGGAGATCCGACCCGGAAGGCGATCTTCGAACTGATCGTCGATCGCCCTCGCGCGGTCGTCGAATTGGCCGGCGAGCTCCCGGTCAGCCGGCCGGCCGTGTCGCAGCACCTCCGCGTTCTCAAGAACGCCGGGCTGGTCGCGGACGAGCCGGCGGGTACCCGCCGGATCTATCGAGTCAACCCGGACGGGCTGGCTGCGCTGCGCGCGGATCTGGACCGTTTTTGGGGCAGCGCGCTGGCCGCCTACGAGGCTGCCGTCGAGCAACCGAGCAAGGAGGACACGTGAGCAGCCACACACAGGTGCCACTGAGAACCGTAAGGCAGTCGATCGTCGTACCCGTGCCGATCGGCGTCGCGTTCGAGGTATTCACCGAGCAGTTCGACCGCATCAAGCCCCGCGAGCACAACCTGCTGAGCGTCGAGATCGCCGAGACGGTGTTCGAGCGCCGCGTGGGGGGCTACCTCTACGATCGGGGCGTCGACGGTAGCGAGTGCCGGTGGGCGCGCGTGCTCGCCTACGAACCGCCGGAGCGGGTCGTGATCAGCTGGGACATCAGCCCGCGGTGGGAGCTCGAGACCGATCTCGAGAGGACGAGCGAGGTGGAGGTCCGCTTCGCATCGGAGAGTGAAAGCAGCACCAGGGTCCAGCTGGAGCACCGAAACCTCGACCGACATGGCGAGGGCTGGCCGATGCTTCGCGACGGCATCGGCGGCGAGGGCGGTTGGCCGCTGTATCTGCAGCGCTACGCAGACCTGGTGGCCCAATCGGGTGTCACGCCGGCGCCCGGGCCCTGCCCAGCTCGGGCTGGGGGCTGATGGCACCGATCGCCTCGACCATCGAGGTCGCCCGGCCGGCGCCGGAAGCGTTCGCGTACGTCACCGATCCGAGCACCATGCCCGAGTGGCAGCAGGGATGTCTGAGCGGTCACATGGACGGGTCACCGACCCACGTCGGCTCGAAGTGCACAACCGTGCGCAAGATCGGCGGTCGTGCGCGAGAGGTAACTACGAACATCACCGAGTTCGACCCGCCGCACCGGTGGGCTGACCGCGGAATCGACGGTCCGATCAGGGCCATCGTTGCGGCGACGGTCGAGCCGCTCGCCGACAGCTCAAGGTCGCGGGTGACTATTGAGGTGGACTTCACCGGGCATGGCATTGGCCGGCTCCTGGTTCCGCTGATCGTGCGTCGCCAGGCCGCCCGCGAGATGCCTGGCAACATGGAGAGACTCAAGCATCGCTTAGAAGACGTCTGACCGCCTACTGTCCTGCGATGAAGCGGGCGACGTCGGTCTTGGTGATGTAGCCGTGAGTGACGCCGACGCACGCGTCGGCGGCCTGGGCCACCGCAGGCTGATGCAAGTTGATTCCCGCGCTGGCGAGCATCTCGTGCGTGATGTCTCCGGTGCTGCTCGGGTCCGGGAAGTTGGGGAACCCATGGCTACGGAGACAGCCGGCGAACGCCAGGAACGCAGCGTCCTGCGCCTGAGTATGGGGCGGACTCTGGTTCCCACCCTTCAGTTGGAGCAGCAGATGCTGGCAGGGCCGCAGGGCCGCGATGAACGCGGGCGAGTGTGGCGTGTTCGGGCTGAGCGACGCTTTGAAACCGCGGGGGGAGCTAGTCGGGTCGGGAAAATCGCTCACGCCGTGTGAGCGCATGCAGTCAGAGAAGTTGATCGCGGGCTGAATCGATTGCGCCTGATTCGATTGACCGCTCGAGGCAGAGACGGTCGAGCTGGGCGAGCTCGAGCCACACCCGGAGGTGAGCACCGAGAGCGCGGCTAATGCTCCCAGGGATGTCGGAATGAGTGAACGGCGGCGTCGCATGGATGATCGGTTCCTTTCAGTCGAGTGCGGGAAAAGCCACGTCGATTACGAGGCCACCGCAGGGTCGGGGTTGTGTGGTGACGGTGGCGTCGTGTGCGTGGGCAATTGCCTGGACGATCGCGAGGCCGAGCCCGACTCCGTTGGCGGAGCGGCCTGCCAGGCGCTGGAAGGGTCCGAAGAGGCGGGTGACGTCGCCGGCTGGGATCACGGGTCCCGTGTTTGCGATCGTGAAGACGGCGGAGCCCGCCTCGGTCGAGGTGGACACCTCGAATCGGCCGCCCGGGTGGTTGTGAGTAACCGCGTTCGTGACCAGGTTCGCCACCAGGCGCTCGATCAGCTGTGGGTCTCCGATCGTCCGCGCGGGCTTCAGCGCCGCCGTGGTCCTGAGTCCGCAGTGATCGTGGGCCTGCAGAACGTCCTTGGCGATCGCCGCGAGGTCGATCGGCTCGCGCCGCAGACGCGCGTACTCACTCCGAGCGAGCGTGAGTAGTGCCTCGAGCAGGCGGACTTGGCGCTGGCAGGCGGCGGCGACGGCTTCGCCCATCTCACGCAGGGCAACCGTCCCCGCATTCGGGTCTGCGAGCGTGGCCTCCGCGAGCGCGAGCTGCACGGTGATCTCGCCGCGGAGCTCGTGCGCGGCATAGGCGAGGAAACGCTGCTGCGAATTCGTCATGCCGCAAGCTCATCAGCGCAACCTGAGCGGATGCCCCCTGGGTATGAGAGCTTGCTGAGAGCTTGCTGAGAGAGCGCGTCTAGCGGCCGTTCACGTGGAAGCGGAACGTCAGCAGCGCCCCGCCGCCGTCCGCATTGGCGACGTTGACGCTGGCTCCGTGGTCGTCAACGGTCTGCTTGACGATCGCGAGCCCAAGCCCCGACCCGGGCAGGCTGCGAGCGGCTGCCGCCCGGTAGAAGCGGTCGAAAACGTGCGGCAGGTCGCCTTCGGCGAAGCCCGGCCCGTGGTCGCGCACGGTCAGGTTCCCGTCGGCGAGCCGGACCTCCACCGTGCCGCCGGGCGGGCTGAATTTGATCGCGTTGTCGAGCACGTTGTCGACCGCACGCTCGATCCGCGACCGGGAACCGACAAACTGGTAGGGCTCAAGTGCGGTGTCGAAGCGCAGCCCCGACGCCCGGTGCTGTGCCCTCTCGACGGCGGCCGCCACGAGATCGTCGAGTGCCAGCGGCTCGCGCGCATCGACCGACCGACCGTCGCGAGCGGCGAGGATGAGATCGCCGACCAGTCCCGAGAGCCGCTCCATGGCGCGGACGGCCGCGCCGAGCACGCGCTGGCGCTGCTCGACGGGCAGGTCATCTCGCGCCAGCAATTCGAGATTCGCGCGGTGCGCGGTCAGTGGCGTGCGCAGTTCGTGCGAGGCGTCGGCGATCAGCTGCTGCTGAGCGTGTTGGGACTCGTCGAGGGCGGCGAGCATCGCGTTGAAGTCGCTGGCGAGACTGGCCAGCTCATCCCGTCCGCTCACTGGGATCCGCTGTTTGAGATCGCGCGTCGCGCTCACCTCACGCACCGCCGCCGCCAGCGCGCGCACCGGGCGGAGCACCGCGTTCGCGGCCAGTCGCCCCAGCAAAGCCGCGGCGAGCGCTCCCCCGAGTGTCAGGGCGAGCAGGAGCCACCGGACCCGGCTGATCGTGGCGTTTGTCGCGGTGAGCGGCTGTGCTGTCCTGATCAGCCCGTCGCGCTCGGACGAGAGACTCATCGTGTACAGCCGCATCGGCACGCCCCGGTAGCGGACGTCCCGGAAATACGGCGGCGCCAGTCCGGTTGCCACCGAGGCGTCCAGGCCGATCACCGGCACGAACCCGGCGAGGGTCTGCTTGCCCGGGGTCTTGCCCGCTTGCGGCGGATGCTTGCCGTCGGTCACCGCGCTCAGGTTTGGGATCACCTGGAAGTAACTGGATCCCCCGTCGGTGGTGCCGAACAGCGGCCCGGGTGCCTGTGGGTACCCTTGGGCGCCGAACTTTTCGGGCGTTGGGCCCTTCGCGAGCGGAGTCTTCGCCGAGCCGAACGTGTTCTCGAGGTTCCACTTCGAGGCGACGCCCTCGGCCAACTGAATCAAGGAGGCGTTGAGCTGCTCTTGCAGGTTGGAGCGCACCGAGAAATAGATCACGAGTGAAGCGATCGCCAGCGCGACGAACACGGCTCCGCCCCCAGCCACTGTCAACCGCGTGCGCAGGCTCACGGCTCTCGCAGTGCATAGCCGACCCCGCGCACCGTGTGAATCAGGCGCGGCTCGCCGCCCGCCTCCGTCTTGCGCCGCAGGTAACTGATGTACACCTCGAGCGGATTCGAGGTCGGGCCGAAGTCGTAGTTCCACACGCGCTCCACGATCAGTCCCCGGGTCAGCACCTGGCGTGGATTGCGCAGGAATAGCTCGAGCAGCGCGTACTCCGTCCGCGTCAGCTCGAGCCGGCGTTCACCGCGAGACGCCTCTCGTGTCTGCCGATCGAGGGACAGCCCGGCGAACCACAGCGGCGCGTCCTCGCCCGCCGGCCGCGTGCGCCGCAGCAGCGCCCGCACGCGCGCGAGCAGCTCGCCCAACCCGAACGGCTTGACCAGATAGTCGTCGGCGCCGAGGTCGAGGCCGCGGATCGTGTCCTGCTCGGAGTCGCGAGCGGTCAGGATCAAGACCGGCGTGCGGTTCCCCGACGCTCGCAGGCGCCGGCATACCTCGAACCCATCGAGGTTCGGCATCAGCACGTCGAGCACCACCGCGTCGAACTCCGTCTGCCCCAACCGCTTCAACGCCGCGAGACCATCGGTCGCGGTCGCGACGCTGTGCCCCTCCAACTCGAGCGCGGTCTCGACTGCCTCGCGTACGTCCGGATCGTCGTCAACGACCAGTACGCGCCCGCCCCGAACGTCTGTCGCCTCCATCAGCGAACAAGTGAATCACCGGAACCTGAGCAACCCGCACCCGAAGCTGAGAGCTTGCTTAACGGTTCGTGAGATGCCCGGCCGCACGCGAGCTAGAGAAGCTTGGCCAGCGGCACCCGGGACGCATCAACCGGGTCGAGCAACGCCTCCAGCGCCGACTCATACGACGGAAAGGACAGCACACCGCCGTCGTGGAGCACCATCAGGAACCGGTCGAGGCGACGCAGAAACACGCGGTCGTGAGAGACCGCCACGACCGTGCCCTGGAAGCTGTCGAGTGCCTGCTCGAGCGCCTCCGATGAATCGGTGTCCAGGTTGTCGGTCGGCTCGTCGAGCAGCAGCAGGTTGTGCCCCTCGAGCTCCAACATGAGGATCTCCAGCCGGGCCTTTTCCCCGCCGCTGAGCACGTCGTACTGGCGGCGGGAGGCCTCGGCCAGGCCGTAGCGCGCGAGCGCGGACATCGCCGCCTTCATCTCGCCGCGTTGCGAGCTCACGATGTCCAGCACGCCCCGATCCGAGAAGTCGGCTCGTGATTGAAGCTGGGTGAACAACCCCGCTGACACTCGCGGGCCGATCCGAAGCTCTCCGCCGTCCGGGGCCCGCCCGCCGGCCAGGACGCTTATAAGCGCACTCTTACCCGATCCGTTGGGACCGATGACACCGATGCGCTCACCGAAGTGAATCTCCTCGGAGAACGGCGCCACCAGTCCGGCGATCTCGACCGAGCGCAGGTCGAGCACGATCCGCGCCGAGTCGCCGCCGCGGATCCGCACGGCGATCGCCTGGTCGGAGACCGGCGACGGGGGCGGGCCACCGGCTTTGAACCGGCGCCAGCGCGATTCCATGGCGTCTGCACGCTTTGCCCAATCCGGGGCATAGCGAGCGCGCTCCTTGAAGGTCTTCATCAGACGGAACAGCCTTCGTTCCTCCTCGTGCCAGCGCTTCACCGCGTCCCCGAGCCGCCGCTGGCGATCCTCTCGCGCCTGGGCGTAGGTGGCATACGAACCGCCATGCACCCACGCGCCATTGCCCTCCAAGGTCACGATCGTCCTCACCGCGCCGGAGAGCACCTCGCGGTCGTGCGAGATCATCAGGATCGTCTTCTTCGATGCGCGCACGCGGCGCTCGAGCGCGAGCTTGGCCGGTACGTCGAGGAAGTTGTCAGGCTCGTCGAGGAGCAGGACGTCCGCATCGGAGCTGAAGAGGACGTCGAGCACGAGCTGTTTGCGCTCACCGCCGGACAGCGTTCGCGCCGCCCGGTCGGCGACCTCGGCAAAGGACACCCCGATGATGCGCCGGCACGCCGCGTCCCATTGGCCCTCGAGCTCGTAGCCTCCGAGCGCGGACCAGTCGGCGATCGCCTCACCCAACTTGATGCCCGCCGACGGATCGCCCGCCTCGAGCTGGGCTTCGAGCACCAGCATGCTCTCGCCGGCGTTCCGCAGCGCGCGCGGTGCGAGCGACAGGAGCAGTGCGCGAACCGTCAGCTCGCCGTCGCGGACGCCGACGTCCTGCGGCATGTATCCCGCCAGCCCGCCGACCGCGCACTCGCCCTCGTCGGGCGTCAACTCCCCGACCAGGATCTTCAGCAGCGTGCTCTTGCCGACCCCGTTCGTGCCGACCAGTCCCACGTGCTGCCCGGGTGAGATCCGGAACGAGACGTCCGAGAACAGGAGATCTCCGCCGGGGTGCGCGTACGCCAGATTGGCAACCGCCACATGCGCCACGCCCCCATCTTCCCATGCACATACCTATACCCTGAGGTTGTGCTGTTGACGGGGTTGGGAGAGCGGGGTTGCTCGGACTGACGCGAGGCGTCCATTGCTGATGCGTGACGACGGATGCCCGTGAGACCGAGCGGGCTCCTTCTCTGGCGGGGGATGCGCTGGCGGCTGGGCATCTCGCTGCTGACGATTCTCACCTCGGCGATCGCCGTGGGGGCCGCGGTCCTGGGACCGCTGTATCTGCAGGCCGCGGGGGATTCGGTGGTGCGCACGACGCTCGCTGCGGCCTCGACCGAGGAGCGGGGCGCAACCCTGTCCGCCCTTCCCGGCCAGGTGTTGTCACTGGGCCAGGTGCAGAGCGCCGAACGGATTGTCGAGAACGCCGGCGGGCCTCGCCGCTTCTACGGCGCGCCGATCACGACGGTCGTGAGCGGCGTCAACCTGCCGAAATCGCGGGTTGGCCCCGTGCGCTCGCAGCTGCTCGCCCGGACGGGCGTATGTGGTGTTCTGCACTTCGAGGCCGGCGGCTGTAGCCCGGGATCTGGCGATGTGGCGATCAGCGATCGCACCGCCCAGGAGCTGGGAGCGTCGGTGGGCTCGTCGATTGACGCGATCGTCCAGGGGCTGCACAAGCCGCTGGTGTTGCGCGTCACCGGGATCTACTCGGTGCCCAATCTCGATCTCGCGTATTGGTGGGGAAATGCGAGTGGTTACTTTCCCTTCGGCCAGGTTACGAGTGGATCGCTTCGGGTTCCGGAGGTCGACTCGCTCGTCACATCGCCGGCGACGGCCCTCGCCGTGCCCGTGCAAGACGCGCCGCAGATCACCGGCCAGGTCCCGCTCCGCGTCGGCAGCGTCGGTCTCGCCCAGGAAGGCGCCCTGAAACGGGCGCTGTCCGGGGCCACCGCGTCGGTCGCTGCGAGCGGCGGCGTTCTGAACACGCAGCTTGCCTCCGTGTTGGCGGGTGCCGACGCCCAGCGCCACGACATGGCGACGATCGTCGCGGTCGCTGCCGTCCAGCTGGTCGTGCTCGCCATCTGGGTTCTGGCCGGTTTGCTCGTGCGGAGCAGCGACGCGCGTCAGGCGGAGATTCGCGTAGCCCGCCTGCGCGGCTTCCCGCCAATCAGCGTCCTGGCGGTGAGCGCGCTGGAGCCCGCCGCTCTGTGCACGCTCGGCCTCGCGCTCGGCCTGGGCGCGGCCTGGGGTGCCGTGGTGCTCGCGCGAGACGATGTCCTTGACCCGGCCGCCGTCATCTCTCCGGATGGTTGGATGTTTGCCGCGCTCGCGCTAACCGTGGCCGCGATCGCGGGTGCACTGGCGTTCGGGACGGCGCGGCAGCTGCGCTCCCCCGACGACCCCGATGCGCCGGCGGCTTCGCGTGCGACGTCGCGCCGGGCCGGCTTCGTCATCGACATTGTGCTTCTCGTCCTGGCGGCGGTGGCGCTGATTGCGCTCCAGACCAACGGCAGCCTGTCCGGGCACAGCAACCCGATCGCCGCCGCCGCGCCTGGCCTCATCGCGCTGGGAACGGCTGTCATCGCCGTGCAATGCGTGCTCCTTGCTTGCCGCGCCGGCGTCGCCGCGAGCGCCTACTCCGATCGGATCGCGATATTCCTCGCGCTACGCCAGATCGTCCGGCGTCCGGCCGCGATGCGCCAGACCCGCGTTCTGATCATCGCCCTGTGCCTGGCCTGCTTTGCGGTCTCCGCCTGGTCGGTCGCGCACACCAACCGGGCTACCGCGGCCACGTTCACCGTCGGAGCGAAGGAGCTCGTCACCGTCACCCCGCGCGGAGTCGGGCTCGAGCAGGCGGTTGACCGGGTGGATCCGCGCGGGCGTTACGCGATGGCCGCGGTGCAGATAACCACGCCAAGCTCGACCGTGCTGGCGGTCGATGCGTCCCGGCTCAACGCCGCGCTGGCATGGCCCCACGGCATCTCGGACACGTCGCTGGCCGCAACGGGTCGCTTGCTCGCGCCGCCGACCGCTCCGGCGATCACCCTCCCGGGCGGGCTGGTGCAGCTGACGGCGACCGCTGAGCTCTCCGGGCCAGGCCGCGCCTTGCAGAATCTCGAGGTCGGTCTGTGGGCTTTCAACCCCCAGGACGGGACCACGATCATCGACCTTGGACGACTCCACCCCGGCGCGTGGAGATACGGAGCGTCGCTCGGTGACGCATGCTCCAGCGGATGTCGGCTCGCGGGACTCGGCCTGATCCCGGCGCCGGGGCACAACGCCCCGACCTCGGGCACGGTCCAGTTCACGCCCACCCATCTTTCGGCAGGCTCACCAGCCACGCCGTTGGCTTTCGACCGGTTCCCCGGGGGTTGGCGCTCGGCGAATGCGTCCGTCCGGATCCAGTCCAGTGCCGGAGGCGGCCTGACCCTCGTCGTGCCGGCCGGCGCCACCGCCAACTACATCGGTGCTGACGGATATGCCACCGCCCCGATGTTCTCGCCGGCCGATCGTCCGGCGGTGCTGCCGGCCGCCCTGACCACGGAGCTTCAGTCGATCAACGGCATCGGCGGAGTTCAAATCGCCGGCCTTGACGGCAACACGTTCACCGTGGGCTCGACGGTCACCGCGTCGGCGCTCCCGCGCGTCGGCGCCAATGCCGCGATGGTCGACCTCGACCTTCTGAGTCGCGCGCAGGTGGATCCGACCATCCCGGGCACCGCCGACGAGGTCTGGCTCGGCCCAGCCGCTCCAAGTAACGCGCTCGCGCGGTTGCAGGCGGCGGGCCTGCGCGTCGATCGAGTCGAGACCGCTTCGGCGGTGCTCCACCAGCTCGACCAGAGCGCACCCGCACTCGCCGACGACTTTCTCCTGGTGGCCACGATCGTTGCGCTGCTCGCCGCCGCCGCCAGTACGTTGGGAGCGCTCGGCGCAAATACCCGGCAACGGGCCACCGAGCTGACCGCGCTCGAGCTCACCGGGGTTCCCCGCACCGCGCTCGCGCGGTCGCTGGCCTTGGAGTCCGCGGTGCTCGCGCTCACCGCGCTGTTCGGCGTCGCTGGTGGTGTGCTCGCGGCGATCATGGCGATTCCCTCACTTCCCGAACTGGGCGCGCCGGCATTCATCCCCCTCCAGTACGGGCTACCCGGAGGTCTGGTCGCGGCGGTGTCAGCCCTCATCGTCGCCGTGATCCTGCTGGCCACGGCCGTGGTCGCCGCGGTCCTCGTTCATCGCATGTCACCGATCCTGCTGCGCATGGCACCCAATGACAGCGCTGGCTGAGTCACCCCACACGGGCGCGGATGTGATCTGTGCCGGACTGGTCCACATCTATCCCGGCGAGGACGGACCGATCGTGGCCCTGCGCAACCTCGATCTCGAGGTGCGCGCCGGCGAGATGCTCGCGTTGCTCGGGCCGTCCGGCTCTGGCAAGTCGACGTTGCTGGCGGTGCTGAGCGGAATGCTGCGGCCGACCGCGGGCAAGGTTCTGGTCGCTGGGCATGACATGGCCCGCCTGGACGAGGGGGGGATAAGCCGGCTGCGCGCTACCGATCTGGCTCTGCTCCTCCAAGACCCGCTCGAGAACCTGATCCCGTACGCCACCGCGGTCGAGAATCTCGCGTTTGTTCAGCGCGGCGCCCGCCGCCGCCGCTGGTCGCTGCGCTGGACCCCGGACGAGCTGATCGACACCTTCGGTCTGGCGCCCCTCGCCGCTCGGCCGGTGTACCAGCTCTCAGGCGGCGAGCAGCAGAAGGTGGCGATGGCGAGCGCGGTGGCGACCTCCCCGCGTGTCCTGGTGGCCGACGAGCCGACCACCAACCTCGACGCGGCCAGCCGCAGCGCGGTTATCGACGGCCTGCGGCGCGCGCGCGAAATCAGCGGCGCCACGGTGATCGTCGCCACGCACGATGCCACGACCGCCGCGGCCTTCCCCCGCACAATGACCATCGCGCACGGGGCGATCGGGGAGGAAGGCCGGGGCGGCCGGCGCTTCGCGGTGGTCGGCAGAGGCGGCACCGTGCAGCTCCCGTCCGAGGTGGCTGCCCTTTATCCCGCCGGGAGCCTGTTCCGGGTGGTCGTGACCGACAGCGTGGTGGAATTGCGGCCCGAGACCCCAAGCGGAGGTGAAGGCGCACCCGACGCCGGAGACGCTTCAGATGCCGAGATGCCCTGGGAGGAGCAGTGAGCGTCGGCGAGCTCAAGGCCGAAGGCCTGTCGATCCGAGACGACGCGACTGTGTTCGTCAAGAACCTCGACCTGCAGGTCCGGGCCGGCCAGATGCTGGGGGTGGGCGGGCCATCGGGATCGGGCAAGACGACGTTGCTCTACGCCATCGGCGGTCTGCTCCCCGCGGCGGGCGGCCGGATGCTCCTCGACGGCTCCCCGGTCGTGCTGTGGAGAGACGCGTCGGTGGGAATCGTCTTTCAGAACCTGTGCCTGGTCCCGCTGCTGAGCGCCCAGGAGACCGTCGCCCTGCCGCTCCAGGCCAAGGGCATCTCGAAACGTGAGGTCGCCGAGCGCTCAGCGGCGGCCCTCACCGTGCTCGGGTTGGGCGAACACACCGCGCAGCTCGTCGGTGAGCTGTCGGGCGGACAGCGCCAGCGCGTCGCGGTCGCACGCGCGCTGGCCACCCAACCGGATGTAATCCTCGCCGACGAGCCCACGTCCGCGCTGGACCCTCACTGGCGGCAGGTCGTCCTCGAACTGTTGATCGCTGAGGCCCGGCGCGGCGCGGTCGTCGTGGTTGCGTCCAGCGACTCCGAGGTGACGTCGGTCTGTGACGCGCTGATCACCCTGTCGTAGCCTCCGAGGTATGCGCCCGCCGCTCTGGTTGCAATGGGTCCTCTCGATCGTGATCGCCGCGGCCGTGATCGTCGGGCTCGTGCGCTTCGTGCGGAGCAGCACCGCGAACCAGATCACGACCGAGAGTCCGGCTGGAGAGGTGCAGGCCAATCGCGAGGCCGAGGCCCTGGTGGCCGAGGATCAGGCACCCCACTCCGTGCGCCTGCAAGGACACGGCGCGACGTTGGCCGCGATCAATCGAGCCATCCGCGCGGACATGACCACGATGATCAGCCAGGGCACGCTCGACGGGCCGTTGCAGCACTCATCCTGCGCCACGAGCGGTCCACCCGGCAAGGGCGGGCAGAGGTTCAGCTGCACGGTCTCGGCCGCGGGCGTCAGCTACCCCTTCGTCGGCATCGTCGACGCCCGGGCCGGGACGCTCGTGTACTGCAAGCGAGACCCGCCGCCGGTTCCATCGCAGAACGTCCCGCTGAGTCCTCGCTGTACGGCCTAGTCTCCGTCCTGTGCCATTCGATCCGATCAGTCTCTGCGCGTCCCGGGGTGACTCGTGCCGCCGATGAAGTGGTGGGGCTGGGGCGAGGAGGGGCTTGCCTTCTCGCACCGGGACAAGCCGGCGCTGGCGCCGTTCATCGAGCAGTCGATCGGAGTCGACGTCCGCGTCAACGGCGCGGCCCCGATTTCCTTCGACCGGCTTCGGGTCCCCGAGCCGAACCTGCCGTCCGAGCTGCGAAGCGAGCTCGAGCGGGCGGTCGGCGAAGCATGGGTGTCGAGCGATCCGCTCGATCGCGTCGTCCACTCGCGGGGAAAGTCGCTGCGCGATCTGATCCGGCAGCGGCAAGGCGAGCTGGCCCGCCAACCCGACGTGGTCGTGCGGCCGGCAAACGAGGACGAGGTGAGCGCCACCGTGCAGGCGGCGCTTCGCGCGGACGCGGTCATGATCCCGTTCGGCGGCGGTTCGTCGATCTCCGGGTCGCTGGAGGCCCCAACGGGAGAGTCACGTCCGGTCATCTCGGTCGATCTCGAACGCCTCGACCAGGTGCTCGACATCGACGCCGACTCCCGTCTCGCCCGCGTGCAGGCCGGTGTGTTCGGCCCGCGCCTGGAGGAGCAGTTGGCCGCGCGCGGGTACACCTTCGGCCACTTCCCGGACTCGTTCCCCCACTCGACGCTCGGCGGCTGGATCGCCACCCGGTCCTCGGGGATGCAGTCCGACCGCTACGGCGACATCGCGGACATGGTCAAGGGACTGCGCGTGGTGACGCCCGCGGGGCTGCTCGTGACCCGGCCGGTCCCGGCGGCCTCCAACGGGCCCAGCGTGCGCCAGATGGTGCTGGGCAGCGAGGGACGCCTCGGAATCATCACCGAGGCCACGGTGCACGTCCGGCGGATTCCCGAGCGGCGCACGATTCTCGGCTACCTGTTCCCGACCTGGGCGGATGGCCTGGAGGCGATGCGCGATCTGGCCGGTAGCGAGTACTCGGCGTCGGTGACGCGCGTCTCGGATGCCAACGAGACGCAGTTCTCGCTGGCCATGCGGGTCAACCCCACGATCATCGACAAGCTCCAATCGGTTGCCCTGCAGAACTACCTGCGCCGCCGCCGGGGATTCGATCCCAAGCAGATGTGCCTTTCGTTCATTGGCTATGAGGGCAGCGAGCGGCACGTCACGGCGCAGCGACGTGCGGTGGGGAGGCTCGTCAAGCGTCACGGCGGACTGTGCATCGGGTCGGGCCCCGGCGTGCTGTACGACCAGAAGAAGTTCGACATCCCGTACATCCGCGACTTCCTGCTCGACCGGGGAGCCCCTGGCGACGTGTCGGAAACGGCGACCACGTGGAGCAACCTCATGCCGCTCTACGACGCGGTCACCGCCGCGGCGAACCGCGCCTTCGCGGAGCTCGGCGTCCAGGGCTACGTGATGTGTCACCTCTCGCACAGCTACCACGCCGGCGCCTGCCTGTACTTCACGTTCGCGTTCGGCGCGAGTACGCATGACTCGATGCTCGCGGAGTACGAGGTCGTCAAGTCCGCCATTCAGCAGGCGTTCGTCGACAACGGCGCCACGCTCTCGCACCACCATGCCGTCGGCACCGAGCACGCCCAGTGGCTGCTGGAGGACATCTCGGCCCCGGGTGTCGCCATGCTCGGCGCGCTGTTCGACGGGTTCGACCCAGGCCGGCACCTGAACCCGGGCAAGATCGTTTAGCCGGCGCTAGATCGGGAGCGGCATCGGCTGCTCGTCGCCGATCGTCCCGTGACCGCTGCCGCCGAGCTGGCTCGAGATCGCCGGTCAGCGGGCGGAGGGCGTGCGTGGGCGACGGGGCGGCTGGCCTCGCCGGCGGACGTCGGCCCAGAACGAGCGCTCGAACTCGTCCCAGTCGACCGGCGGGACGTCCGGGTCATCGCCGCCACCCCCGCCGTGGTCGTCGTCGCGGCGCAGCCACACCGCGAGCCCGGCCATCGGCGTTCCCACCCAGAACATCACGCTGCCGAGCAGAGTGGGCATCGTCGCCACGCCCAGGCACATCATCGCCACCCCGGTCCAGCCGGCCGCCACGCAACCGGTGTGATGTGCCGCGATGAGAGCCAGCAACCGCCGGTCATGCGAGATCAGGCCGATCACCATGAACGGGGAGCCGAGCCACAGCCAACCCAGCAGCGCCACGCCGTAGCGGATGCCCCTGAGCGGTCGGCGTGAAACCGGTCTTAGGGCCTGCGCGGATCGGGTAGGCGAACCGTGACGGCAACTTCAGGAGGGAGAGAGATGACCGCGCCGATCGAGGATGTGAGCAGCCTGCCTGGCAAGAAGATCTCAGACCAGGCTGAGAACCCGATCGGCAAGGTGAAGGAGATCTTCGCCACCGACGACGGCTATCCGATGTGGGTGGCCGTCGAGCTGTCCGTCGGCATCGGCGAGAAGCGCATCGCCCACGTTCCGCTCGCCCGGATCAAGGACGAGAACGGCGAGTTGCGCGTGCCGTACAGCCAACAGCGGATCGGCGACGCGCCCGAGGTTGGGGACGGAGAGAGCATCTCCGCCGAGTGCGACCGCAAGCTGCGCGACTACTACGGGATCGACACCGGCGACCAGGAGCTGCGCGTCGACAACAAGTCCTACGCCACGCTCGTCCCTGAGGAGTCCAGTGCGGCGACGCGGGTCGAGGACCCGAGCGAGCTTCAGACTCCCGACGCCGACACTCGGACCGAGGAGACCCGGCAGCGTCTGAATGATCCGGGCAGCTCCGAGATGCGCAAGGTGACCGCCGAGGACGTCGCCCACGACACGCAGCGGGATGACGACAGCGACGGCTAGGATCGGACCGGGCTGCAGATCGTGTCCAGCAACGAGCAGTGCACCACGGTGCCAATGATCCAGGCGCGTGGGACCGGCCCCCAGAACCGGCTGTCGTCCGACACGCCGCGGTTGTCGCCCAGCATGTAGTACTCGCCGGCCGGCACCCGGACCGGGGTCGGGAAGTTGCAGGACTGATCGCCGGCACAGGGTGCGATGTACGAGTCGGCTTCCCGAACCCCGTTGCGGATGACGTGGCCGTCGACGATCGACACGAAGTCACCCGGCCCGGCCACGACCCGCTTGACGAAGATCGACTCGGACTCCTGCGTGACCGGCGTGCCGCACGGTTGGGTCGATCCGCTCCCCTGATCGCTCACGCCGCACTCGGGATTGGCGGGTCGGGCGCCCGCGGGCGGATGGAACACGACGATGTCCCCGATCGCGGGCGTGCCCAGGCTTGCGGCCGCGACCTGTTCCCCGACCTGAAGGGTCGGCTCCATCGAGGAGGACGTCACCCGGTATTGCCCGACGCTGTGGTGCATCAGCAATCCCAGAGCGGCCACGGCGAGCACGGCCACGGCGAGCAGCCGCCTACCCAGCCGGCGCCGGATCGGCGTTCCGAGCGGCACGGGGACCGGGGCGGCCGGCATCGACAATTGCTCCATCACCGCCTGGATCGGCATCGCCCGGGCGCGGCTTGAACCCGGCGCCGGCAGCCGGAAGGCGCCGGTAGGTAAGGTCTCGCCGACATGCCCGGGGACGACGTCCATCGCGTGGTGGTCATCGGCGGCGGCTTCGGCGGCATCCAGGCCGTTGACAAGCTGCGCCGTGCCCCCGTCGACGTCACGCTGATCGATCGGCGCAACTTCCACCTGTTCCAGCCGCT
>DATJRS010000180.1:0-2942 GCA_035504535.1 Solirubrobacteraceae bacterium | reverse complement strand
ACGACCGGCAAATCGAAACCGCCGCAGGACGGCTCGGACTCGAACCCGAAGTCACCGCCGTCCGCTGGCAAATCGACCACCACCAACCACAGCCACTCAGCGAGACCGACTCCGACGCATAACCAGCAACGGCCAACCCCGGACCAGTCAAGTCAGGACCCCTCACCCGACCGCGCGCGCCCAAACCGCTCAACGACGCCTCGCCCTCGGGCTCGGCATCGTTTCACGGTTCGGGCGCTACCCCCTCTCGCCACACCTGGTCGGCACCTCCCCACGCGACGGAGACGCCCGGCCTCAGCATGGAATATCGAACAGTCGCAATACCACTCTCCGCCAGTTAGGAGGCGATCGCCGTAAAGGCCATGCTCGATCGCGGGCTGACCGAGGACGGCACCGCGCAGGCACTCGGCTGGCCCAAGCAGCGCGTGGCCGCGCGCGTGAAGCTGCTCGAACTCCCCGACGAGGCGCAACAGCTGACGGGACAGGGAGTGATCCCGCTCTCTGCCGTCGATCAACTCCGCAGCATTGGAGAGGTCAGCCCGGAGCTGCTCGATGCCGTGATCGGCTACCTGGGCGACGGCAACGAGTGGGCAGCCGAGCGCCTCGCACGCGAGCCCGGGTGGGTGATCGACTCCGCTCTCCGCAACGGCTCGAGCAAGGTGTTCGCCGCCCACCTGACCCAGCTCGACAGCCACGAGATCGCCGATCTGCGGCTCGGCAAGAGGACCGAGGCGTTGCTCCACGAAGCTGCCGCGCTCCACAAACAGCTTGACCGCTACACATACGGCGCGCCGACGGTGCGGTTCACCGAGAGCGACGTTGACCAAGCCCGCGCGGCGGGCGTGCTCGTCGAGTTCGAGAACGCCAGACCGATCATCGTCGACCGATCGCTGTACCGGGTGCTGTCCAAGCAGGCAATCAAGCGGACCGTCGAGGACCTGCAGGCCCGGGTAGCCGACGTCGCGCAGGCACGCAAGGCGACCAGGGCGTCCGGCCGGTCGGTGGATCCCGAGGCCGAGGCGCGGCGGGAGCGCGGCCGCCAGCTGCGCGCGATCGCCGAGCAGGCGCACGGCGCGAACCTCGATCTCGGCCGGGGGCTGATGAACGGGCTGGCGATGGTCGACCCGGCAGACATGGCCGTGGCGAAGTTCTTCGTATATGCCGTGCTGGGAGCGGACTATGACGAGAGCCCGTACACCCAGACCGGCGATCGCGTCGCCGAGCTCGCCGCACGCGGGGTTCGGCTCGTGATCGAGGAGTTCCGCACCGACGTGACCAAGACCCGCAAGGACGGCAACCGCGGTGCGCTGCGGATCGACTACGGCGACCCGCACAAGCCCGGTGAAGCAGTCAAGTGGATGTGGAAGTTCATCGACGGCGCGAAGACCGCCGGCGAGCTTTTCTAGGGGTCTGAGACCCGCACCGGTGTGCCCGTTCTTGCTGCCTGATGGTGTCGTTGGTGCTTGTTTTCTGTGGGGCGGTTCCGTCCGCACCGGGTGGGATGGTCCTCGGCGATGTTCACGGCGGTCTCTCCGTCGGTGCCGGTCCCGGGTTGCGCGGCGATTCGTGTGCGACCGCGGGGACATCTCGGTTATTGGAGTGTCCGTGACGGCGCTTATGAGTTGATCGGCCCGGCGGATATGTATTTGCGGTTTTTGCGTTATGGCCGCGGGCGGGCGTTGGGAACGACGGAGAAGTACGCCGGGAACTTGGCCGTGTTCTTTGACTGGTGCGCCGCGCGTGAGCTTGGTCTGGCGGACGCCGCGCTACGGCTCGACGAGTTCGTGCTGATGCTCCGCAACCAGCGGGTGACGCGTCCTGGCCGGGGTGTTGGCCGACCGCGTGGGAACGGGCGGATCAATCACGTATTGGTGTCGGTCAGGGAGATGTATCGCTCGGCGGCCGCGCACGGTCTGGTCGGTGAGGAGACGATCGCGGCGTTGTTCGTGATGGGCCAGATCCCCGATCTCGGGATCTCCGAGACACGGCCGGTGCGGTTCGCGCTGCGCCCGCGGCACGTGTTGCGCGCCGAGGCGCAGGGTGATGTTGACCCGGTCACTCGCCAGGAATTCGACGAGCTGATGATGGCCACCCGGAATTGGCGTGATCGGCTGCTGCTGGTGCTGATGCGTCACGCCGGGTTGCGTCGCGGCGAGGCGGTCCTGTTGCTCGAGGAGGATGTGCACTTCATGCCTGACGCCCGCGGGGTGGGTTGCGCTCGCTCCGGCGCGCATCTGCATGTCCGGCGTCGCACCACCGAGCAAGGGTCCTCAGCGAAGTCGCGCAGCGGCAGGATCGTCCCGGTCGATGCGGTCACCGTGTTCTGCGCTGATCGCTGGTATTACGAGCGCGAGCGGATCCCGGGCGCGGAGGACTCGCCGACGTTGCTGGTCAACGTGGCGGGCGAGCACGCGGGCGGCCCGGTGCGGGTCGATCACGTCAACTCGATCCTTCAGGATCTGAGCCGACGCGCGCGGCTGGAGCGGAATGTCACCCCGCACATGCTGCGGCACGCGTGGGCGACGGGCCTTGCTGGTGTCGCGGATCTCGCGGTCGTGAAGGATCTGCTGGGCCATCGGCATCTGTCGACGACCGCGCGCTATGTGCATCCGGAGTGGCAGCAGATGCGCGACGCGATCGATAGCGCCTATGTGGAGACGGTCGCGCTGCAGGCCGCGGGGGTTGCTGATGACGGTTGACCTTGCTCCCGCACTGCATCCCGTCCGGGAGGTTGATCCGGCGGTCGTTCGCCTTCGTGCCGCAGTGGATATGCAGGCGCTGATTGCGGTTGGCTATGACCCGAAGCGCATGGTGTTCACCCCGCCGCGTGAGCATCCGGTGTTTGGTTACAGGGAGTGCGTGGTCAGGGACTGCCCGGGGCTGGCGGTGCAGGCCGGCGATCTGTGCGGTTCGTGCGCGAGTCGGTGGCGCGCCGCGCGGCG
>DATJRS010000179.1:0-96180 GCA_035504535.1 Solirubrobacteraceae bacterium | reverse complement strand
GAGACGAGCCGGGCGTATTTCGCCAGCGCGGCGGCCGGCGCGGGCCGCTCCGGAGCCTTGTAATCCTTGGTCCGGGCGGCGATCTCCTCGTCCGAGAGCTTCACGTCGAGGCGGCGGGCGTCGACGTCGAGCGTGATCTCGTCGCCGTCGCGGACGATCCCGATCGGGCCGCCCTTCACCGATTCGGGGGCGACATGGCCCGCCATCAAGCCGCGGGTGGCGCCCGAGAAGCGCCCGTCGGTGATGAGTGCCACCTCCTCGCCCAGGCCCTCGCCGACCAGCGCGGCGGTGACCGCGAGCATCTCGCGCATGCCGGGGCCGCCCGCAGGGCCCTCGTTGCGGATCACGACGACGTCGCCGGGCTTGATGCCCTGCGTGCGCACCGCGGCCATCGCGTCCTCCTCGGACTCGAACACCCGGGCCGGGCCGGTCTGCCTGCGTCGCTCGTAGCCGGCCACCTTGACCACGCAGCCCTCGGGGGCGAGGTTTCCCTTGAGGATCACGAGGCCGCCGGTCTCCTTTAGCGGGTTCTCGAGGGCGCGAACGACCTCCTGACCCTCTTGCTCGGTCGCCTCATCGGCGAGCTGGCCGACCGTCTGCCCGGTCACGGTCTGGGCGGATTCGTGCAGGATCCCGGCTTGCTTGAGTCTTTTTAGGACGAGCGGGATCCCTCCGGCCGCGTACAGGTCGGGAGCGACATACCGGCCGCTGGGCTTCAGATCGCAGAGCAGCGGGGTGCGCTCGCTGATCCGGTCAAAATCGTCGATGTCGAGCTCGACATTCATCTCGTTGGCCACGGCGAGCAGATGGAGCACGCCGTTGGTCGAGCCGCCGCTGGTTGCGATCGCCGCAATCGCGTTCTCGAGGCTCTCGCGGGTGATGATGTCCTTTGGTGTCTGACCGCGCCTGAGCACATCCATGATGAGCAGGCCGGCCTCCCTGGCCACGTCGACCTTGTGCGGGTCTTCGGCCGGGACCCCCGAGGACGTCGGGGAGATCCCGAGCACCTGGAACGCCATCGCCATCGTGTTTGCGGTGAACTGGCCGCCACAGGCGCCGGCGCCGGGCGATGCGGCATCCTCGACGGCGGTCAGCTCCTCATCGGTGATCCGGCCGGCGGCGTGGGCGCCGATCGCCTCGAACACTTCCTGGATCGTGATTCGCTGGCCGTTGTACTGGCCCGGGTAGATCGAGCCGCCGTACAGCATCAGGCTCGGGACGTTCAGCCGGCACAGCGCCATCACGGTGGCGGGGATCGTCTTGTCGCAGCCGCTGATCGCGATCACGGCGTCGAGCGCCTGGGCGAAGGCCACGAGCTCGATCGAGTCGGCGATGACCTCGCGGCTGACCAGCGACGCCTTCATCCCCTCGGTGCCCATCGTGATCCCGTCCGAGATCGCGACCGTGTTGAACTCCATCGGCGTCCCGCCGGCCTCACGGATGCCCTCCTTGACCTTCGCCGCCAGCGCGCGCAGGTGGAAGTTGCACGGCATCGTCTCGATCCAGGTGTTGGCGACGCCGATGAGTGGCTTGCTCAGCGCCTCCTCGTCGAAGCCGATCCCCTTCAGCTGGGAGCGGGCGGCGGCGCGCTCGGGGCCCTCGGTCAGGGCACGACTCTTGTGCTTGAGGTCCATGGGGCGCGGTACCTTAGCCGGTCCCGTTGGCAGGGGGCTGGTCGAGAAAACGACCTATAGGTTCGCTTTTCCGACCAGCCTCGCGCTCAGGCGGGAATCAGGCGGGAATCAGGCCGGGATCAGGCGGGAATCAGGCGGGAATCAGGCGGGAATCAGGCCGGGATCAGGCCGCGCTTTGGCGGTCGGCGGGCCGGTCGGGGCCGTCGCCCGCGGCGAGCTGGCGCATCCGCGTGCGCTCCCACTGCGAGAGGCGCCACAGGTCACGCCGGACCTGTGCCGGGTCGAGCTGGCGGCCGGGCAGGTGCATGTTGGCGGTGGAGATCAGCCTGCGCTCGTCGCCGGTCAGCGCCATCCACTTGGCCAGCACGTCGTCGGAGTCCGGGAGCCGGCTGGAGCCGTACGGCCGTGTCTCGTCGGGGAAGGTGACGCAGTACTCGTTGAGCAGGCGATGAGTCTGGGCCAGGTAGGCCACGATCGGGCGGTGCGGATAGATGAGGTAGGCGTACGGCGCGCCGCCAGTCCCGCCGACGTCATCCGGGCCGTCCGCGAGCGTGCCCCACACCCGGAGGAAGCCCAGGTCGCGGTACATCGCCCATTCTTCCTCGTTCACGCACGAGCGCAGCAGCGTGCGGGCGCGCTGCTCGGCGCGGCGCTCCCGGCCCGGGTCATAGGACCACGTCGGGGTGCGCCGGCGGCCAGCCCGCAAGCGGGCCCACGTCTCCTCGACCCGGGGGACGATGAGGTCCGAGAGCAAGGCGAGCGCGACAAGCGCGGTCGCTGCGAGCGCCAGGACCACGGCGGGGGTCCTACCTGCCGCCCGCGGCCCGCGGGAAGAAGATCACGCGGTCGGCGTCCCAGGGAATCTCTTCGAACGTGCGCACCATGATCGATTCGCGGCGACCCTCCCTGTCCGAGCGCGGCACGGCCGCCCACAGTCCGGCGTCCAGCTGACGGCGGAACTCCTCGATCAGGCGTTGCTCGTCCTCGGCCCGCTCGACGTCTCCCTCGGCAATCAGAACCTCTCCGTGGCCCGGCTTCATCCTCAGGAATCGCACGTCCGGATTATGTCAGACCCCTGGCTCCGGACGGACCCGCGGACGGTCGTTATGTATCGCTTTTGGTGGGTTTTGCCGCGATACCGAGAATGTCCACGGGACCCGCACCGGCACCGATGTCGTGCAGCCCGTTGGCTACGGCAAGGGAGGCGAGCCGCTTGGCGGTCCGGGCCGCGTCGAGCGGGTCATCCCCCCGGGCCAGGCGGGCCGCCAGCACCGAAGAGTGCGTGCACCCCGACCCATGGGCCGCACCGCTGTCGTAGCGCTCGCCCGGGATCTCGACCATCCGGCGGCCGTCGAAGAAGGTGTCGATGGCCTGCTCGCGATGGCCGCCGGTGATCACCACCACCTTTGGTCCGAGCGCGTGGATCCTGCGGGCGAGGGTCTCGACGTCGCCATCGTCTGGCTGCGACCCGCCGGCGTCTGCATCGGACCCGCCGGGGTCAGCATCGGACCTGCCGGCGTCTGACTGAGACCCGCCGGCGTCGACTCGCACGAGCGCGCGGGCCTCGGGCAGGTTCGGGGTGACCACCGTGGCGCGAGGGAAGAGGAGCTGCGTCAGGGTGGCTTTCGCCGCGGGGTCGAGCAGCTGGGCGCCGGACTCCGCAACCATCACCGGATCCAGCACGACCGGGGTCTCGGCGGGCAATTCGGCCAGGGCGCTGGCCACCGCCTCGATCGTCGGCCGGTCGCCGAGCATCCCGATCTTGACCGCATCGAGGCCGATGTCGGTGGCCACGGCCCGCACCTGGCCGATGATGATCTCGGGCGGGATCGGGTGCACGGCCGTGACCCCGACGGTGTTCTGGACGGTGATCGCGGTGATCGCGGTCATCCCGTGCACGCCGCAGGCGGCGAACGCCTTCAGGTCGGCCTGGATGCCGGCCCCGCCGCCCGAGTCCGATCCGGCAATCGAGAGCACGCGCTTGATCACGGGCACGAGCGTACTTCGACCCTTGCCGTTGAGTTTTCTGCGAACAGTTCTCAGAAAAGTCAATCGGAGCCGTCCGCGTGGGTCACGGCGTTGCTTCGAAGTGACCGCCCGGGCCTCGCCGCACGAAGCCTTCGAGCTCCAGCGCGGCCAATGCGGCGAGGCCCCGGTCCGCGCTGAAGCCCGCTCGTCCGAGCGCCGCGGCCGTGTCGTGGCCCTCGGCGATGGCATTCAGCAGCGGACGAAGCTCCAACGCGGGTTCCGGCCGCCCCAGCGGTGCCGCGACCCGCGCTCCCGCGCCGAACAGGTGGTCGAGCACGTCCTGCGGGCCGCGCACCAGGCACGCCCCGCCCGCCAGCAGCTCGTGCGGGCCGCGCGCCTGGGGCGTCGTGACCCTCCCCGGGACGGCTCCCACCCCTCGCCCGAGCCCGGCGGCCACGCGCGCGGTGACCAGCGAGCCCGAGTGCTCGCCCGCCTCGACCACGACGGTCATCGCGGCCAGCCCGGCGGTGATTCGGTTGCGGGCCAGGAACATCCACCGCCGCACGCTCGTGCCCGGGCCGAGCTCTGACACGGCAGCTCCAGCCCCGACGATCCGGCGGTGAAGCGTGCGCTTGCCGGCGGGGTAGGGGCGGTGGGCCGAGCCGGGGAGCACGGCCACGGTCGGCGCGCCGAGGACACGCCCTCGAACGGCTCGACCCCCGAGAACTTCGACCGCTCCCGCCTGGCGCTCGCCCGCGTCGAGCGCGCCGGCATGCGCGGCCGAGTCGATACCGAGCGCCATCCCGCTCACGACGGTGATCCCGGCGAAGGCCAGGCCACTCGCGAGCTTGCCGGCCATCTCGGTCCCGTACGGCGACGGGCGCCGCGATCCGACCAGCGCCACCGGATCCTGGGCCGCAAGCTCGAGTAGACGCTCCAGGCCGCCCGCGACGTGAAGCACCGCGGGAGGCGCCGCGAGCGCGCGCAGCGCCGGCGGATACGCCGGATCGCACACACAGATCGTCGCCAGGCCTGCGCCCCGCGACCTAGCTCTCGCCGCATCGACGTCCAGTTCCCCCAGCTCCTGCCGTATACGGCTCTCCTCTCCCCCGCCCACCGCCGCGATCAGCTCGTCGTCCTCGAGCGCCAGCACCTCCTCGATCCGTGCCCGTACGAGGTCAATGTGGCCGCCGAGCCGCCCGATCAGCCACGTCCGCGCCAGGCACCGATCGCAGGCGCGACCCGAACCCGCCGCCCCAGGCGCCGACTCGGAGCCGGCCTCGGACGCCACCTCAGGCCGCCAGCGTGGTCTCGGCCGCGCTCCGCTGGCGCAGGCTGAGCGCGGTCAGCAGGTCGACCCGGGTGATCCGCGCGTGCTCCTCCAGGTCGGCGATCGTCTGGGCGACGCGCATCACCCGGTGGCGCCCCCGCGCGCTCAGCGCTCCGATCGCGTAGGCCTGGGCGAGCGCCCGCTCCGCGTCTGGCTCCAGGCGCACGTGGCGCCGGACAAGCCGCGCGTCCATCTCGCCGTTGCAGCGCGCCCCCGAGCCCCGGAGCCGGTGGCGCTGGCGCTCGCGCGCCCCGGCCACGCGCTCGCGGGCTTGTGCCGAGGTCCTCGCCGGCGGAGCCCGCAGCTCGTCCTCGCTCGGACGCCCGACGTTGATCAGGAGGTCCATCCGGTCCAACAGCGGCCCGCTCAACCGGCGCTGGTGGCGGCGCAGATCGGCCTCGCCGCACCGGCAGCGGTCGCCCACGCCGGCGAACCCGCACGGACACGGGTTGGTGGCCGCGACGAGCATGAACCGGGTTGGGAACGCCAGCGCGCGCTGCCCGCGCACGATCGTGACGCACCCGTCCTCGAGCGGCTGGCGCAGCGCGTCGAGGCTCGAGCGCTGAAACTCGGCGAGTTCGTCGAGGAACAGCACCCCGTGATGGGCCAGCGTCGCTTCGCCCGGGCGGGGCGGCGAGCTCCCGCCGACCAGGCCGGCCGGCGAGATCGTGTGGTGGGGCGCGCGGAACGGCCGCGCGCGGATCAGCCCGGCTGCCTGCAGCCCGGCCACGCTGTGGATCCGCGTCACCTCGATCGCCTCGGCTCGCGTCATCGCCGGCAGGATCGACGGGATCCTCCGAGCGAGCATCGTCTTCCCCGTCCCCGGCGGGCCCTCGAATAGCAGGTTGTGGGCGCCGGCGGCGGCGATCTCAACCGCGAGGAGCGGCGCTGCGTGGCCCCGGACATCGGCCAGATCCGGCTCGGACGCGGCGACGACGGCGTTGGCGTCCGCGTCGGGCGCCGGCAGCGGGGGCAGCGCCGCCCCGGTAACCACGTCGGCCGCCGCTCGCAGCGTCGACACGCCCGCGATCTCGAGGCCGTGCACCAGGGCCGCCTCCCGAGCCCGCTCGCGGGGCACGATCAGCCGCTCGAGCCCGGCCCGGCGGGCGCCCTCGGCCACGGCCAGGGCACCGGGCGAGTCGCGCAGCTCGCCGCTCAGCGAGAGCTCGCCGAAGACCGCGTAGCGGGCCAGCGGCCCGGCCGGCACCTGGCCGCTCGCGGCGAGGATCGCGACCGCCAGCGCCGCGTCGAAACCCGGCCCCACCTTCCGCAGGGAGGCGGGCGCGAGGTTGGCCGTTATCCGGGTCTGGGGAAACTCGAAGCCGGAGTTGGAGATGGCCGAGCGGACGCGGTCACGCGACTCCCGCACCGCGGTGTCGCCGAGCCCGACGATCGTGAACGCGGGCAGGCCCGGCCGGATGTCGACCTCGACCGAGACGTGCCGCGGATCGATGCCATCGATCGCGAACGTGGCGATGCGCGCGAGCATCGCTGCAACGTACGCATCGACTCGTTACAGGTGGTCGGCGTGGCGTTCCAACTCTGCGCACACCATGCCCGCGGGCCTGCGCAGGATTGTGACCGAGCGCGAACCACCTGTAACAGGCCCGTACGTAACGTTCGCCACGTGTCCCCGGAGCGGCGTTCAGAGCTCGGCCAGCTCGGCGAACAGCTCGCCGCCGAGCACCTGGTCAGGCGTGGCTTTCAGATCGTCGAGCGCAACTACCGGACCCGCTGGGGCGAGCTCGACATCGTCGCCTTCGATGGCCGTACGCTCGCCTTCTGCGAGGTCAAGACGCGGCGCATGCCCGCCGGCGGCGTCAGCCCGCTGGAGGCGGTGCGGCCGCGCAAGCAGTCCCGCGTGCGGAGGATGGCCGGCAGCTGGTTGATCGAGCGAACCGAGCGCCCGCGCGCCGAGAACCTTCGGTTCGACGCCATCGGGGTGACGTTCGACCTGGCCGGCCGCCTGGTCAAGCTCGAGCACCTCGAGGGCGCGTTCTAGCTCCGACTCAGCCGACACCGACCTCGTCCATCGCGGCCGCCTCGACCAGCGCCAGCTGCTGGTAGGCCATCGACTGGAACGAGAGGCGGTGAAGCGGCGAGACCCCGAGCCGCTCAATCGCATCGCGATGCTCCGGCGTGGAATAGCCCACATGCTGGGCGAACTCCCACCCGGGGTGCGTCGCGTCGGCGCGGCGCATGTAGCGATCGCGCGTCTCCTTGGCGATCACCGACGCCGCGGCGATCGCGGCGCTCTTCGCGTCGCCGTCAACCACGGCGCGCTGTTCGTAGCCGGTCGGCCGCACCGGAAAGCCGTCGCTCAGGCACATGCAGCCCTCGCAGGCCACCTGCGCGAGCGCGTCCCGGAGCGCGGCCAGGTTGGTCTTGTGCAGCCCGCGAGCATCGATGCCGGGCGCGCAGCGAGACACGATCGCGACCTTCGTCGCGATCCGCAGGATCACCGGGAACAGCTCGGCCCGGCCCTCCGGGGTCTGCTGCTTGGAGTCGTTGAGCGCCCCCAGCGCGCGTACCTCGCCCGGCCCGACTCGCTCGAGGTCGAACAGCACCGCCGCCGCCACCAGTGGCCCGGCCAGGCATCCCCGGCCGGCCTCGTCAGCGCCCGCGACGAAGCGCACGCCGAGCGCCCGGTCGAACCTGAACAGCTTCCGGGCCGGGCGCGCGGAGGGCTTGCGCCGGCGCACGGCACCGTTCCCGTTTCCGTTACCGCTGCTAGAGGAAGCCGATGCGGTCCGGCGGCCAGTATGTGAAGAACGCGACACCGATGATCCACTTCTCCGGCACGGGGCCCCAGTATCGGCTGTCCTCCGAGTCCGGACGGTTGTCCCCCATCATGTAGTAATCGCCGGGCGGAACCTTGATCGGAGTCGGGAAAGTGCAAGAAGCACAGGGGATGATGTACGGGTCTTTCTCGCGTTTTCCGTTAAGAATCACGTGGCCGTTGGTGATCTGCAGGGTGTCCCCGGGGCCGGCGACGACGCGCTTGACGAACGTCTGGCTGGACTCCTGCGGCGTCGGGACGTCGCACGGCTCGGAGTGTCCGGGGCCCTGATTCGGGTTTCCGCACGCTCCGCCGGGCAGGTCGGCGCCGTGCGGCGGATGGAACACGACCACGTCGCCGACGCTGGGGTTCCCGCCCAGGCGGTTGACCAGGATGCGCTGGTTGATGTTGAGCGTGGGGATCATCGATCCGCTCGGGATCCGGTAGGGCTTGACGATGAACGCCTGGATCAGGAGCGCGAGCGCCACCGCGATCGCCACCGTCACCACCAACTCGATCAGCCCCTTCATACCCCTCCTCCGATTCCCGGGCGCGCGCACCCCGTCGATCGCGCCATTACATGAAACCGATCCGGTCCGGCGGCCAGTAGGTCAGGAACGCCTTGCCGATGATCCATGACCTGGGGACCGGCCCCCAAAAGCGGCTGTCCTCGGAGTCCGGCCGGTTGTCCCCCATCATGTAGTAGTAGCCCTGCGGCACCGTGATCGTCTGCGGGAAGTTGCAAGCCTCACCGCCGTCGCACGGCACGATGTAGGGGTCCTTCTCCGGCTTTCCGTTGCGGATCACGTGGCCGTTGCGGATCGACAGGTGGTCTCCCGGGAGCCCGACGACGCGCTTGATGAACGTCTGCGAGGAGGGCTGCGTCCATGGGACCTGGCACGCCGCGGGCGCGTCCTGCCCCTCCTGGTTCTCGCCCTCGTTCGGGTCGGCGCAGCCGTCGGCGTAGTCCTTGGGCGGATGGAACACGACGATGTCGCCGATGTGCGGAGAGGAGAAGTCCATCGCGAGCCGATCGACGAGCACCCGCTGATTGATGTGGACGGTGGGAAGCATCGATCCACTCGGGATCCGGTAGGGCTTCACCAGAAACGCCTGCACCGCCAGGGCCAGTGCGAGCGCGGTGACGACGATCACCGCGAGCTCGATCAGAGTGGCGACCGGCGAGCGGCGCGATCGCGTCACTCAGGTTGTTCGCCGGCGGACTCCTCCGTGGCCGCCGGACCGGCGTCCTGCGGCGCCGTCGGGGGGTCTGACTCCCCAGCCTCGCCAGCGGCCGCTTCGCCTTCAGCGTCCGGGCCGGCCTCGGCTTGTGCGCCTGCCTCGACCTCGGGCGCCGCCGCATCGGGCGCCGCCACGTCGTCCTGCGCCGCAGTGTCCGCCTCGGCAGCCGCGTCCGTCTCGGCGACCGCCTCCGGCTCTGGCTGCTCCTCGGGAGCGAGTGGCTCCTCGGGAGCCTCCGGGTGCAGCAGCTCGCGCTCGACCGCCACCTCAGGGGCGGCGAACCGGCGCTCCCGGACCCGGGCGCGCTTGCCGACGCGACCGCGCAGGTAGTAGAGCTTGGCCCGTCGGACGTCGCCGCGCGACGCCACCTCGATGCGCTCGATCTTCGGCGAATGGAGCGGGAAGGTTCGCTCAACCCCGACGCCGAACGACTGCTTGCGAACCGTGAACGTCTCACGGGCGCCGTGCCCCTGGCGCTTGATGACCACGCCCTCGAACACCTGGGTGCGGCGCCTCGTGCCCTCGATCACCTGGAAGTGCACGCGCAGGCGGTCGCCGGCATCAAACGCCGGTACTCGGCGAAGCTGGGCGCGCTCCAGGCTGTCGATCACGGTGCTCATGACGGTTGCAGATCCCTGCCACATCGAGCACCCGGCGATGCTCGATGGTGAGGTGTACGCACGGCGCGGTGCGCGTGCGACGGGCTATGGTAGCGGACCGCGCGTGGCGCTCTGGCGCAGGCGCCATTCCCGGATCCGGGCGTGATGTCCGGAGAGCAGCACCTCCGGGACCCGCCAGCCGCGGTACTCGGCGGGCCGGGTGTAGTGCGGGTACTCGGGCGCGCCGCCCAGCGCCTGGCTGAACGATTCCTCCACCGCCGAGCGCGGATCGCCCAACGCCCCGGGAAGCTTGCGCAGGACGGTGTCGCACAGCACCATCGCGGCGAGCTCGCCCCCGGCCAGGACGTAGCGGCCGATCGACACCTCGTCGCTGGCGAAATGCTCGACGATCCGCTGGTCGAATCCCTCATAGCGGCCGGACAGCAGTGTCAGGGCGGGTTCCGCGGCCAGCTCACTTGCCAACCCATCGTCAAGCAGCCGGCCACCCGGGGTCAGCGCGATCACGCGGCGATCGTCGCGCAGCTGCACCGGATCGCGACCGTAGCGCGCCCGCAGGGCCGCCTCGACGACGTCGACCCGCAGAACCATCCCGGCCCCGCCGCCGAATGGCGTGTCGTCCACCTGCCCGGCGCTCAACGGGGTGTGATCGCGATAGTTGACGTAGTGAAGCCGATGGCCGGCGGCCAGAGCGTTGGCGACGTGGCGCTGGCGCTCGAACCACCCGAACGCCTCGGGGAAGAGGGTGAAGACGTCGATCTCCACCCGGTCACTCCGCGCCGAGGAACCTCAGGTCGACGTCGATGGCGCGCCGGTCCAGATCGACCTCGCGCACCGCGTCGGTGACCAGCGGAACGAGCAGCTCGCCCCCCTCGGCACGCTCGAGAACGAGCATCTCGCACGAGGGGAGCTCGACGAGCTCGCGAACCGTCCCCACCGCGCGGGCGCCGTCGTGTACCGAGCATCCGACGAGATCCTCAGCCCACCATTCATCGGGGCCGAGCTCGGGCGCCTCGGGGCGCGCCACCAGCATCTCCTTGCCGCGCAGGGCCTCGGCCGCGTCGCGGCTCTCATGGGACGCGAGCCGCAGGATCAGGCGCTGGGGCGTCCCGGCCCGCCGGGTGATCTGCAGCTCGCGGTCCTCGATCATCACCGTCTGAGCGTTCTGAAGCAGCTGCCCATTCGGCCGGGTGACGTGGAAGCTGCCGTCGAGGCCGTGCGGGCGGCCCACCCGGCCCGCGTGAAGCCATTCCATCGCGGACCCCAGGCTAGGCGTCGACGATGTCGACGAACACGCGGCGATTGGTCCGGACCGCCGCGGCCTTGACCACGGTGCGGATCGCTGCCGCGGTCCGGCCGCCGCGCCCGATCACGTTGCCGTAGTCGTCCTCGGCCACCGAGAGCTCGAGCACGACGGCGCCGTCGTCCTCCTGCACCTCGTTGACCCGCACCTGGTTAGGATGCTCGACCAGACCCTGCGCCAGGTACTCGAGCAGCTCCTTCATCGCGGCCGCGCCAGCTACTGGATGCCTTGGGTGCGCAGCAGCTTCTGGACCGTGCCCGACGGCTGCGCCCCGCGCGCAAGCCAGTCGCGGATCCGATCCTCGTCGAGCACGATCGTCGACGGGTTCGTCTGGGCGTTGTAGTGCCCGACGATCTCGATCACCCGTCCGTCGCGCTTGGCGCGCTGGTCGGCGACCACCACCCGCCACACCGGGTTCTTGCGCGAGCCAATGCGCGTGAGTCTTAGTCGTACTGACATGTCGGCCGACGAGCTTAGCGTGCCTGGCGCATGAGCGCGCCCAGATCTGGCATCCGGCCCTGCGCGACCGAGCGCATCACCTTGCGCATCTGCTCGAACTGCTTGATCAGCTGCTTGACCGCCTGCACGTTGGTACCTGACCCCTTGGCGATGCGCAACCGGCGCGAGCCCTTGATCAGCTCCGGGTGCCGGCGCTCCTGCGGGGTCATCGACAGGATGATGGCCTGGATCCGGTCGAACTCGCGCTCGTCGACCTTGACGCCGCGCAGCTCCTTGCCCATCCCGGGGATCATCCCGATCAGCGACTGCAGCGGACCGAGCCGGCGGATCTGGCGCATCTGGTCGAGGAAGTCGTCCAGGCCGAACTCCGACTTGCGCAGCTTGCGCTCGAGCTCGGCCGCCTGCTCCTCGTCGTAGGCGCCCTCGGCCTTCTCGATCAGGGTCATCACGTCGCCCATCCCGAGGATCCGCTGGGCCATCCGGTCGGGGTGGAAGCGCTCGAACTGGTCGAGCTTCTCGCCGGTGGAGGCGAACATGATCGGCTTGCCCGTGATCGCCTTGACCGACAGCGCGGCGCCGCCCCGGGCGTCGCCGTCGAGCTTGGTCATGACGACCCCGTCGAACTGGACCACCTCGGCGAACTGCTCGGCGACGTTCACCGCGTCCTGACCGGTCATCGCGTCGACCACGAGCAGGACGTCCGTGGGCTTGACCGCCTTCTTGATGTTCGCGAGCTCGGCCATCAGCTCCTGGTCGACGTGCAGGCGGCCGCTCGTGTCGATGATCAGCACGTCCTTGCCCTCGGAGATCGCACGATCGCGCGCCCAGGCGGCGATCTTGACCGGGTCCTGATCGGTGCCCTGCTCGTACACCGCCGCCCCCGCCTGGTGGCCGACCTTGATCAGCTGCTCGACCGCGGCGGGCCGGTACACGTCGCACGCGGCCACCGCCACCGAAGAGCCGTGCTGCTCTTTCAGATAGCGGGCCAGCTTCGCCGTCGCGGTCGTCTTCCCGGAGCCCTGGAGGCCGGCCATCACCACGATCGTGGGCGGTCGGGGCGAGAAGGACAGCTCGCGCGCGGCGCCACCCATCAGCTCGGTCAGCTCGTCGGAGACGATCTTGACCACCTGCTGGCCGGGGTTGAGCTTGCCGATCACGTCGGCGCCGAGCGCCCGCTCCTTGACCGCGCTCGTGAAGCTCTTGACGACCTTGAAGTTGACGTCGGCCTCGAGCAGCGCGAGGCGAATCTCGCGCATCGCAGCGTTGATGTCGTCCTCAGTCAGCGTGCCGTGGCCGCGGACATCGGAGAGCGTCGCCTGAAGCTTCTCTGCCAGTGAGTCGAACATGCCGGACTTCAGCGTACTGCGTGGAATGGGCCGCCTGCGGCGGCGTCCCTGGGGCCGTTCCGCGGGGCATCCGTGCCCCGCGGGCGGCGGCGAAGCACTCGCGAATCGCCCTCCACCCGGTTCCGACCGCAACCCGAAATTTCCGCCATTAGCCGACGAACCTGTCGCCGGTGACGGATAACTCGGGCTGGAGACGAGAAATCCGGAATTGGCGCGCGGCCCGAGGCTGGAATGGCGGAAATTTCGGGCTGGGGGCGGCGGCCGCAGGACGGTGGCGCGCTCGAGCGGCCGTCTACCCCGCGGAGATCAGCGCCCGGGCGAAGTCGTCGGGGTCGAACGGCCGGAGGTCCTCGAGCTGCTCGCCGATCCCGATCAGCTTCACCGGGATCCCGAGCTCGTGCGAGATGGCCAGCGCGATTCCGCCCTTGGCCGTGCCGTCGAGCTTGGTCAGGACGAGGCCGGAGACGTCGACGGTCTCCGAGAACAGGCGCGCCTGGCGCAGGCCGTTCTGGCCCGTGGTGGCGTCGACGGTGAGCAGCGTCTCGTGCGGCGCCTCGGGGATCTGCTTGGCGATCACCCGCCGGACCTTGCCAAGCTCGGCCATCAGGTCGTCCTGGGTGTGCAGACGTCCGGCCGTGTCGATGATCACCACGTCGGCGCCGTCGCGACGGCCGGCCTCGACCGTGTCGTAGGCGACCGCACCCGGGTCGGCGTCGGGTGGGCCTTTGACGAATCCCGCCCCGGCCCGCTCGGCCCATATCTCGAGCTGCTCTACCCCGGCGGCGCGGAACGTGTCCCCCGCGCCCACCACCACCTTCTTGCCCAGTTCTCGTGACAGGTGCCAGGCGAGCTTGCCGATCGTGGTCGTCTTGCCCGTGCCGTTGACGCCGGCGACCAGGATCACCGTCGGCTGCGGGCGCAGATCGATCCGGTCGTTGTCCGAGCGCGCGATGTCGGCCAGCAGCTGGGTCAGGCGCTCGGTCAGCGCCTCGCCGCCGCTGATGTTGCCCTCGGTGGCCTCGCGCTCGAGCTGTCCGACCACCTGGGCGGTGGTGCCGGCGCCGACGTCGGCGTAGATCAGTGCCTCCTCGAGCCGCTCCCAGGTCTCCTCGCTCAGATCCTCAAAGAGCGTCGCTTGGATCTCCGAGGTCAGCGCCTGGCGGGTCTTGCGCAGGTTCTCGCGCAGCCGCCGGAACATGCCGCGCCGCCGCTCCCGATTTGGATCCCGCCCACCCGCGTCCTCGGACTCGGCCGCCGGCAACGCGCCGTCGAGGATGAACAGATCGCGCCAGTCGCGGGCCATGGGCAGGAAGGCTAGGGGCTCGGGGGCCGGTCCGCTCGATGACTAATTCCGCGGGCCGCACCGACGAGGCCTTCGGCCTCGCGGCCGGCTTAGGCGGCTTGTTCCTGCGCCGCGGGGAGCCGGCGCGAGATCACCTTCGAGATCCCGTCCGCCCCCATCGACACGCCGTAAAGCGAGTCGGCGGCCTCCATCGTGCGCTTCTGATGGGTCACCACGATGAACTGGGCGTGGCTCGAGTAGGAGCGCAGCAGCTCGAGGAACCGGTCGATGTTCAGATCGTCGAGCGCGGCCTCGACCTCGTCGAGGATGTAGAACGGGCACGGGCGGGCGAGGAACACCGCGAACAGGAAGGCCAGCGCGGTCATCGACTTCTCGCCGCCCGAGAGCAGCGTGAGGCGCTTCATGTCCTTCCCGGCGGGCGTGATCTCGATCTCGACCCCGAGCAGGTCCTCTTCCTCCTGCTCTTCGGTCGTGGGTGGGCGGGATTCCCAGTCTTGATCGCCGTCGTCTCCGTCGTCGCTGTCGGACTTGCCGTTCCCATTTGCGGGCAGGGGCCCACCGCCGAGCACCCGCGCCGGCCCGCCTTCGCGCTCGGTCACGAGCCGTAGGCGGCCGCGCCCACCCGGGAACAGCTGTGCCGCCACCTGCTCGAAGTTGCGCGCGGCCGCGTCGAAGGTCTGCTCGAAGCTCTCCCGGATCTGCTTGTCGGTGTCGGCGATCAGCTTGTTGAGCTCGCGCAGCGCGGTCTCGAGGTCCTCGCGCTGGTGCTCGAGCTCCTCGACATGGGCGAGCGCCTCCTCGTATTCGGTCTGGGCAAGCGGGTTGACCGGGCCGAGCTGCTCGCGCCGGCGAGCCAGCCGCTCGAGCCGAGTGCGCAGCGCCTCGCGCTCCTCCTCGCCGAGCTTGGCGTCGGCCGGCCCGGCATCGAGCTCCAGACGGCCGGCGAGTTGCTCGAGTTCGCGCCGGCACTCCTGCAGGCGGTCGCGGACCCGCTCCAGGCGCACCTCGCTCTGGGTCAGCTCCTCCCCGGCCTGGTGGAGCTGGGTGTGCAGTGCGGCCTCCTCGGTGGCGCACTCCTTCAGCTCGGCGGCGACATGCTCGCCGGCTTCGCGGTCGGCCTGGAGCGCCTCCTCGAACTGGGCTCGGCGCAGCGCGATCGAGCTCGCAGCCTGCTCGAGCGCCCCGCTCAGCGACCTCACGGTGGGAACCAGCGCCCGGTCGCGCTCGGCGGCGGCCTGCAGGCGCTCGATCCGGGCCCGCCGATCGGCTCGCTCGCGCTCGGCTCGCTCCCGCTCGCCACGGGCCGAGGACAGCTCGGCGGTCAGCTGCATGCGCCGACCGGCCTGCGGTCCCTCGTCGGGCGCCGCTCGCCGGCGCTCGATCGTCGCCTGAAGGCGTCGCTCGCGTTCGACCAGCTCATCGCGCTGGTTGATCGCGGCGCGATGCGCGTCGATTGCTTTCACCGACGCCCCATCGGCGGCAGCGAGCGCCTCGCCGACGCGGTCGACCGCCTGCCTGGCCGCAACCTCCGCCTGCACGGCGGCCTCGCTCGTGCGCACCAGCTCATCGCGGCGGTTGCGCTCGGCGAGCACGCGCTCCTCGCCCACGGCCGGCGCCTGGCGGAGCTCGCGCGTGGCCGAGGACCAGACCCGGCCCGCTCGAGTCACCGCCACCCCGCCGAAGGCAGCGGGCAGCTGGTCGAGGCTCTCGACCACCCAAGTCTCCCGGAGCAACCGGCGCGCCAGCGCCGCGGGCTCGGCCAGACCGTGGACGTGCCGGGCGAGAGGCTCGGCGCTTGGGATCGGCAACGCCGCTACGTTCTCCCCCGCGAGGGCGTCGTCCGCCCGATCGAAGACCAGGGCGCGGCCGCCGTCAGGCCCGGCCCGGTCGAGCAGGGCGCCCGCGGCGCCGCGATCGGCGAGCACGGCCGCTCTCAGACGCCCGTCGAGGGCAGCGGCCACGGCGAGCTCATAGCCGGGGTCGACCTCGAGCTGGTCGGCCAGCACCGCCGCCCCGCCCGGCGCGGCCGTCTGACTGCGCAGGAACTGATTGCAGGCGGCGAGCTCGCCGCCCACGCGTGCCGCCTCGCGCCGGGCGGCCTCCACCGCGCGCTCGGCGTCGCGCAGCTCGCCGCGAAGACGTTCGAGCTCCTCCTGGGCCCGCTGGCGCCCGGCCTGCGCCTGCTCGACCGCCGCGGCCTGCTCGCGGGTGGCATCCCGGGCGCCGACGAGCTCGGACTCGAGCTCGGCCAGCTGGCGGGCCAGCTCGGCCTCGCGGTCGCGGTCGAGCCGGGCCAGCTCCTGTTCGAGCCGCTCGATCCGCGCGTCGACTTCCGGATCGGGCCGCTCGCCCTGGGCGGCCTGCTCGAGCTCGGCCAGCAGCGCCTCGCGCCGGCGCAGGCGCTCCTCGACGTCTCGCCCAGCTGCCCCGGCCGCCTCGGCGCGGTAGCCGATGCGCTCGGCCGCGGACTGGGCCACGAAGCAGCGCCGCGAGAGCTCCTCGCGGTGCGCGCTGCGACGGGCCAGCGCCTCCTCGGCCGCCTCCCGGCGGGTGCGCACGGCCGAGAGCGCACGCTCGACCTCCTCGCGCCGGGCCCGAGCCTGCCCGGCCGCGGTCTGTGCGGCCTCCAACTCGGCGCCCAGGATCCGCAGGTCGTCCCGGGTCAGCTCCCACCGCGCCTCGAGCGTCTGGCGCTCGATCCGCGCGTGCAATTCGGCGGCCTCGGCCTGACGCTTGAGCGGTCGCAGGCGAGAGCGGGCCTCGCGCTCCACGTCCAGCGCCCGGTCGAGGTTCTCCTGGGTACGGGCCAGCTTGAGCTGGGCGCGTCGCCGGCGCTTGCGGTGCTTCCCGAGCCCCGCCGCCTCCTCGATCAGCATCCGGCGGTCGCGCGGCTTGGAGGTCACGATCGACTCGACCCGCCCCTGGGAGATGACCGAGTGCATCTCCTTGCCCAGCCCGGTGTCGGACAGGAGCTCAATCACGTCGACGAGTCGGCAGCGGGCCCCGGCCAGGCGGTACTCGCCCTCGCCACTTCTATCCAGGCGGCGGGCGATCGAGACCTCGGGCACGCCCAGGCCCAGCGCTCCGTCGCTGTCGTCGAGCACCAGCTCCACCTCGGCGTTGCGTGCCGCCTGACGACCGGGGACGCCGCCGAAGATCACGTCCTGCATCGACTGGCCGCGGATGGCCAGCGGCGACTGCTCCCCGAGTGCCCACAGGACCGCGTCGGTGATGTTCGACTTGCCGGATCCGTTCGGCCCGACGATCACGCTGACGCCGGGTCCGAACTCGAGCTTGGTCCGGTCCGGGAACGACTTGAAGCCCTTGATGACGATCGATTTCAGGTACATGGTTCGTTCACTCCAGCGCCTCCAGTGCTGCCTGGGCGGCCTCCTGCTCGGCGTCCTTCTTGCTGCGTCCCCGGCCCCGGCCGACCTCGACGCCCCCGATGGTCGCGCTCACCGAGAACACTCGGTCGTGGGGCGGGCCCTCCTCGTCGACCACGTCGTAGGTCACGAGCGCACCCTTGCGAGCCAGCCGCTCCTGTAGCGCGGACTTGAAATCGACCGGATTCTCGAGCGCGTTCTCGATTTCGGGAGAGAAGGCGGCGACCACCGCCGCGGACGTCCGTTCGTAGCCGAAGGCAAGGAAGCAGGCGCCGATCACCGCCTCGATGACGGACGCCAGCACCCGCTCGGTCGAGACCAGGCCGGGCACCGTGGTGGCCGCGGCGGCGGGCGCCGCGGCCCGCAGGCGGTCCGGCACGCCGAGCCGTTCGGCGACCGCGCGACACGAGCGGCCCGACACCGCCTGGGCGCGGATCTTGGTCAACCTGCCAGGGCCGAAGCGATCGGCCTCGAGCCGCGGGTACAGATGCGAGGTGACCGCGAGTGCGAGCACGCTGTCGCCCAGGAAGGCCAGGCGCTCGTAGGAGTCCGAGCGCCGCGTCGTCCAGGACGCATGGGTGAAAGCGGGGCGGGCGAGATCCTCGGGTAGCTCGTCGAGCAGCTCGCGCAGAAGCGCCGCGGAATCACCCTGACGTGGAAGCTGGGTCGCGCTCACTCAGTTCGCGCTCACTCAGCATCGCGGCCTGCGCTCGCCGGCGCCGACGCCTGCGTCTCGCCTCCGGTCACGCCCAGCACGAACTCAACGGCCTGACCTACGGTCTGGATCTTGGCCGCCTGCTCGTCGGAGATCCGCACTCCGTAGGTGTCCTCGACCTCCTGGACCAGCGTGTACAGATCCAGCGAATCGGCCTCGAGGTCCTCTTTGAAGCGGGTCGTCTCGGAGATGGCAGCCGGATCCACCTCGAGCTCATCGGCGAGGTGGGCGCGGATCACCTGGAAGATCTCTTCACGGGTCACGGCATGGGTACGGTAGCCGCCGTTTCGGACGAGCCGGGCGCATCGGTCAGGGCGGGAATGGATCCGCTGCTGGGCGGGCGCAGCGCTCCCGCCTGCTCGAGCGTGGTCCGCGTGCGCCCGATCACGTCGTGCTCGACCCCGCGTGCCGCCACTTCGATGGCCCGCGCGAAGCCGTGAGCGCCGAACCGGCCATGGGCGACGACGCCCAGCTGGCGCAGCCCCAGCATGTAGGCGCCGCCCTGGCCCTCGGGGTCGATTTCCTCGCGCAGCCGTCGCACCGAGGCGCCGATCAGCCGCTTGCCCAGGCGGCCCCGCGTCGAGGTTCCCGCGGCCTCGCCGACGAGGCGCAGGGTGCGGCTCGAGACGCCCTCCATCAGCTTCAGAGCGATGTTGCCCGTGAATCCGTCCATCACCACCACGTCGGCCGCGCCCTCGGGGACCTGCGTCCCCTCGACGTTGCCGATGAAGTTCAAGCCGGCCCCGCGCTCGCCGGCGAGCAGCTCGTGCACGGTGACCAGGTCCGGGGTGCCCTTACCGGGCTCCTCGCCGTTGGACAGGAGCGCGACCCGGGGAGCGCGCATGCCCATCACGGCCTGGGCGAACGCCGAGCCCATGTGGGCGAACTGGACGAGGTGCTCGGGCCGGCAGACCGCGTTGGCGCCGACATCGAGCAGCAGAACGGTGCCCTTGCCCGGATTGGGCAGCGGCAGGGCAAGGGCGGGACGGTAGACGCCGCGGTCGCGGCGTAGGTGAAACAGTCCCGCGGCCAGCGCCGGTCCGGTCGATCCTCCCGAGACGAAGGCCTGCGCGCGACCGTCGGCCACCGCGCGCGTGGCCTGGACGATCGAGGCCTCGGGCGTGGTGCGGACCGCGTAAGCGGGATCGGCCTGCTTGGCGATCGAAACCGGGGCGTCGACCACCTCGACGCCGGCGGGAACCGCTCCGATCTCGCCAGCCGGGCCGAAGAGCAGAACCCGGATCCCGTTGCTGGCGGCGCGCGCAGCGCCAGCCGCCACTTCCCGGGGGCCGAGATCCGCCCCGCCGGCGTCCACGGCGACGGTCACCACGGGAACGACCCTATGCGATCGGCTCGTCCCGATCCGGAACGATGACCTCGCGTCCCTTGTAGCTCCCGCACACGGGGCAGACGCGGTGGGGAAGGCGAGGGCTGTGGCACTGCGGACACGCGTTGTAGGTCGGCGCATCGATCTTGTGCTGCGCACGACGCTGTGTGGTCCGCGCGTGGGACTGCTTCTGCTTGGGGACGGCCATGGGCGGCAGTGTAGCCGCCACGGCCTACTCAAAGCGCAGCTGCGACAGCGCGGCCCACCGTGGATCCGGTGCTTGCTCATGGTGGTGATCGGGTCCGGCGTCGTTCAGGTTCGCGCCGCACGCCGGGCACAGACCAGCGCAATCGGGCCGGCAGAGTAGGTTCGCGGGCACGGTCAGCGCGAGCGCGTCCCGCGCCCACGCGCGCAGATCGAGCACACCGTCCTGCACGTACGGAGACGTGAGCTCATCGCTGGCGTCATCCTGCTGCTTGGCCCGACCACGGGGAATCGGATCCCGCCCACGGGGGTGGGCGGGGCCAAATGCTGCCCGGGCCTCGGCCGGCTGTGAGACCTCGCGTGCGTCGACGGTGAAGACCGGGGCGGCGGGCTCCAGGCAGCGCATGCACGGTCCCACCAGCGCGGCTTCGAAGCGCAGCCGGAGCGCATAGCCGTCGCCCGTCGTCCGGGATATGTCGAGATGCACCGGGACGGTCTCGGGCTGCACGGAATAGGAATCGCCGGCGAGCGAGAACGACTCGATCGCCACGTTCAAATCGAGGTGGCGGCCCTCGCCGGAGGTGAGGCGGAGCCCGCCCAGGTCGAATGTGTCGGTGCGTAGCGGGGACATGACATCGAGCTTAATGCGGGCCGCGAGGCCGAAGGCCTCGTCGGTGCGGCCCGCGAAGAATTAATCCCTCGATCAGATTGGTCGGCGGCGCCTTGGCGCGATCATTGAGGCGTGTCGCGCTGGTTCCGCTCGTACGGCTTCGCCGACGTGTTCGACGACCTCCTCGTCGGCGCGTACCCACTCGATCCGGACGACGTCGAGATGCTGGCGCGACTGAGGGTCCGCCGCGTGCTCAACCTGACCGAAGACGACGAGTACCGCCCGGGCGAACGTCTGGCAGTGGAATACGCCCTGGCGGCGGCCGGGATCGAGGAGCAGCGCCTGCCCCTGACCGACTACGGGGGCCTCTCCCCCGACGCGCTCGAAGCGGCCGTGCGGGAGGTCAACGCCTGGCTCGACGAGGGGGAGCGCACGTACGTGCACTGCCGGGCTGGGTGGCAGCGCTCGGCCGCGGTCGCCGCCGGCGTCGTCGCCGTGCGGGCCGGGGTCGACATCGACGAGGCGCTCGAGATCGTGCAGGTGCGCAAGCCGTCGGCCGATCCCCTGCCCCACCAGCGTGCCGATCTGCGCCGGTGGTGGGACGGTCGCGGACGCCAGGTGCAGGAGGGTGAGGTCGGGTCAGCCGGCTAGGCGAGCGAGCAGCTCGGCTTCGCGTTCTCTCGACAGCCCGGCTCGGGTCGGCAGCGGATTGTCCCCGGCCGCGCCTGGCTCTCGGACGCGCGCGCGGTCCCAAGCCAACGTGTCGGCGACGGTCTGTTCGAGGGGCCGGAACTCGAGGCCAGCGTCGAGGGCACGAGCGATGTCGACCGCGCAGAGGCCACGAAACTCGGCATTCCTCGGCAGGTCCAGCCACACCGGCAGCTCGTCCCACGGCTCCACGCCTGCCTCGGACAGTCGGTCCTCGTCGATCCAGACGAGCTCGGCCCCGCCGCCGGTGGCGGCCGCGATCCGCTCGAGCAGCGGACCGAAAGTCAGGGTCTCGGCCGGCCCGGTCGCGTTGTACGCGCCGGCGGCACCCTGCTCGGCCATGCGAACGCTCCAGTCGGCCAGATCGCGGACGTCGATCAGCTGGACCGGCTGGTCGGGGGCCGCGGGCGCGAGCACCCGGCCGCCTTCCCCGAGGCGTCGCACCCAGTACGTAAACCGGTTGGTGGGATCGAGCGGGCCCACGATCAGCCCCGGGCGGATCACGATCGCCCGGCCCGGGAGCACGCTCCCGACCACGCGCTCGCAGGCGGCCTTGAGCTCGGCGTAGTGCTCCATGACGTCGCTCACGTCCGGCGGCGGATCGGGAGCGGTGGGGGCGTCCTCGTCCAGGCCGGGCCCGGGGAAGGTTCCGTACGCCGAGATGCTCGAGACGAACACGTAGCGGTCGACGTTCTCGGCCAGCAGCTCGGCCGAGGCGCGCACCGCGCGCGGCCAGTACCCCGAGGTGTCGATCACCGCATCCCAGCTGCGGCCGGCCAGAAGCGAGAGATCCTGCTCGCGGTCGCCGTGGATCTGCTCGACCCCGGGGATTGGACGGGGATCGGTGCGCCCGCGGTTGAACAGCGTCAGCTCGTGGCCGCGCAGCTGGGCACAGTCCACGACATGACGCCCGAGGAACTTGGTTCCGCCAAGGACGAGCAACCGCATGGTTGCATGTTATCAGCGCGCGTCAGCGCACCCGGCTCGCTAGCAGCGCAGCGTCCCTACGGCACCCACCGCTCGCCGGCGGGCGTCACCGTCAGCTCGTGGGTGTAGGCGCGGGCACCCTGCTCGACGAGGAACCGCACCGCCTCCGCCACCTGGCCCATGTCGGCCAGCGCGTCGCCGGGCTGGGCGTGCGTAAACGCCGCCGTCTTCGGCGACTCGATCGTGGCGTCGACGGCCAGCAGCGCCACGTGGATGCCCTCGCCGCGTAGCTCCTGCGCGGCGGCCTGGACGAGCGCGCGGGTGGCGAACGCGCCCGCGGCCCATAGCCCGCGGCCCGGCATGGCCCGCCGGGAGGAGCCCCCGGTGATCTGGATGAGCGCGCCGCCACCGCTCTCGCGCAGCGCGACCAGGCCCGTCGAGAGGAACACGAACGCCTGCTCGGCCACCGCCACCGTCCAGCCCCGGAACGCGTCGAGATCGGCCTCGGCCAGCTGCCCACCGCCGAAGGGCCCGGCGCCCGGGGGCCGGGCGGCGGTGACCGCGTTGACCACGGCGTCGACCGACCCGAGCTGCTCGCGGGCACTCGCGAGCGCGCCGCTCAACGCCGCCGGATCCGAGGCGTCGGCCGCGATCGCCACCGCACCCCGCCCGCGCACCTGAGCCAGCGTGTCCTCGCTGCGGGCGATCCCGGCCGCGTTCCAGCCGTGCGCGACGAAGTGATCGATGATCGCCCCGCCCAGGTTCCGCGCCCCGAGCACCACCACCGTCTTGGCCATGCCGGCAGCCTACGCCTCGGGCGAGCCTGGTCGAGAAAACGTCCTATGGGTTCGCTTTTTCGACCAGCCTCGGTAAGCGGGCTCTAGTCGGCCGCCCGTAACCGCCGCATGGTCAGCTGCTCGGGGACGCGCTCCGAACCCGCGCCGCCTTCGCCGGGCTCCAGCTCGGCCACGCGTACGGTCCGCGCGCTGACCGTGACATGCTCGAGCTCGCCGAGGTCGCGGCCGCCCGCCACCGAGCCGTGGTCCTCGAACCGGCGCGCCGCCGGCAGGACCCGGGCCTCGTACGAACCCACCGCCTCGTTGTAGGCGCGCACCGTGCTGTTCAGCCGCGTGCCGAGCGTGCCGAGCAGGGTCGAGAGCTTGACCAGGCGCCCGTGCAGCTCGCGGCCGAGCTCGGAGATGGCCTGCGCGGATTCGGCCACGCGCTCCTGCTGCCAGCCGTAGGCGACCGCCCGGAGCATGGCCAGCAGCGTGGTCGGGGTCGCGATCAGCACGCGGCGGGCCATCGCGTCCTCGATCAGGGTCGGGTCGGACTCGAGCGCCGCGCCGTACAGATGCTCCCCCGGGAGGAACATCACGACGATGTCGGGCGCGGAGTCCAGACCGGCCCAGTAGGCCTTGTCGGCCAGCGCCTTGACGTGCCGGCGCAGCAGTCGGGCGTGGTCGCGCAGGTGCCGCTGGCGCTCCTCCTCGTCGCGCGCCTGGTAGGCGTCGAGCACGCCCTGGAGCGGGGCCTTGGCGTCGACCACCACGTGCTTGCCGCCCGGCAGGCTCACCACCAGATCCGGGCGCAGGGTCGACTCGTCTCCCGCGACGGGAGACTGCTCGAGAAAGTCGCAGTAGCGGACCATCCCAGCCAGCTCGACCACGTTGCGCAGCTGCATCTGGCCCCACTGCCCGCGCGCGTTGGGCTTGCGCAGCGCGGTCACGAGGGCACCCGTCTCGGTACGCAGCTTCTCTCCCGTCTCGGCGAGGGTCTTGAGCTGCGCTTCCAGGCGCCCCCGGGACTCGCGGCGCTCCTGGTCGAGCCCCCGCAGCTGGGTGTCGACGCGTCCGAGCTGCTCGCGCAGCGGCGCCACCAGCTGCTCGACGGCCTGCTGGCGCTTGTCGAGGTCGCCCTTGGCCTCCGCCTGAGTCTCACGCAGCTGCGCCCGGGCGAGCTCGGACAGCTGCGCCATGCTCGCCTGGAGCGCCTCCGCGCTCAGGGCCTTGAACGATGTGGAGAGCCGCTCCTGGGCGTCGTTGACCGCCGCCAGCCGCTCGGCCGACACCGCCCGCTCGTGCTCGACCTCGGCTCGGGCCCGGACCAGCTCTCGCTCGAGCTCGCCGGCGCGCACCGCCTCACTCGAGAGCGAGCGAAGCCTTGGTCGCACCGCGACGAGCACGATGCCGGCTCCGACGAGCAAACCGGCCAATAACCAAAGGGCGTTCATTTACCGCTCAGGATGGCGCGGCGCTCGGACAGAACGTTTGGCCCGCACAGAACGATCTTTTGCTGCAAGAATCGTTGCAGTGGCCGAGGCTCCGATACGGCGGCGAGTGACCGTCCACGGGCGCGTCCAGGGCGTCTTCTTCCGCGATTCGGTTCGCCAGCGAGCCCACTCGCGCAACGTGAGCGGCTGGGTGACCAACCGCATCGACGGCGCCGTCGAGGCGGTGCTCGAGGGCACGCCCGAGGACGTTCAGAGCGTCCTGCGTTTTATGGAGACCGGCCCGCGTCAGGCCGAGGTCGAGAACGTCGACGTGCGCGACGAGGAGCCCGAGGGCCTGCCGTCGTTCGAGATTCGCTGAGCGTCCACCATCCGGTCTCTGAACGCGTCGAGCAGGCGCCACACGCCGTTTCGGTTCTCCTCGTCACGCTGGCGCATCTCGGCCCGGAGCCGATCGCCGTCCACGCCCCCGCGGACGAGTTGATCGCGCCCCTTGGCGACCCAGAGATCGATCATCTCCGGCGTCACCTCGGGGTGGAACTGGACGGCGAGGGTTCGCCCGAGCGTGTACGCCTGCGGCGCCGCCGGGCTCTCGGCCAGCAGCACCGCGCCGGGGGGCGGCGCGAACGTGTCGTAGTGCCACTCGAACCACGTCGCATCCGGCACCAGCTCGGGCTCAAGGCTGGTCACAGGCACCCAACCGATCTCCGCGTGAGCCGCGGGCATGGCGCGACCGCCCAGCGCCCGGGCCAGTATCTGGCTGCCGAAGCAGATGCCGAGCATCGGCACGTCGGCGTCGAAGGCCCGCCGCAGCAGCCTGAGCTCCTGGTCCAGCCAGGGCACCGAGTCGTCGTGGGCCGCGGACTCTGACCCGAGCGTGAAGATCAGGTCGTAGTCGAGCGGGTCGACCTCGCGCTCCTCGCCTGAGATCAGCCAGACGTCCTGTTCGTCTTCGCGCGCCTCGAGCCAGTTGCTGACGTGGCCAGCCGGCCCGGACGGGTCGTGCTGGATGATGAGCGCCCGCACGGCTCAGAGCTCCTCAGCCCGCCAGGGCGGCCTCGAAGGCGCGCCGAGCGGCATCGCCGTGCACGGCGAACACCACCCGCTCGATGGCGGACCCGCCGGCATCTCGAACGCGAAAAACCTCATCAACCTCAATCCTCGCCGCCTCTTCGAGCGGGAAGCCACCCACACCGGTCCCGAACGCCACCAAAGCCAGCGACCGCGCCCCCAGCTCGGATGCCTTGCGGAGTGTCGCGGCCGTCGCGTCGCGGATGATATCCGCGGAGGTAGTCCCACCCAACCGCATCGTGGCGGCGTGGATCACCCACCGGCACGGCATGTTGCCACCGGATGTCTCGACCGCCTCTCCCAGCCCGATCGGAGCGACCGAAGAGCTCTCAGACTGGATCGAAGGCCCACCCGCTCGCGAAATCGCGCCGGCTACGCCCCCGCCGTGCTTCAGATCCGTATTCGCCGCGTTGGCAATCGCGTCGACTTGCAGCTTGGTGATGTCGGCGTCGAGGACCTCGACGATCACGACACTTCTGCGGGCTCTTCCTTGCCCGCCAAGCGCTCGCGCCCGCGCCGGACCGCCGCGATGAACTTCGACAGGTTGACCTCGAGCGTGTTGAGGATCTCGTCGGCGTAATCCTCGGCGCCCAGCCGGATCTCGCGCTCCCGGGCACGAGCGTCCTCGATGATGTCCTCGGCGGCGCGCTCGGCCTGCTTGGTGATCTCCTCCTCGGAGACCATCCGCTCCTGGCGCTCGCGGGCCTCCTTGACGATCCGCTCGGCCTCGCGCTTGGCCTCAGCCAGCATCTCCTGGCGCTCCTTGACGATCCACCGGGCCTGCTTGATCTCCTCGGGGATCGTGGCGCGCATCTGGTCGAGGATGTCGTAGATCTCCTCCTTGTCGACCCGCACCTGGTCGGTCAACGGGACCGCCCGGGCGTTGTGGACGAGGTCGTCCAGCTTGTCGATCAGTACCAAGACATCCATCTTTAAGAACCTCTGTTTCGTTAGCGGCCGAGCCGTTCCTTCAATGCGCTGGCCACCTCTGCAGGGACCAGATCATCGATCTCCCCGCCGAACGTGGCAAGTTCCTTGATGCCGCTCGAGCTAAGGAAACTGTACTTGGCCGACGCCATCAGGTAAACGGACTCGATCTCCGGGTCCTGCCGTCGGTTGAGCTGATTCATCTCCAATTCGTACTCGAAGTCCGAGATCGCGCGCAGCCCCTTGACGATCGCCATCGCCCCGCGCTCGCGCGCGAAGTCGACCAGCAGCGTGCTGAATGGCTCGACGACCACGTTGGTCAGCCCCTGCGTGGCGCCCTTGAGAAAACCCACGCGCTCCTCGGTGCTGAACACCGTCGAACCCTTCCGCCAGGGCAGGTTGACGACCGCCACGATCACCTGGTCATACATGGCCGAGGTTCGGGTGATCACGTCGAGGTGCCCGTTGGTGACCGGGTCGAAGGTGCCGGGGCAGAGCGCGATGCGGTTATCGGGGGCCATGGATTCGGATCAGGGTGTCGCCGTAGCGGCGCTCATCGAGCAACTCCAGGTCGAGCTCGAGTGGCGCTCGCCGGTCGCTCTCGGCCACTACCCGCGCATCGGGCGCGAGTATCGGGGCAAGCGCCGCCGACAGCTCCCGCCCCAGCGCGCTCGCGCGCCGATATGGGGGATCGAGGAAGACCAGATCGTATTGACGAGCGTCCCGGCGTGCCCGCTCGAGGAACGCGAACGCGTCCTGACGGCGCACGACCGCCACCACTGAGAGCGCGTCTAGGTTGCGCCGGATGGCGCCCACGGCGGCGGCTGAGGAGTCAACGAGGTCGACCTCGGAGGCGCCCCGGGAGAGGGCTTCGATCCCGAGCGCGCCCGACCCGGCGAACAGATCGAGCACTCGGGCCCCGGCGACCGAATCCCCCAGGATCGAGAACAGGGCCTCCCGCACCCGGTCAGAGGTCGGCCGGGTGGCCGGCCCGCGGGGCGCCACCAGCGTACGACCGCCGAAGCGTCCCGCGACGACCCGCACGCGGCCTACGCCCGGATCGGGGCCAGCGCCTCCGCCCCGAACGCGCCAACCAGGGCATCGGCCAACAACGCGTGCTCGGCCGACTCCAGCTCGGGATCATCGGCCACCACCTCCTCGGCGTAGCGCCGCGCCCGTTCGAGCAGCTCGGCGTCGCGCGGCAGCTCGGCTATCCGGTAGGTCGTCTCGCCGTGCTGGCGGGTGCCGACCAGCTCCCCCTCGCCGCGCAGCTCGAGGTCGATCTCGGCCAGCCTGAAGCCGTCCGTGTGCCCGGCGAGCGCACGCAGGCGCGGCGACTCCTTGGAGCCGAACAGCAGACAGACCGAATCGTGCGGGCCGCGCCCGATCCGGCCCCGCAGCTGGTGCAGCTGCGAGATGCCGTACCGATCGGCGTCCTCGACCAGCATCACCGTCGCGTTCGGGACGTCGATTCCGACCTCGATCACCGACGTGCCCACAAGCACATCGGCCTCTCCAGAGGCGAACGACGCCATCGCCTCCTGCTTGCCGCTGGTCGCCATCTGCCCGTGCATGAGCACGACGCGAAAGTCCCGCAGCTCGCCGGCGCGTAGCCGCTCGAACTCCGCCGTGGCCGCGCGAGCCTGGAGCACGTCGGACTCCGCCACCAGCGGACAGACCACGAACGCCTGGCGGCCGGCCCGGAGCTCCTCGCGAATCCGATCGTAGGCGCGAGCCCGTTCGGCCTCGCTCGAGCACACGAACGTCCTGATCGGGCGCCGGCCGGCGGGGAGCTCCCGCAGCACGGTGTAGTCGAGATCGCCGTGATGGGATAGCGCGAGCGTCCGCGGGATGGGCGTAGCCGTCAGGTGGAGCACGTGCGGCCGCTGATCTCCAGACCCCTTTGCGTCGAGCGCCGCGCGCTGGCGCACCCCGAAGCGGTGCTGCTCGTCGACCACCGCGACACCGAGCCGGGCAAAAAGCACCGCGTCCTCGATCAGGGCATGGGTCCCGACGATCAGCGGCAGCTCCCCGCTGGCGAGCTTGCCGAGCAGATCGGCGCGCCGGCGCCCGGGGGTGGATCCGGTCAGCAGCCCGATGGGCACCACGGCACCCGGCATGAGCTTCTGGACGGTGGCGAAGTGCTGCTCGGCCAGCGTCTCGGTGGGCGCCATCAGCGCTCCCTGGTAGCCGTGCTCGACCGCGCGTAACAGCGCGTACAGAGCCACGACCGTCTTCCCGGAGCCGACCTCGCCCATCAGCAGCCGCTGCATCGGCTGCGGCTGGGACAGGTCGCGGTCGACGGCCGCCAGCGCCGCCTCCTGATCGCCGGTCAACTTGAACGGCAGCATCGTCTCCAACCAGTGCCCGGTGAGGTCGCGGTCACCGTCGAGCATGGGGGCGGTGCTCGAGGCGCGGCGCTCCAGGCGACGCCGGAGCAGGGCCAGCTGGACCATCAGCAGCTCATCGAAGGCGAGTCGCCGGCGCGCGAGCTCCATCGCCTGCTCGGACGGGCCGAAATGCGCGCCGGTGAGCGCCGCGGCGCGATCGGGCAACCGCTCCCGCACGCGCAACCGCGCCGGGAGGGGCTCGGTCACCGCATCAAATGCGGCCCGGTGCTCGTTCACGAGCGCGAGGATCTGGGTCGAGGAGAGGCCGTCGGTGGCGGGATAGTGGGCAACGTCTGCTTGCCCGCTCACCGCGTCCGAGGTCTGCGCATGAGCCTGAACCCGAAACCGGTTGCGCCCTTCGAACTTGCCGTGGAGCGCCAGCCGGGTCCCGACCGGATAGCGCTGCACGAGCCAGGGCTGGTTGAAGAACGTCGCCTTCATCGCGCCGCTCTCGTCCGCGACCGTCGCCTCGACCAGTGGGCGCATCCCGCGGCGGCGAACCGAGCGCGAGGAGATGCTCTTGACCTGGACGACCACGGTCGCGCTGTCGCCCGGCACGAGCTCGGCGACGGCGCGCGCCTCGCGCCGGTCACGCGGCAGGTGCAGCAGCAGGTCCCCGACGCTGTGCAGGCCGAGCGTGTCCGCGGCACGCTGGGCCTTGGCGCCGTCGATGCTCAGCTTGGCGGCCAGTCGCGACGGGCGCGGGTAGCGAACCGGCGCGTCCCGCAGCTCGGGCTCACCCAGAGGATCGGGGCTGGCGAATGCGGTGGCCGCCATCGGCATACGGGTGGGAGATTCGTCTAGCAAACGGCCGCATCATCAACGTCCGCGCGGACGCGAACGAGGTTAACCCGGTCGTGCCGCCGTTCGAGCCCCAGTCCCCACCCCGCCCCCCCGCCGCCGAAATCGCCCAGGCACAGGTTCGGCTCGGGCTGCTTGCTCGCAGCGGACTGCTGGACCCCGGCGCCCGGCCGGAGCTCGACCGATGGACGGCGGTGCTGCGCCGCGCCACGCGATCGGCCGTGGCCGCGCTCTCGGTCCCCGTCGACGAAGGGCGGGCGGGCACGGTGATCAAGAGCCTCTGGGTCGGAGAGGCGACCCAGTCGCAGGAGGCCGAGCTATCCCCGGACGAGTCCGTCGAGCGGTTCCTGGGCGGCCTGGTGGCCGCGCCGGCCGCGGACGACGAGGGCCCATGCGTGCTGGAGGCGCCGGTGACGATCGACGGGCACGAGCTCTGTCGGCTGTGCGTGGCCGACGCCGGGCCGCGCGAATGGGACGCCCGGGACCGCCAGATCCTGGACGACGTAACCGCCGCCGTCGCCGCCGAGCTCAGACTGCGCCTCGCCAGCGAGGACGCGCAGCGCTTCCACGAGCTGGTCGCTTCGCAGCACCGTGTCCACGAGCTGATCGCGGGCGGGGCCCCGCTGAGGGACGTCCTGGTTGAGCTCACCGAGGGGATCGAGCGCCACGACCCGTCGGTGATCCCTTGCGTAGTGCTGCTCGATCGCGAGGCCGGGGTGCTGCGGCCGGGCGCGGCGCCGTCGCTTCCGCCCCACTACCTCGCCGCGATCGACGGAGTGGTGATCGGCCCCAACGTCGGGGCATGCGGGTCGGCAGCCTGGTCGGGGCAACTGACGATTTCCGATGACATCGCCGAGGACCCGAGGTGGGCGCCGATCCGGGACTTCGTGCTCGGGGTCGGCCTGCGCCACTGCTGGTCGATGCCAATCAAGTCCCCGGCCGGCGATGTGCTCGGCACGCTCGCCCTGTATGGCCGCCAGGCCCGCACACCGCTGCCCGAGCACATCACGCTGTTGGAGGACGGCGCGCGCCTGGCCGGAATCGCGATCGAGCGCCACCGCGCGCTCGAGCGGCTGATCTACGACGCGCGGCACGACGGACTCACCGGGCTGCCCAACCGCACGGCGATTTTCGAGGCGATCGACGAGGCGATCGTCCGGATGGGACAGACGGAGGGGCGGGCGGGATCCAATTCGATGGCCGCCGTGCTGTTCATCGACCTGGACGGGCTCAAGACGCTCAACGACACGCTCGGTCACGACCGCGCCGACGAGATGATCCGCGAGGTTGGCCAGCGCCTGTCGGGCGCCATTCGCGGGAGCGACTTCGTCGGCCGTTTCGGCGGAGACGAGTTCGTGGTGGTGGCCGAGGGCGTCGCTGACGAGACGCAGGCGGCCAGCCTCGGCTTCCGTCTGCTCGAGGCCATCTCCCGCCCCCTGCCCGGGATCGACACGACCGTGGCCACCGCGAGCATCGGAATCACGCTCGTGACCGACGCGGAGTCAGACGGCCGGGAGGCCCTGCGCCAGGCCGACAGCGCCATGTACGAGGCCAAGCGCTCCGGCCGCGACCGGCTGTCGTTTTTCGGCGGGGATCGCCGCAGTCACGAGGGCCGCCGGCTGGCCCTGGTGCGCGAGCTGCGCGGCGCGGAGAAGCGTGGCGAGCTCGCGATCGCCTTCCAGCCGGTGTTCGCGCTGGAGGGCGGCGAGCTGGTCGGCGTCGAGGCGCTTCTGCGCTGGAACAACCCGACGCTCGGCCAGGTGTCGCCGGCGGAGTTCATTCCGGTCGCCGAGGACAGCGGTCTGATCGTGCCGATCGGGGCGTGGGTGCTGCGCGAGAGCTGCGAGACGATGAACCGGATCGCCACGCAGATCGGAAGGACCGTCGAGCTGTCGGTGAACGTGTCCGCGCACCAGCTCTCCCACCCCGGGTTCGCCAAGTCGGTCCGCCAGACGCTGGCGCACGCCCAGTGGCCGTCGGACCACCTGACGCTCGAGATCACCGAGACCGCGCTGGTGCGCGCCGACACGATCGCGGCGCGCACGCTGCGCGACCTGGAGTCAGCCGGCATCCGGATCGTGCTGGACGACTTCGGCACGGGGTTCTCGTCGCTCTCCTGGCTAAAAGAGCACCCCGTCGACGCGATCAAGATAGATCGCAGCTTCGTCTCCGGGCTGGCCGAGGACTCGCGCGATCAGGCGATCGTGTCCTCGCTGATCGGCCTGGCCAAGGCGCTCGGCTGCACGGTGACCGCCGAGGGCGTGGAGAACGAGGAGCAGCTGGCCACGCTGCGCCTGCTCGAGTGCGAGCGGGTTCAGGGCTTCCTGCTCGCTCGCCCGCTGGCCCCCGAGAAGCTGCAGGCGCTCCTCGCCTACGGCGACGACGCGGATCCGCAGACCGCCGTCATTCGGCCGATAGAAGCCACCACTGACCTTGCTGACCTCCGTCGGATAGCTCGAATTCGACATCTCCGTGGGCCAGTGCCTGCACCGTCCCGTCGTCCAGCGGTGCATCGACGCCCCGCAGACAGGTGATCAGCTCGGCATCGTGGGCGAGCTGCTCCAGCACCTCGCGTAGCGCCTCGCGCGGCCTGCCCCACGCGACGATCTCCTGTTCGATGTAGCCGACGGCGTCGCCGGCGCGGAAGCGCCCTTCGCTGTCGTCGATCCGTGCCGGCGCCACCGCCCCGGTGCGGACGCGTTCGAGCGCGTTGCGCATCGCCTGCGCGTTCTGGGCCGCGTCGAGCGTGGGGTCGAGGGTGACCGCAGCCGCGAGTCCGGCCTGAGGAGAGACGGACGGCACGACCGACACCGCCTTGTCCGACAGCTGGGCGGCGCGCCGCGCGGCCGCCAGGGCGTCGGAGCTGTTGGGCAGGACCACGACCTGTTCGGCTCTGGAGGCGTGAATCGCGGATAGAACGTCGAGGCTGCTCGGGTCCAGGCGCGGGCCCCCGTCCAGCGCACGCACCCCCAGGCTTTCGAACAGCGAGCGCATTCCCGCCCCACTCGTCACCGCGATCGCGTCGCAGATCGCCGGCTCGGGCACGCTCGCGCGCTCCTCGCGCTGCTCCACCTGAGCGCGCATATCGGCGACGTCGAGGTGCGAGATCGTCCCGTGGGGAGAGAACAACGCGGTGGCCGCGTCCGGATCGTCGGTGTGCACGTGCACCTTGAGCGTGGCCTGATCCCCGACGATCAGGACCGAGTCCCCGAGCCGCTCCAAGGCCGGGCGAAACCAACGGGGCTCGAGCTCGGCAGCGGTGACGGCGAAGCTCGTGCAGTAGCGATAGGTGGTCGAGGAGTGCTGGGGCCGCGTGACCTGAAGCCGCCCTGGGGGTGGGTGGGTCCCATTCTCTGCCGGCGGGCGCGCTCCGCCCTGCAGCGCGCCGATGATCCCGCCGAACACGAGCGTCAGCGCGTATCCGCCGGCGTCGACGACCCCGGCTCGGCGAAGCGCGGGCAGCAGGTCGGGCCCGCGCTGCAGCGACCCCTCCCCCGCCTCGAGCGCGCGCCCGACGAGCGCCGCGATCACCGCGTTCTGCATCTCGGCGTTCGCATCGGCGGGCAGCCTGGCGTCGGGCATGCGGGCGAGATCCGACGCGATCTGCACGCCCATCTCGCGGGCCACGGTCAGGATCGTCCCCTCGACCGGCTCGCGCACCGAGCCGTAGGCCTGGTCCACCGCGCGGGCCAGGGCGGCGCTGATCAGGACCGGATCGACCAGCTCGCCCGGCCGGCTCGCGAGCTCCTCGGCCGCCCCGCGGATCAGCTGCGAGAGGATCACGCCCGAGGTCCCGCGCGCGCCCAGCAGCGCGGCGCGAGCCACCGAGGCGACGATCTCGTCTCGGCTGATCCGCTCGACCGTGATCTCGGGGGACAGGGTGGCGAGCCGGTCGAGCTCGTCCAGGACGGCCCGGAGCGTCAGCACCATGTTGTCGCCGGTGTCGCCGTCGGGCACCGGGAAGATGTTGAGCTCGTTGACCTGCTCGCGGCGCGCCTCGAGCGCCGCAAGTCCCGCTTCGAGCAGCGCGCGGAAGCGCAGCAGGCTCGGATCCGACCCGGGAGCCGAATCCGGGTCGGCGGCCGTCACGCGGCCTTGGTGACCTTTCCGGCCTTCAGGCAGCGCGTACATACGTACACGCGTCGGGGCGTGCCGTTGTCATCGATCCGAACGCGCTGAAGGTTCGGGTCGAAGCGGCGCCTGGTGGCGACCATCGAGTGGCTTCGGCTGTTGCCGAAGGCCGGCCCCTTGCTGCATACGTGACACACCTTTGCCATGGCCGGCGAGTATAGCTTCAGACGTGTTTTGACCCCCGCGCTGTGGGCCCGATCTTGCGGGCCAAACCAGGTCTTTCTGTGAAAGTCCTCGGCGATTCGTATTCTTCGGTACGGGTAATGAGGCGTTTCGATGGGTGATCGATCCCACGCGGACGCTGGCGTCCAACGGGAGTTGGGGCTCCCGGGGCGCTACGAGCCGCTCCGCCACATCGCCACCGGCGGCATGGCCTCGGTGTGGTGCGCGCGCGACCAAGCGCTCGGCCGCAACGTCGCGATCAAGCTGCTCGCCGAGCGGTTCGCCGATGACGAGGCCGGCGCGTCGCGGTTCATGCGCGAGGCGCGCGCGGCGGCTCGCCTGTCCGGCCACCCCAACGTGGTGATGATCTACGACGTGGGCGAGACCGACCCCGGCGCCGGAGACGGTCCGCGCGCATTCATCGTGATGGAGTACCTCGCCGGCGGGACGGTGGCCGACGCGCTGCGGGTCGACTCGGTCCGGCGGGTGCACACCGTGAAATGGCTCCATGAGGCGTCCTCCGCGCTCGACTACGCCCACAGCCGGGGCGTCCTTCACCGCGACATCAAGCCCGCCAACCTCCTGCTCGACCGCGATCGGACGCTGCACGTCGGCGACTTCGGCATCGCCCGGCTCGGCACCGAGGACACGATCACCGCGAGCGGGCAGGTGCTCGGAACCGCGTCCTACCTGGCGCCCGAGCGCGCGCTTGGCCGGGCCGCCATCGAGGCCAGTGACCGGTACTCGCTCGCGGTCGTCGCCTACGAGCTGCTCGTGGGCGAGCGGCCGTTCACCTCCTCCCACTTCGCCGCTCAGGCCCGCCAGCACGTCGAGGACGAGCCGCCGGCCGCCAGCCACCGCAACCGAGCCCTGCCGCCCACCGTCGACGCCGTGCTTGCCCGCGGCATGGCCAAGCGGCCCGAGCAGCGCTGGCCGACCGCGCAAGAGTTCGCCCAGGCCCTCGAGTCCGCGCTGCGCGAGCCAGCCACGCGACCGATCCGCGCGGTGACGCCATCCGGGACCGAGCCGCACCGGCGGCGCAGCGCGACATCACCCCGGGCGGACGCGCATCGCCAGCCCACGGCGACGGCGGACGCGCATCGCCAGCGCACGGCGACGGCGGACGCGCATCGCCAGCGCACGCCGACGGCGCCCCCGGCGAACTCGCGCCGGCGGCGGCGCTGGCGCGGCCCCCGCGTTTCGGCCGTGGCCGCTCTGGCGGCCGCCGCGATCGTCGCGGTCGCCGTGGCCGGAACGATCGGAAGCGGAGGCGGACAGCCGGCGCACTCCTCGATCGCCGCCGCGCGGCGATCCGGACCGAGCGTCACGACGACGGCAAAGCGCCCCGCAGCACCGGCGAAGCCCGCCCCGAGCACCCACACCACCCAGAGCACCCCGACGACGCCGACCGTGACCGACACCCCGGCGGCGGCCACGACGCCGGCACCGACCGCCGAGACCCTCGAGGCCCAGGGCCACCAGCTGATGGACGAGGGGAACTACACCGCGGCCGTTTCGGTGCTGCGCCAGGCGGTCGCTGACGCCTCCCCGAACAGCCTGACCTACGCCTATGCGCTTTATGACCTCGGCCGCTCGCTGCGGCTCGCCGGCGACCCGCGGCAAGCCGTGCAGGTCCTCTGGCAGCGCCTCCAGATCCCCAACCAGACCGGTGTCGTCAGGCAGGAGCTCCAGCTCGCCCTGGTCGCGCTCGGCCAGCAGGCGACGGGTGGAGCGTCCGGCGTCTCCGGCGCGTCCGGCGCACCCGGGGCGCCCGGGGCGGGAGGGCCGCCGTGGTCCCATGGCCACCATCCCGGGCCTGGCGGCGGTCCCCCGGCCGGGCCCGGCCCAGGGCCGGGCCAGGGTGGTCCCGGCGGCGGTAACGACCAGGGCGACTAGGCAACCCGCGCAGGCCGGACCGCGGCGGGGCGGTTCGTTGTGTCTCGGTCACGACGCAGCGGACGGGTCACGCGACCGGTGCCTGAACTTCGGCGATTCAGTTGACGTATCCGAGACTCAATCGCCAGAGTTTGCTCGATTCACGCGGTGCGTGCACACGCAGCTGATTGCCCCTTGTGAGCCGGTCACAACGGCCACGAGTTATGCGACACCCACTCGAGCGGGAGTTTTATCCCAAGCGCGCGAGCTCGTCCTTGACCGCCACTGAGGCAAGCGCGGCCTCGGCGGCGCTGCGACCGGTGTCGCGCTTGACCCCGCCGGCTACGCGCTCGAGCGCCTGAGCCATCGTGTCCACGGTCAGCACGCCGAAGCCGCACGGCACGCCGGTCTGGAGCTGGACCTCCTGGATGCCGCGCGCCGCCTCGCCGCACACGTAGTCGTAGTGGTCGGTGTCGCCGCGAATGACCGCTCCCAGGCACACGACCGCGCCGTAACGCCCCGACTCCGCCGCGAACTTGGCCACGACCGGCAGCTCGAACGCGCCCGGCACCTCGAAGCGATCGATCTCGGTCGAGTCAACGCCGGCCTCCTCGAGGGCCGCGCGGGCGCCTGACTCCAGCTTGTCGGCCAGCTCGGTGTAGAAGCGCGCGATGCAGAGCGCGACGCGGGGCTCGCTCATTCTTCGGGAGGCAGGTGGCGCCGGCGGTCGTGCTCGTACTCGTCGTGGAGCATCTCCTCGTCGAGCGCCAGCCCCTGGTGATGGAGCGTGTGCCCGAGCCGGTCGCGCTTAGCTCGGAGGTAGGCCTCGTTGTGCGGGTTGGGGACGTGCTGGATCGGAATCTGGTCGACCACCGAGAGCCCGTAGCCGGCCAGCCCCGAGATCTTCTTGGGGTTGTTGGTAAGGATCCGGATGCTGGTCAGGCCCAGGTCGACCAGGATCTGGGCGCCGATGCCGTAGTCGCGCAGATCCGCCGGCAACCCGAGCCGCAGGTTGGCGTCGACCGTGTCGAGCCCCTCCTCCTGGAGCTTGTACGCCCGCAGCTTGTTGAGCAGACCGATCCCGCGGCCCTCCTGGCTCAGATAGAGCAGCACCCCAAGTCCCTCGGAATCGATCATTGAGAGCGCCGACTCCAGCTGCTCCCCGCAGTCACAGCGCAGCGAGTGGAAGACGTCTCCGGTCAGGCACTCCGAGTGGACCCGGACCAGCACGTCCTCGCAGCCCTCGACGTCGCCCTTGACCAGCGCCACGTGGTGCTTGTTGTCGACCAGCGAGCGGTACCCGACCGCGGTGAAGTCGCCGAACGCGGTCGGCAGCCGGGTGGAGACGACCCGCTCGACGAGCTTCTCGTGCCGACGCCGGTAAGCGATCAGGTCGGCGATCGTGATCATCTTCAGCTGGTGCTTCCAGCAGTACGCGGCGAGGTCCTCGCCGCGGGCCATCGAGCCGTCCTCGTTCTGGATCTCGCAGATGACCCCGGACGGGTTGAGCCCGGCGAGACGCGCGAGGTCGACCGACGCCTCGGTGTGTCCGGTCCGCTCGAGCACGCCGCCGGGCTTCGCCTTGAGCGGACGCACGTGGCCAGGCTTGACGAGGTCCTCCGGACCCTTGGTTGGGTCGATGGCGACCTGCATCGTGCGGGCCTGGTCGTAGACACTGATGCCCGTCGTCACACCGTCGCGCGCCTCGATCGTCACCGTGAACGGCGTCTGGTGCGAGCTCTCGTTCTTGAGCGTCATCAGCTCCAGGCCGAGCTCATCGCAGCGTTCGGGCGTCATGGCAAGGCAGATCCACCCGCCGGCCTGGCGGGTCATGAAGTTGATCGCGTCCGGGGTGATGAACTGCGCCGCCATGACGAGGTCGCCCTCGTTCTCGCGATCCTCGTCATCGACGACGACGATCATCTTGCCGGCGACGATGTCCTCGAGTGCGTCCTCGATCGTGGCGAACGGAGTCTGGACCGAGCTCATCGACCCACCGCCATCAGCTTCTCGACGTATTTGGCCAACACGTCCACCTCCAGGTTCACTCGGTTGCCCGCACCGGCGCTACCGAGGTTCGTGCGCTCCAGCGTCTCCGGGATGAGAGAGACAGTAAACGATCGGTCATCGAGCGCCGACACGGTCAGAGACACGCCGTCCACCGCGATCGACCCCTTCTCGATCACATAACGCAACAGCTCACGCGGAGCTTCGATCCGAATGCGCCGGGAGAAGCCGTCCTGCACGACGTCCGCGATCGTCCCGATGCCGTCGACGTGCCCCTGGACGACGTGCCCCCCAAGGCGGTCGGTCGCCCGCAGCGGCAGCTCCAGGTTGACCTCGGACCCGGCGGACAGACCAGCCAGAGATGAGCGATCAAGCGTCTCGTTCATCGCGTCGGCCTCGAACGAGCCGTTGCTCAGCGAAACCGCGGTCAGGCAGACGCCATTGATCGCGATCGAGTCACCCGGATCGAGCTCGCCCACCAGCGTCGTCTCGATCGTGATGCGGGCCCCCGCATCGTCACGGTCAACTGCGACCACACGACCGAGCGACTGAACCAGTCCGGTAAACATTTCGACGCCCTACCACTCTTTGATGCGCGCGGACACCAGCAGATCCGCGCCCACGCGCTCGCATTCGAGGGTCAGGGCACGGGCGGCGTCGGCGATCGCGTCGACGCCTTCGCCTTCGAGCGGATCACGGGCGGTCCGCCCGCCCAACACCATCGGCGCCAGGAACAGCCGCATCTCGTCGACCTCGCCGGCGTCGAGGAACGCGCCGGCCAGGTGCGGGCCGCCCTCGAGCAGGATCGACCCGATCCCGTCCGCGCCGAGCTGGTCGAGCGCGGAGCGCACGCGAGCGGGCTCGTTCTCCCCCGTGGCCACGATCACATCGGCCCCGTGGGTGGCCAGCGCGTCTGTGGCCGTTCGCGGTGCGGCACGTGAGACGACGACGGTCAGCGGGATCTGGCGGGCGTCGCGCACGAGCTGGGAGCTCAGCGGAAGGCGCGCCAGCGAGTCGAACACGACCCGACGCGGCTGGCGCGGAGATCCGGCACCGTCCACCCCGGCCGCCGCGGAGATCCGGGCGGTGAGCTGCGGGTCGTCGGCCAGCGCGGTCCCGATGCCAACCGCCACCGCGTCGGACTCAGCCCGCCAGTGGTGCGCGAGTTGCCGGCTCTCCTCACCTGAGATCCACTTCGAGTCGCCCCCGCGCGTGGCGACCTTGCCGTCGAGCGTCATCGCCGACTTGAACAGCACCCACGGCCGCCCGGTACGGGCATGCTTGCGGAACGGCTGGTTGAGCAGGCGGGCGCGGACGGCCAGCTCGCCGTCGGCCACCACGACCTCGACCCCCTCGTCGCGCAGGATCCCCAGCCCGCGCCCGGAGGCGTGCTCTGAGGGGTCATCGGAGGCGACGACCACCCGTCCGATGCCGGCCTGCCGGATTGCGTCGGTGCACGGGGGAGTGCGGCCGTGGTGGCAGCACGGCTCAAGCGAGACGTAGAGGGTGGCGCCGGTCAGATCGCTGCCGTCGGTGTCCCGGATCGCCTCGACCTCGGCATGTGGGCCCCCCAGAGCCCCGTGAAAGCCCTCCCCGAGCACCTGATCCTGGCGGCCGATGACGGCGCCCACCAGCGGGTTCGGGCTGACCCGCCCGGAGCCGCCTCGGGCCAGGTCGATCGCGCGGGCCAGGTGGCGGCGATCGATCTCGGTGGTAGCAGACATGGCGGCTTTCAGGATATGACCCTTGGTAAAGAAGACTGAAGGTTGGCGGCGGCGGCCCGCTGGTTCGTAAATTGCGCGCGAGGGAGATCGTCCGGGGCCTCTCCCGCTACCGTTTCATGGGCACCCTCGGCGCTCGAAGCGCTCCGTTTTGCCGGACAGCTCGTTTCAGACTCGCAGCCCGGCTCACCGCCCCATGAAGCTCATCATCCAGATCCCCTGCTTCAACGAGGAACAGCAGCTCCCGACGACACTCGCCCGGCTGCCGCGTGAGGTGGCGGGCGTGGACGTGGTCGAGTGGCTGATCATCGACGACGGCTCAACCGACCGGACCGTGGAGGTCGCCAAGGAGCACGGTGTCGAGCACATCGTGCGCCTGACCAACAACAAGGGCCTGGCCGCCGCGTTCCAGGCCGGGCTCGACGCGGGCCTGAAGCTGGGCGCGGACGTGATCGTCAACACCGACGCCGACAACCAGTACGAGGGTTCCGACATCCCCAAGCTGCTGGCCCCGATCCTGCGCGGGGAGGCCGACATGGTGGTGGGCGACCGCCAGGTGGGGACGATCGCTCACTTCTCGGCGGGCAAGAAGCTGCTCCAGAAGCTCGGCTCGTGGGTGGTCCGGCATGCCTCCTCGACCGAGATCCCCGATACCACCTCCGGGTTCCGGGCCTACAACCGCGAAGCCGCGCTCCAGGTACAGGCGGTCTCCAAGTTCACCTACACGCTCGAGACGATCATCCAGGCCGGGCGGCTGCAGGTGGCCGTCGACCATGTCCCGATCCGCACCAATCCCAAGACGCGCGAGTCGCGGCTGTTCCCCTCAACCGCCGCCTACGTCCGCCGCAACGCGCTGTCGATCTTCCGCGTCTACTCCCAGTACCAGCCCCTGCGGGTGTTCTGGACCGGAGCCGTGATCCTCGGCGCGGCCGCGCTGGCGATCTTCATCCGCTTTCTCGTCTTCTTCGTGCAACATCCCGATGCCGGCACCCGCCACATCCAGGAGCTGATCGCGGGCGGCGTGCTGTTCAACGCGGCCATGCTGCTCGGGGCGCTCGGCGTGATCGGCGATCTGCTCGACGCCCAGCGGACGCTGTCGCAGCGCACCTTCGAGCGGGTGCGCCGGATCGAGCTTCAGCTCGGCGTGGGGCCCTCGCACTACGAACGCGGAGCGCCGGCGGCTGGCTCCGAGGCCGATGCAGCGGATGAGGAAGGCTCCGTGCGCGAGCAGTCGGGTCCCCCGGACCGCAGGGCACTCGAGGTATGAGCTCCGGCCCCGCCCCAACCGGCGGGCGCTCGGCCTCGGTGCCCACCGGCAACACGTTCGACAAGTACGGCTCGACCAATCCGGTGGTCCGGCGGTTGATGTCCGGGTTCGAGCGCAGGCTGGACGTCCTGTTCGCGTCCGCGGCACCACGATCGGTGCTCGACGTGGGGTGTGGCGAGGGAGTCCTCACCTACCGGTGGGCCCAGCAACTCGGCGAGAAGCCGATTGTCGGGATCGACCTGGCCGATACCAAGCTCGAGGCGCAGTGGCGGACCCGTCGCCGCGAGAACCTGGAGTTCCGCACGATGGACGTCGACGGCCTGCGCTCATTTCCGGATCGGTCGTTCGATTTGGCCGCGGCGATCGAGGTGCTCGAACATGTGCCCGATCCCGAGCAAACCCTGGCCGAGATGGCGCGCGTAGCGGAGCGATACCTGCTCGTCTCGGTCCCGCGCGAGCCCCTGTGGCGCGCGCTCAACCTGGCCCGGGGCGCCTACGTGCGCGATCTGGGCAACACGCCGGGGCACCTGAACCACTGGTCCAAGCGGGGCTTCATCCGCACCGCGTCGCGCTACGGCGAGATCGCCGAAGCGCGCTCGCCGTTTCCGTGGACGATGCTGCTCGTGCGTGTGTCCTGATGGCGGCCGCACGGCCTCCGGCGCCTCCGAAGGCGGCGCAGCCCGGTCCCGGCGACCCGGACCGGACCGCCGACAGCCAAGGGGTGACCGGGGAGCAGAGCTCTCAGCCGTCGTTCGCCTCCGGGGCCCGAATCCTCTCGATCGGGATCGCCTCGACCGGCATCTTCACGTTCCTGTACCTGGCCACGGCCAGCCACGTGCTCGATCCGGCCTCCTACAGCCGCATCTCGCTGTGCTGGGCGGTCATGTTCGTGATCCTGTCGGTGATCTACCGGCCGGTCGAGCAGCTGCTCTCGCGGATGATCGCCGACCGCCGGGCCCGCGGCCTGCACGGTCACCCACTCCGGATCCCGGCCACCATCCAGTTCGGCTTCGCCTCGATCTTCCTGATCGTCGCACTGCTCATGCGCGACGAGATCGAACAGGGGATGTTCGACGGCTCGAGCGCCCTCTACTGGATCCTGGTCGTCGGGGTCCTGGCCTACTCGGCGAGCTACTTCGCGCGCGGCTGGCTGGCCGGCCATCAGCGCTTCGCCCTGTACGGCGGGCTGGTGTTCCTCGAGTCGACCTCACGCTTTCTGTTCGCGCTCGCGGCGGCGATCGGCATCACCTCGGGACAGGGGGCGGTCGGGCTCGGCATGGCGGTGGCGCCGTTCGCCTCGTTGTGCGTGATCCCGTTTGCCTTCTCCCGCATCCGCGTCGCTGAGCCGGCCGAGGTTGCGGTGGCGGACGCGGCCGGCGAAGGCCCGGCCCACGCAGAGCTCGAGGCGATGGCCACCGACCCTGACCTCAAGCTCAAGCACGGGGCGGGTTTTGCCGTATCCGTGGTCGGGATCATGCTCGCCGAGCAGACGTTGATGAATGCCGGCGTGCTGATCGTGGCAGCCAAGGCGGGCAGCACGGCTGGGTTGACCGTCGGGATCACCGGGTTCGTGTTCAACGTGATGCTGATCGTGCGCGCGCCGCTGCAGCTGTTTCAGGCCATCCAGACCTCGATCCTGCCTCACCTGACCGGTCTGGAGGTGCGCGAGAGCTCGGAGGAGTTCGGTCGCGCGATCCGCATCACGGTCCGGGCGATCGCGGTCTTCGCCGGCGCGGTCGCGATCGGCCTGCTCGCGATCGGGCCGTTCGTGATGACCGCGCTGCTGGGCAACAAGGGCTTCAGCTACGACCGCTGGGGTCTGGCCCTGGTGGGCCTTGGGATGGGGCTGCATCTGGTCTCGGGCACCCTGAATCAGGCCGCGCTGGCCCGGGGCCGGGCACGCCTGGCCGCGATTGCCTGGCTGTCGGCCGCCGCGCTCTACGTCGCCTTCATGCTCACCCCGGCGATCAGCTCCGAGGTGACCCGGGTCGAGGTCAGCTACTTCACCGCCACGCTGGTGCTGTGCGGGCTGCTCTCGCTGGTGTACCGCCGCGGACCGCTGCCGGCCGCCGTGCGACCAACGCTGTGAGGCGAGGGCTGGATCAGCCGGCGCTCAAGGACTTGCAGACCGGCTCCTTGGCCGCCGCCCGCTCGATGTCCGGGTTGCTGAGGCCGCTGGCGTCGATGTTGTTCAGCGACGCGCGCACGTTGGCGTTGAGCGCCTGGGCGGCGGTCTTGTAGGAGGACGCAGAGTCGGTCGGTAGCGAGCTGGCCTTGGTCGCGGCCGCGTGCATCGCGTCTCGCAGCTGGGTGAACGCTTTGACGATCTCGTTGGCCACGGATTGGCCGCCCGAGATGTCGGGCGTTCCGGCCGAGCTGATTCGCGTTACCGCCTGGTCGGCGTCCTTGGAGACCGCGGCCAGGAAGCCCTCCAGGGTCTTCTTGGCCTGAGCTGCGCTCGCCGCGGTCGAGCCGCTCAGCGCCTGGGTGCGCGTGATCACGTCGTGCTCGAGCGGCGAGATCGCCGAGCAAACCGTCTTCACATACGTCGCGGTGTCGACCTTCGAGGAGCTGCTCGATCCACACCCGGTGCAGAGAGCGAAGACGACCGCCAGCCCGATGGCGGCGCGGAGGATGGCCAGATGCACCATGGTCAGGCTAGTCGATGATTCCGCGGCCCGCACCGACGAGGCCTTCTGGCGAGATCGAATCCGTCAGCGCGCGCCGGCGGCCGCGGCGATGGCGGCGTAGGCCGCGGCGGGGTCAGCCGTGCCGAACACCGCCGAGCCGGTGACGAGCAGATTCGCGCCGGCTTCAACGCACGCCGCGGCCGTCCCGACATGGACGCCCCCGTCCACCTCGAGGGCGACGCGATCCGGCAGCGCGGCGCGCATCCGGGCCATCTTGTCCAGCGACCAGGGGATGAACTGCTGGCCGCCCCAGCCCGGGTTCACACTCATGCAGAGAGCTAGATCGAGCATCTCGTGGGCGATCTCGTCCAGGCTTGAAGCCGGTGTCGCCGGGGTGATTGCCGCGCCCGCCGTGCAACCCGCCTCCCGGATCGTCTGAAGCGCGTAGTGGACGTGCGGAGTCGCCTCGATGTGGATCGTGATGTTGTCCGCGCCGGCCTTGGCGACCTCGCCCACGTAGTGCTCGGGGCGCTCGATCATCAGGTGCACGTCTATGACCGCGCCCGCGGCGTGCACCTGGTCGGCGAGCGCCTCGACGATCAGCGCCCCGAAGGTGATCGGCGGCACGAAGTGGCCGTCCATGACGTCGACGTGGATGACCCGGGCGCCGGCAGCGAGAACTTCGGCGACCTGCTCGCCCAGCCGGGCGAAGTCGGACGCCAGGATCGAGGGCGCGAGCCGCCGCTCGCGCAGCAGGCTGAGCGTGTCCTCGGAAGGAGTTTGGCTCTGTGTCGCCACTTTCAGTGTTCGCTCATACGGCCCGGAGCATGCTGCCATGGCAGTGGTTGCAGGCGACCACTGCCGTGCTCGACATGCGCACGATCGTTGAATGCTCGCCGCAATTCGGGCATACGGACACGAGCTCGTACCGCTGCAAGCAGTAGACGCACCGGTAGCGCCCGGGCGCCGCGGTCGGACGCAGCCACGGCTCGCCGCAGTTGGGACACTCCGGGCCTAATTTAAGCGAGGACTCGGTCAACCTGGTCGTAGGGTAACTGGAGGGGGCGGCGGCGCCTCACGCCGGCGCCACGACGCCGCCGCTACCGGCACGGGCGGCGGCGCCTCAGTGGGACCGCGGGCGATCATCTGATACTCAGCGACGCAGAAGCCGGGCGATGAAGAAGCCGTCGGTCCGGTCGCGGTGGGGAAGCAACTGCACGACGCCCTCAGCTTTGAAGTCCGCATGCTCGGCCAGGAAGCGCTCGATCACGCCCTCCCCCTCCTCCCTGGAAATCGTGCACACCGAGTAGACGAGGGCCCCCTCGGGGGCCAGGACGTGGGCGCCGGCGGCGAGGATCCGGGACTGCACCGCGGCCAGTTCCGCGACCGATTCGGGCCGCGCGCGCCACCGTAGGTCCGGCCGCGACTGAAGCGTGCCAAGCCCGCTGCAGGGAGGATCGACCAGAATCCGGTCAAAAGGGCCGTCCTCCCGCGCGGAGCCGGCGTCGCCAACCTCGACCCGGACGCTTTCGGCTCCCAGGCGCGCGGCGGTGCGCTCGAGCGCCACCGCCCGGCCCGGGTGCCGCTCGACGGCCACGATCTCGCCACTTCGACCCATCAAGGCGGCCAGGTGAGTGGTCTTGCCGCCGGGGGCGGCGCACAGGTCCAGGACGCGCTGCCCCGGCTCGGGGGCAAGGATCCGCGAGACCAGCATCGAGGCCCGCGACTGCGGCTGCACGGCCCCGGAGCGCCACAGCTCCGAGCCCTGGACGTCGAACGGGCCGCCGAGCACGAGCGCCTCGGGCAGGTCGAACGCCGCCCGCCGATCGAGTACCCCGGGCCGGTCGAGTACCCCGGGCCGGTCGAGCACCCCGGGCCGGTCGAGCGACTCAAGCGGCCCGGCGCGACTCGGCACCGGCAGCGCGGCCCCGACGTCCGCGACCGTGGCCACGAGGGTGTTGACCCTGAGCGCCGACTCGGCCGGCTCGTTGACCACCTGCATGAGGGCTCGCGCCTCCTCGGGGCCCAGCTCCTCCCACCACTTGCTGGCCAGCCAGCCAGGCACGGAGTGAAACACCGCCGCCGACTCCGCCGTGTCGTCATTCAGGCGCTCGAGCATGTCCGGCCCATCTCGCGCGCCCCGGCGCAGTACGGCGTTGACCAGCCCGGCGCCGCGCGAGCACTGTTCCTTGGCCAGCTCGACCATCTCGTTCACTACGGCGTAGTCGGCGGCACCGCCGAGATACAGGAGCTCGAACAGGCCCACACGCAGAATCGCCAGCACCGGCGGATCGAGCCGACCAAGCGGGCGTTTGACGAGCTGCCCGGCGACGTGGTCGAGCGTGGCCCGCCGCTGCACGGTCCCATAGCTGAGGGCCATGGCCAGCGCCCGGTCGCGCGGTTCGAGCTCGGCCGCCTCCGAGACGAGTGCGCGGTCGGCGTAGGCGCCCTGCTCGAACACCCGGCGAACCACGCGCAGGGCGCACGCGCGCGCCGGGGAGACGCGGCCACAGGCGCGGGCGGCGGACGGGTTTGTCATCTACGAACGCCGGCCCCGGAGGTAGTCCTCGCCGGGCATCGGCCGACGCCCCGGCGGCTGGACGACGAGCAGCTCGAGGGCGCCCTCGGCACAGCCGAGCACGGGCCGCGGCCCCGCGAGCGACACCACGCCGGCCGGCGGGGTGGGCGGGCGATCGTCGACGAGCACGCGCGCGGCGCTCACGCCCAGACGCGTCGAGTCCTCGAGTACCACGTACGCCCCGATGTGCGGCGTCAACGCGCGCACGACACGCTCGAGCTCGACCGCGGACCGGCTCGGATCGAGCTCCCGATCGGTCGGCTCGATCTTCGCCGCGTAGGTCACGCCGGCCTCTTCCTGCTCGACGCACGGGGGCGTCGCATCGAGGGTCCGGACGAGCAGATCCGCCCCCAGCTCCTCGAGCCGGGCGGCCAGGGTCCCGTAAGTGTCCTCAGCCCCGATCGGCTCGCTCGCCTGGGCGCACACCGGCCCGCTGTCCAGCCCGGCCGCCAGACGCATGATCGACACCCCGGTCTGCTGATCGCCGGCCATGATCGCCCGCTCGACCGGCGCCGCGCCGCGCCAGCGCGGCAGCAGCGACGGATGGACGTTCAGCATTTCGAATCGCGACAGCAGCGGCTCGGTGATCAGCGCCCCGAACGCGCACACGCACACGGCGTCGGGCTCCGCGGCTTGGATCGTGCGCAGGGTCGCGTCATCGTTGACCGAGGCCGGCTGCTCGACCGCGATCCCCAGCTCGCGCCCGGCCTCGGCCACCGGTGGCGAGGCCAGCTTGCGACCGCGCCCGCGGGGCCGATCGGGCCGGGTCACGACCAGCACTGGGCGGTGGGACGAGTCGGCCAGGCGGCGCAGCACCGCCGCGGCGAACTCCGAGGTACCGAGGTAAACGGTCCGCACTAAGTCGGGGTAGCCGGGATCGCGCGCCGCGTCGGCCGGAGACGCGCCCGCTAGGCGGCCTGCTGGCCCTCGCGCAGAACGCGCATCGCCTCCTTGCGCTGGTCGCGCGAGGTCCGGTCGAGGATCAGCACCCCGTCGAGATGGTCGATCTCGTGCTGGATAACCCGCGCCTCGAGCCCCGAGGCCTCGATCAGGATCGGCTCGCCGAACTCGTTCTGGGCCCGCACGCGCACGTGCACCGGGCGGTCGACGTCGACCAGCACGCGCGGCAGGCTGAGGCACCCCTCCTCCATGGTCTCGCTGTCGCGGCCCTTCCATTCGATCTCGGGGTTGATCAGCGCTGCGAGCTGGCCGTTCTGCTGGACGCGGTAGACGAGCAGCCGGTGCACGACACCCACCTGCGTTGCCGCCAGACCGACGCCGATCGCGTCGTCCATCAGCTGCCCCATCCGCACGACCTCCTCCCGCAACTCGTCGTCGAAGCGATCGATCGGCCGCGCCTTGGTGCGCAAGACGGGGTCGCCGAAAGTGCGAATCTGCGCCAGCGCGGCGTCACGCCGGGCCGCGGTTTCTGGATCGAGCTCGTGTTCGGGCTCAGGATCGGGCTCGACTCCCGCCTCGGGCTCAGGTTCGAGGCCCTCGTGCGGCTCGGTCTCCGCCTCGGTATAGGTGCGCTCAGAGGACACGCTTTGAGCTTAGTGTCTCACCGCACGGGCTCACTGCGGGTCGACGTCGACGCTGACGCTCACCGCGCGCCGGCCGGCATCGGCCGCGCACGCATCAATGGCGGCGCCCACGGCGCGCACCATCGCCAGGCGGTCGGTGCACTTGATCACCAGCTGGCTCCGCGAGCGGCCCCGCAGGCGGAACAGCGGCGCGGGCCCGAGCACGGTCCCGCCGGCCGGCGTGATCAGCCCGTGCAGACGGGTGGCAAGCGCAAGTGCCGCCTCGGCGTCCTCGCATGAGCACACCACCCTGATCAGTGATCCGAATGGCGGATAGCCGAGCAGCTCGCGACGCCGGAGCTCCTCGGCGATGAACGCGTCGGAATCGTGCCGCGCGGCCAGCCCGAGCGAGCGCGCGTCAGGCGCCAGCGTCTGGACCAGGACGTGAGCGGGCGAGGGGCTGTTGCTGCGCCCCACCCGCCCGGCGAGCTGTGTGACCAGCGCGAACGTCCGCTCCTCGGCGCGGAAGTCCGGGAAGCGGAGCGTCTGGTCGGCGTCGAGCACGACACCGAGGGCCACGTCAGCGAAGTCGTGCCCCTTGGCCACCATCTGGGTCCCGAGCAGTACGCCGCACGGCGCCGCCTCGAACCGTGCCAGCGTCCTGGCCAGGCCGTCCTTGCCGGAAGTGACGTCAGCGTCGAGCCGGAACACGGGGAGCTCCGGCCCGAACGCCTCGCCCAGCTCGTGCTCGACGCTCTCGGTGCCGGCACCATGGCGCGCCACCGCGATCGAGCCGCACTCACCGCAGCGCTCCGGCACCCGCCGGCGATGACCGCAGTGATGGCAGGCGAGGGTGCCCTGGGCACGGTGGAGCACGAGTGCCACCTCGCAGTTGGGGCACATCCACACGTGGCCGCAGCCACGGCAGGAGAGGAAGTTCGACCAGCCGCGACGGTTGAGCAGGACGATCGCCTTGCCGCGGGCGGCTCGCACGTCGGCCAGCGCCATCCGCGTCCGGGGGTGCAGCGAACGATGTCGCCCTCGCATGTCGAGCAGCTCGACCGGCGGCAGGGCGCGGCCGTCGATCCGGTGCGGCAGCCGCAGGCGCATCAGCGTGACCGCGCTCTCCGGCCGGGGCGTCGCTGAGCCGGCGAGCAGCACCGCCCCGTGCTGCTCAGCCCGACGGATCGCGACCGTGCGGGCGTCGTAGCGCGGGTCACCCTCGTGCTTGTAGGAGGCGTCGTGCTCCTCGTCGACCACGATCAGGCCGATGTCTTGCAGCGGCGCGAACACGGCTGAGCGCGGGCCGACGCAAACGCGCGCCTCGCCGGTGCGCAGCCGCAGCCACTCGTCGTGGCGCTCGCCCTGCCCGAGCCCGGAATGGAGCACCGCGACGACGTCGCCGAACCGCGCCTGGAAGCGGCCGACCGTCTGCGGGGTGAGCCCGATCTCGGGGACCAGCACGATCGCGGTCCGCCCGGCCTCCAGGGTCGCCTGCACCGCCTGGAGGTAGACCTCGGTCTTGCCCGATCCGGTCACGCCGTGGAGCAGGAATCGCCTCCCCGCCCCCGCGTCGGCGTCCCCGTCGCCCCGCAAGGCCGCCAGGACAGCATCGAGCGCATCGCATTGCTCAGCGCTCAGCGACGGTGGCGTGTCGAGGCGTCGCCCGACCGCCACCGTCGCCGGCCGCCGCGCCCGGATGTCCCGGCGCAGCGCAACCAGGCCGCGCCCCTCCAGGCGGCGGGCCGTGCCGCTCCCGAGCGCCGCCGCCGGGGCGGCGCCCTCGCGTTCCAGGCGCTCGAGGGTCGCGCGCTGGCGGTCGGTGAGACGCGTGTCATCCTCCAGCGCGCTCCGCCCGGCCTCGGTCAGCTCGGCCACCAGCACCCGCTGGCGCCCGCGGCCGGACGCGAAGCCGGGCGGCAGGACCAGCCCGAGCGCCCGGGCCGGCGTCGAGCAGTACTGCTCCGCGATCCAGCCCGCGAGTTCGACCAGGTCGGGACCGACCCCGGGCGCCAGCACCGCATCCGGCACGAGGAGCCGCTCGGGCTCGAGCTCAGATTCCCGCGCCAGCTCGAGCACCACGCCCAGTGTGGTCTGGCGTCCAAACGGGACTCGCAGCAGCGCGCCGACGCCCACGTCGGCCTGGTCCGGGCGGAGCCGGTAGTCGAATGGCCCCTTGACCGCGCGCGTGCGGGTCAGCGGTTCGACACGGGCGATCAGCGGCAGTGCGGACAAGTTGGAGTGCATAGGGGCCTTGCAGGGTAAAGTCAGGCCAGGATGACGGTCGATCGTCTTCCCGAGAACGCGCGCCAGGGTTCGAAGAGCGACCGTGACCAGGATGGTCTTCCGGCCGCGACGATCCTGTCGATTTGCGACCGTCTGCTCGGCGAGGCCGGGCGGCGCTCGCACCTGTTCGGCTGGCTGCGCGCTCCCGGCGCAGGCGCGGGACAGTGGCTCGCGGTCGACGCCTACTACCCGCGCTCGCGGCTGGTGGTCCTGTGCCGGCCGTCGCCGGCGCCCCACGAAGCCGTCTACCGCGAGCTGATCCCCGCCCACGGACTGGGCCTGCTGACGCTCGACCCGGTCCTGCTGGGCAGCGACCGCGAGGCGGTGCAGGACGGGTTGGCGCGCCAGCTGTCAGATCTCGAGCACGGTCCGCGTCCGCCCTCCCGGCCACGCGAACCGAGTCGTTCGGGAAGAAACTTCAGCATGGGGACAGTTTCTTCCCACGCCCCTGACCCAAGCGCGGCCGAGTGGAGCCGCGTTAGCGTCGAGCGCACACCGGTCGCGCCGGCGGTCCAGCAGGGCCTCGGCCTCGTGGCCGGGATGGCGCTCGCCGCGGTGCTGGTCGCAGAGCTCTACCTCGCGGTGGTGGTCGTGGCGCTCGGTGCCGGGCGGCCGGTGCTCGGGCTGGCGATCGCGCTCGAGGCGTGCTCGCGCGGGCTCGGCACGGTCGCCGCCGAGCGGGCGGGCAAGCGCGGCTGGGCATGCGCCTGCGCGGTGGGCGGCGCTCCGGTGGTGGCTTGGTTCGCGCTGGCGCCGCGTGAGCAGCGCGCGGAGAGCGAGCCCGCGCCACTCGCCGGGCTGCTGGCGGTGCTGGCTGTCGTGGTTGCCCTGCTCGCGCTGCTTATCGGGAGCTGACGAACCGGCGATACGCTCTCTGGGCGGTGGACCTGGAGCCCGGAGAAGAGGTGTTCTTCCACGGCCACCCATCGTGGCGGTCGATGCTCGCGTTCTACCTGCGGGGCCTGATCGCGGCGGTGCTCGCCGGCGTCATCGCCGGGCTGGTCACCAGGATCGCCAACAAGCACGTCCAGACCGGATGGGTCGGCGCGGCGGTGGCGGTGATCTTCCTGGTCGTACTGCTATGGGGGCTGTTCCGGCGGATCACGATCACCTACACGATCACCAACCGGCGCCTGACGATCACCTCCGGCCTCATCTCACGCGAGATGCACGAGACCCGGCTCGAGCGCGTGCAGAACGTGAACTCGCTCCAGCGCCCGCTCGAGCGCCTGTGCCGGGTGGGGACGGTCGACTTCGACACGGCCGGGGGCGCCGCCTACGACTTCAGATTCCGGGGCGTCGACAACCCCCGCCAGATCGTCCGCACCGTCGACCGGGCGCTGCACGACCTCCGGCTCACCCACCCCCAGGTGTGAGTGGCCCCGGCCCATAAGTCCGAACTCGGCCACCCGCATTTGCCGAGTTCGCTGCCCTGGCCCACATACGCGACTGACAGGAATTCATCGCCGGGAGGGCGGCGAGTTACGGGTTATGGGCCGCGGGCGGGCAGCCAGGCGTAGCCGGCGGCGCTAGGACTGGACCGCAGTGGCGCCCAACCCGGCGGCTTCGCGCAGCGCGGCCGCCTTGTCGGTCCGCTCCCACGTGAAGTCGTGGTCCTCGCGACCGAAGTGACCGTACGCCGCGGTCTTCTGGTAGATCGGGCGATGCAGGCGCAGGTACTGGCGAAACGCGCCTGGGCGCAGGTCGAAGTGCTCGCCGATCAGCTCGAGGATCCGCGAGCGCCCGATCTTCTCGGTCCCGAAGGTCTCGACCATCACCGACACCGGATGCGCGACCCCGATCGCATACGCGACCTGCACCTCGAGCCGGTCCGCGAGCCCGGCCGCGACCAGATTCTTGGCCACGTAGCGGGCGGCGTACGCGGCGCTCCGGTCGACCTTCGACGGATCCTTGCCGCTGAACGCGCCGCCGCCGTGACGGGCCATGCCGCCGTACGTGTCGACGATGATCTTGCGTCCGGTGAGCCCGCAGTCGCCCATCGGCCCGCCGATCACGAACCGGCCCGTCGGGTTGACCAGCAGTGCGCGGTGCAGCTTGCGCGCGTCGTAGAGCTCCTCCGGCACCACCGGCTGGACGACCTGCTCCCACAGGTCGTCCTTCAACAGCGACTCGGCGCCGTCACGATGCTGGGTCGAAATCAGCACCTTCTCGATTTCGGCCGGGCGGCCGTCCACGTAGCGCACGGTCACCTGCGTCTTGCCGTCCGGACGCAGGTAGGGCAGGATCTCCGCCCGCCGCACGTCGGCCAGCCGCTTGGCCAGCTTGTGCGCCAGCGAGATCGGCAGCGGCATCAGCTCCTCGGTCTCGTTGGACGCGTAGCCGAACATCATTCCCTGATCACCCGCGCCGGCCAGGTCGAGCTCGTCGTCATCGCCGGGATCGACGCGCGACTCCCAGGCCCGGTCCACCCCCTGGGCGATGTCCGGCGACTGCTTGTCGATCGCGTTGATGACCGCGCAGGTGTGATAGTCGAAGCCGTACTCGGCGTTCGTGTAGCCGATCCGCTTGATCGTGTCCCGCGCCACGTCCTGGATGTCAACGTAGGTCGTGGTCGTGATCTCCCCTGAGACCACCACCAGCCCCGTGTTGACAAGCGTCTCGCACGCCACCCGGCCCGCCGGGTCGTCGCGCAGCACCGCATCCAGCACCCCATCGGAGATCTGATCGGCGACCTTGTCGGGATGACCCTCGGTCACCGACTCCGAGGTGAACAGAAACTCGTTGTCAGCCAGCATGCTCATTGGATCTCGAACGTCAGCTCCGTCGTCGTGTCCCTCCCCTGACTCGTCGAGCTCAGACCGATCGCGCGGATCTTCGAGAGGTCCGGCAGCAGCTCGCGCGTTCGCACGCCGCTCGTCAATCCCGTCTGCGCCCCGAGGCTTAGGAGATTGGTGAAGTCGCCAAAGAGTAGCGAGGACACCTGGCCCGACCCGGCCGGAAGCACCGCGTGGTAGGCAGCCTCATCGGACAGCGCGTGGCTGCGCTGCGCCACCCCCTCGATCGCCTGGACGCTCGTCGACACGACCGCCAGCCCGTCGAACACCCCGTAGTCGACCTGCAGGCCGGGCCCGAGCTGGAGCTCGTGCACCGTGGTGCCCGCCATCTGAGCGTCGGCGAGCTCCGGCACCTGACCTGCGATCGAGCCGCTCGAGGGTGTGAAGAGCGAGGTGAGCGGGCCCTCCAGCGACGCGAGCTCGCCCTGCGCCGCCGCCTGGTTGCCCACCCGAGCCACGATCAGCAGAGCCGGCGAAGGTCCAGGCGAGAGCGCCACCGCGGTCTCGCCGTCGAAGACCGAGAGCACACTCCGGACGTTCACGCCCTGCGCGGTGAGCGCCGCTCCCAGGCGACCGAGCAACGGGCCCACGTTGGCGCCGATTCCGGCGAGCGCACCCGCCTTCAGGAGCTCGGGAGCCACCCGGTCCAGGCCGCGCACGTCGAGCATCAGCGTCGAGCCGGCGGGCAGGACCGATTGGAGGGTCGGCGTGAATGAGACCGCGCTCCGCGTGGCGGCGGCACTCATCACGCTATGGATGAGCACCTGCGCGCCGGACGAGGCGGGCGAGAGCGAGAGCGCGGTACCGACGGTCCCCGGGCGGTCGAGTAGCAGCCCGATCGCCCCGGCCAACCCGGTCCGGCCCGACAGCAGGCGCGTGATCCCAGCCGCCGGCAGGTAGGCGTCGAGCACCCGGCCCGCCGGTTCGCTTGCCGCCGCGTGCTCGTAGGCGGCGTTAGCGGCCAGCGACGGCGCCCGTCCGCGCGCTGCGGCGATCGCGGCCCGGACACCGCTGCTCGGGCCGGCGACGAGGTAATGCCCGACGAGCGCGATCTCGCTGCCCGAGGGGTAGGCGAGCAGTCGGACGCCGTCGTAGTCGCCGGCGGATGCCGTGCCCGCCGAGCTCAGGAACGCTTGCGCGCGGACGCGATTGGCGACGTCGAGGACGAGCAGCGTCGGCGCGCTCGCGCCCGTGCTCGGGAGCACCGCCAGTGCCGCTTCCTTGCCCAGCCACGGCCGTACCTGCGAGTCGAAGTCGACATTGCCCCCGCTGCCCAGGGCGCTGTCCACGCGGTTCACGAGCGCCGCGTAGAGAAGCGGGTAGCCGGGGAACCGGCTGGCCAGGCGGCGCGCTGCCTGCACGGCCGGCCGCGACGGGTCGGTGGACAGGTGCACGTAGGCGAGCACGTCGGCCGGAACCACGCGGGCGGCGCCGGTGGCCGGCGGCTCCGTACCGGACCCCCCGAGCACGAGCCAGCCGGCGCTGGCCAGGGCGAGCAGGACGCCAACGACGGCCAGGGCCAGCAGCCGACGGCGGCGGCGGGCCACCGGCGCGGGCGGTGGCGAGACCCGCGGCACCCATCGCCGGTTGCCCCGGGCGGTGGGCGTCGATCGGGGTGGCGTGAGGGCAGACATCGACGCCCATCACTGAAGCATTGTTGGGCAGGTTTTGCGCCGGTTCCGGGGCTCAGGCGGCGGCCGCGCGCCGACGGCCGCCAGGTGCGCGGCGCTCGCTGCGCTCGACGAAGTCGATGATCACCGGGACGCCTTCGAAGTGGTATCGCTCGCGCAGGCGGTTCTCGATGAAGTAGGCGTAATCCCGGGTCACGCGGCCACGCGAGTTGACCTGGATCGCGAACCGAGGCGGGCGCTCGCCGGTCTGGGCCATGAACAGCAGCTTGAGGCGGTGCCCGCCGCGGGCCTGTCCCCCGACCGGAGGCTGGCGGGCCGCCGTCACGTCGGAGAGGAAGCGGTTGAGCTGCGGCGTGGGGATCCGCGCGCCGCGGCGGTCGGCCAGCGCGATCGCCTCGGCCAGTAGCCGCTGCATGTTGCGCCCCGTCTTGGCGCTTGCGGTCAGTACCCGGGGGCGGAGTCGGAGCTTCTGATGCGCCCGCGCGCGCTCGTGGTCCAGGTCGACGCCGTCGGCGATGTCCCACTTGTTGAGCACCAGTGCGGTGGCGCAGCCGCTGCGCATGGCCAGCTCGGCCACGCGGAGGTCCTGGGCGGTGATCCCCTCGGTCGCGTCACACACCACGAGCGCCACGTCGGCTCGCTCGGCCGCGCGGCGCGAGCGCAGCGACGTGTAGTACTCGAGTGACTCCCCCACCTTCCCGGCCCGGCGCAGGCCGGCCGTGTCGACCAGGATCAGCCGGCGACCCTCGAACTCGATCGGCAGGTCGATCGCGTCGCGAGTCGTTCCCGCCAGCGGCGAGACAATCACCCGCTCGGCGCCGGCGAACTTGTTGACCAGCGAGGACTTCCCGACGTTCGGGCGACCGATCACGGCGAGGCGCACGACGTCCTCGTCCTGATCCTCCTCGTCCGATCCCTCCGGAGCCAGCTGCACGATCCGGTCGAGCAGGTCACCCGTGCCCAGGCCCTGGGCGGCCGACACCGCGATTGGGTCGCCCAGCCCCAGAGCGTGAAACTCCGCAGCGAGCGGCACGTCGCGGACCGTGTCGACCTTGTTCGCAGCCACGATCGCCGGCCGCGGCGAGCGCCGGAGCAGATCGGCCACCTCATGATCCCCGGGCCGCATCCCGGCCTTGGCATCGACGACAAGCACGGCCACGTCGGCGTCGGCAAGCGCTGCCCGCACCTGATCGTGCACCTGCGCCGCCAGCTCGGCCCGGTCGTCGAGGTCGACCCCACCGGTGTCGATCAGCGTCAGCGAGCGGCCGTTCCAATCGGTGCGGATCTCCTTGCGATCGCGCGTGACCCCGGGTTGCTCGTGCACGACCGCCTCGCGCGACTCGGTGAGCCGGTTGACCAGCGAGGACTTGCCGACGTTGGGGTATCCGACGATCGCGACCTTCATGGCGAATCTCAGGCTAGCCAGTGGTCCTGCCGCGCACCAGCTCAGCGATCCCGTCGACGACCTCATCGAGCGTCATCCCGGTCGTGTCGAGCTCCACCGCCCCCGCAGCGGGAGCGAGCGGCGAGTGCTCACGGGTCCGATCACGTTCGTCCCGGATCGTCTGCTCGGCCAGGACGGTCGCCGGATCGACGCCGAGCTGGACCGCTCGCCGGCGCGCGCGCTCGGCCGGGTCGGCGGTCAGGAACACCTTGACCTCGGCGTCCGGGGCGATGACCGTGCCGATGTCGCGTCCCTCGGCCACCCAGTTGCCATGCTCGAGCCGGCGCCGCTGGCCCGCGGCGACAGCCTCGCGCACGGCCGGGTCCGCGGCGGCGCGCGACGCCGCCTCCGACACCTCCGGCGTGCGGATCTGGGCGCTCACGTCGCGGCCGTCCAACAGCGTCCGCTCTCCCGGTTCGATCGTCAGCGACCCCGCGATCTCACCCGGATCGACACCGCGCTCCATCGCCGCCAGCGCGACCGCGCGGTACATCGCGCCGGTGTCGAGGTAGGTGAACCCGAGCCGCTCGGCGAGCGCCCGCGCGACCGACGACTTGCCCGCGCCGGCCGGGCCGTCGATCGCCACGACGGTCACGATGCCAACCCCGACACGTCCTCGGCGAAGCCGGGATACGACACCTCGGCTGCCTCCATTCCCACCACCTCCACGCCGCGCTCGGAGGCCAGCCCCGCGACCGCGCCGAGCAGCGCCAGCCGGTGATCGCCGTGGGCGTCGAGCACGCCGCCCTCCAGCCGGCCCGTCCCGGTGACGACGAACCCGTCCGGGAGCGCCTCGATCCGGGCGCCCAGTCCGCGAAGACCGTCGACCACGGATGCGATCCGGTCGGACTCCTTCACCCGCAGCTCCCCGGCCCCGCGCACGAGCGTGTCCCCTTCGGCAAAGCACCCCAGCAGCGCGACCAGCGGCAGCTCGTCGATCGCCAGCGGCACCTCGTCGGCCTCCACGGTCGTCCCCACGATCGGAGCGTTGCGGACGTCGATGTCCGCCACCGGCTCGTGCGGCGCGAAGGTCCCCGGCGGCTCGGCATCGGAGAGCACGATCGCGCCCATCCGCTCCAGGATGCGCAGAAAGCCCGCGCGGGTCCAGTTCACCCCTACGCGCTCGAGCAGGAGCCGCGACCCGGGGACGAGGACGCCGGCGGCGATCAGGAACGCCGCCGAGGACAGGTCCCCCGGCACCTCGACCTGCGCGAGTTCGAGCTCGTCGGTGTTGCCGACGGTGGTGCGATACCCGGCGTCGGCAGAGCCCTCCCGTCGCACGGGGGCGCCCGCGGCAGCGAGCATCCGCTCGGTGTGATCGCGGCTCGGCACCGGCTCGATCACCGTGGTCGAGTCGGTCACCAACCCCGCCAGCAACACGCACGACTTGACCTGTGCGCTCGCCACCGGTAGGTCGTAGGCGATGCCGGCGAGGGCGGCGCCGTGCACGGTGAAGGGCGGAAACCTGCCCTCGCGGGCCTCGATCCGCGCCCCCATGAGTCGCAGCGGCTCGGCGATCCGGTCCACCGGGCGGCGCCGGATCGACTCGTCCCCGTCGAGCATGAAACTCAGCCCCTGTTGGAAGGACAGCCAGCCCGGGAGCAGGCGCATCAGCGTGCCGGCGTTGCCGACGTCGATCGGGTTGGCCGGCGAGAGCGCATTGCGCAGCCCGCAGCCGCGGATCAGGAGCTCATCGCCGCGCGGCTCGACGATCGCGCCCAGTTGCTGGACCGCGCACAGCGTGGAGCGCGTGTCGGCCGCGTCGAGGTAGTTGCGGACGCGGACCGGCTCGGAGGCCATCGCGCCGACGATCGCGGCGCGGTGCGAGATCGACTTGTCGGCCGAGACACGAATCGCCCCCCGCAGCGGCCCGGACGGCTCGAAGCGGGCGTTCACGCTCGCGCCACCGGGAATCCAAGCTTGCCCACGAGCTCCTCGGCGCGCTCCGCCTGCTCCTCGCCGGCGATCCACATCGCGACCACGCCCTCGCTCATGTCCGGGGCGGGGTACAGCGCCATGTCGGTGATGTTGACGCCGGCACGTCCGAGCTCGAGCGCGAGCTGGGCGACCACGCCCGGCTGGTTGGGCACGGATGCCCGCAGCTCGAACAACGGGCCGCCGGCGAGCTGCGCCTCGAGCAGGCGGCGGCGGTCCTCGGCGGCGGCGTCGTTCCAGTCGGCGATACGACCGGCATCCGCCGCGGCGAGGGCGTCGCGCACAGCCGACAGCCGCGCGATCGTGTCATCGATCCCCGCGGTCAGCGCATCCCGGTTGGAAACGTAGATGTCGGTCCAGATCGCGCTCGGCGCACCCGCCACCCGGGTGGCGTCGCGGAAACTCGGGCCGGTGGCGGGGAGACGTTCGCCGCCGGCCTGAAGCGTCTGAGCGGCCTGGGCAACGAGCACGTTGGCGAACACGTGGGGCAGGTGGGAGACGGTGGCCAGGATGGTGTCGTGCGTTTCGGGCTCGATCGCCACCGGCCGCGCCCCGAGCGTGCGCAGCAACCGGTGCAGGCGCTCGTACAGGATGCCCGAAGTGGTCGGCGTCGGGGTGAGATACCAGGTGGCACCGTCGAACAGGTCCTCGCGGGCGTACCTCACGCCGGCCGTCTCGGCGCCGGCCAGCGGATGCCCTCCGACAAATTGGGATTCCCGCCCACCCCCGTCGAGCGCGGCCACGACGGCGCGCTTGGTCGAGCCGACATCGCTGACCACACACGTCGCGGGGGCGGCGTCCAGCGCGGCGCGGATGGCGGCCGGCAGGCCCCCGACCGGGACGGCGACGAACACCGCGTCGGCGTCGGCCACCGCCTCGGCGATGGAGGCCGCGGGCTCGTCGATCACACCCAGCTCGCGCGCGAGCTCCAGCGCGCTCGCGTCGTTGTCGTAGCCCGCGACCGTGGCGTCGAGACGGTTCTTGGCGGCGAGCCCGATCGAGCCGCCGATCAGCCCGACGCCGATCAGGGCGAGTTTCAAACGGCAGCCAGCGCCTTGCCCGCGACCTCGGCGGCGGCCAGTACGCGCGCCATGTACTCGGGGAACTCGTCGGCCACCAGCTGCTGCGGCCCGTCGCAGATCGCCTGGTCCGGTTGCGGATGCACCTCCACGATGATCCCGTCGGCGCCGGCGGCCGCGGCCGCCAGCGACAGCGGTAGCACCAGGTCGCGCCGCCCGGCGGCGTGGCTCGGATCGACGATCACGGGCAGGTGGCTGAGCTCTTTGAGCACGGGCACGGCCATCAGGTCAAGCGTGAAGCGGTAGGCGGTCTCGAACGTGCGGATGCCGCGCTCGCACAGCATCACCGACGGGTTGCCCTCCTTGAGCACGTACTCGGCCGCCATCAGCAGCTCCTCGAGCGTCGCCGACAGCCCGCGCTTGAGCAGCACCGGGCGGCCGGAGCGACCGACCTCGGCCAGCAGCGAGTAGTTCTGCATGTTGCGCGCGCCGATCTGGATCACGTCAGCCACCTCGAGCACCTGATCGAGGTCACGCTGGTCCATGAGCTCGGTGACGATCGGGAGCCCGGTCTCGGCCTTGGCCTCGGCGAGCAGCCGCAGGCCCTCCTGACCGAGGCCCTGGAAGGCGTAGGGCGAGGTGCGCGGCTTGTACGCGCCACCACGGAACAGCGTGGCGCCCGCGTCACGAACGATCCGGGCGGTCTCGAGCGTCTGCTCGCGCGACTCGACCGTGCACGGCCCGGCAATCATCGCGAAGTTGCCCCCGCCCACTTTGCGCCCGGCGATGTCGAGCACGGTCCGCTCGCCGTGCTTGAACTGAGTCGAGGAGAGCTTGTACGGCTTGAGGATCGGCACCACACGATCGACGCCGGCGTACCCCTCGAGCTCGAGTCGTGCGACGTGCTCGCGGTCTCCGATCGCGCCGATCACGGTCACCTCTTCACCCTGGCTGATGTGGGTGCGGGCTCCGACACTCCTGACTCGTTCGACAACGGCCGCCACCTCCTGCTCGGTGGCCGTCGGTTTCATCACGATCATCATCTCTTCAGTCCTCTCTGATGCCTGGAAACTGTACGAAAGCGGGGGCGGCGGGTTTCACCCGACCGGGGGGTTTTTCGGCGCTCGGCTCGGCGGTGGCGCAAGGGGTGGGTGGGTCCCAAATCCTCGCGGGCGAGACTGGGAACCCCGCCCAGCCCAGCCGAGCGCCTAGCTAAATCGCCAGGCGTAAACGTACGAATAGCCGCGGTCCGAGAAGGAAGTGCGGCTACCGGTACTCATCGCGATCGTGTTGTACCAGACCGACGCCGCATCGCCAAGGGGCGTGATGACTTAACCCCCTATAGCGGGGTTAAGTCATCACACCCCTCGCAGGACGTCCGCCAGGGCGTCGCCGAACCGTTCGTTCTCAGCCGGCGTTCCCACGGTCACGCGTAGCGATCCGTCTCGCCCGAGAGCCGCCCCGGCGCGAACCAGGACCCCACGGTCCCGCAGCCCGGAAACCACTTCGGCCTCGACGACCCCCTCGGGCAGATGCAGCCAGATGAAGTTCGCATCCGAGCGCGCCGCCCACAACCCAAGCGCGCGCACCCGCTCCTCGAGTTCGAGCCGTTCGGCGATTGTCTCGGTAACGCGGCGCTCGACCTCGTCCTGGTGGCGCAGGGCCTCAACCGCCGCCGCCTGCGCGGCCGCGTTCAGGTAAAAGGGCTGGCGAACCTGGTCGACCGCGATCCGGAAGTCCTCGGTTGCGCACAACGCGTACCCGACCCGCAGACCGGCGAGCCCGTACACCTTGGAGAAGGTCCGCAGCAGCACCAGGTTGGCGTACTTGCGCAGCAGCTCCAGTGACGCGTACGTGTCCCCCAGAGCCAGCGCGAACTCGCAGTACGCCTCGTCGAGGATCACGCACACGTGGCCGGGGATGCGCTTCAGGAACGCGTCGATCTCCTCCAGCCCGAGCGCGGTGGAGGTCGGGTTGTTGGGATTGCAGATCAGGACCAGCCGAGTCGCGACCGTGACCTCGGCCGCGATCGCGTCGAGGTCGTGGCGGTCCTCATCGTCGAGCGCCACCTCGATCGCCCGCGCGCCCGAGGCGGCGGCCAGGTGCGGGTAGACGCTGAACGCGGGCCAGGCGTAGACGATCTCCGCCCCCGGCTCGAGCAGCGCCTCGCCCGCGTGCAGCAGGATGTCGCACGATCCGTTGCCCAGGGCGATCCGCTGGGGCGGGATCCCGTAGCGGTCTGCCAGGGCCCGGCGCAGCGGCGAGTAGGACGGGTCGGGGTAGCGGTGAGCGCCCGCGATCACGCGGCCAGCGGCCTCGACGACCGAGGGCAGCGGCGCGAAGCACGACTCGTTTGAGGCGAGCATGGCCACGTCCGCGCCCAGGTCGTAGCCGGCAGCCAGCGGGTACACGGGGATCCGGCGGGTGCGCGCTGCGAACTCGATCGGCATGGCCGGCCTAGGTTAGCCCCAGGGCTTTACTGGGCCGACTCGAGATCCGCCCGGAGTACTCGGGCCTCGCGCAGGTAGACGTGATACGGCTCGTGGTCCTCGGGCGCGTAGTAGTGGATCAGCACCCGGATCACCCGCGGCAGGGAACCGGGCACCGGAACCTCGCGCGAGCACAGCAGCGGCACCCGGCTCAACCCCAGGTTCCGCGCGGCGACCGCCGGAAACTCGGCGTTGAGATCGTCGGTCAGGGTGAAGATGCAGCTCACCATCGCCTCGGGCTCGAGCGAGTTGCGCTCCATCAGCTCGCGCATCAGCTCGTCGGTGGCCGACAGGATCTCTGCGGCTTCGTTGGCGGTGACGGTGTTGGCGCCACGCAGGGCGAAGAGCCGCATGGGAGCGGCAGTGTGCCAGAGGTGGCCGTTTGGGCGGGGCTCCGTGTCGCTCACTTCGCGGCAACGGTCGCGGAGGTGGACAGCACCCGGCCGGCGCGGTTCAGCGCCTGAACCGCGACGTACGGCTCCGAGCGGATCGGGATCTGCGTCTCGAAACCCTGCTTCGGCGCGGTCGCCACGGCTTGCACGGCACTCGACGAGGCACCGGCCAGCACCCGCCAGGAGCTCACCTCGGTGGCGCCGTTCCAGCTGGCGTAGACATTCGTGGTCGCGCCGCTCGCCAGGGCCGCGACGGACGGTCGGGTCCGAGGTGTCCCGGTCCATGGGAAGCGGTACGCGCGGTAGCTCGAGTTGTTGCCCACGAACCGGCCGTCGAACACCATCCGGCCGGTCGAGTCGAACTCGCTGAAGTAAGGCTGCTGCCCCCAGCCGACGAACTCGTCGCCGTCCCGGAGCGCCTGGACGTTGCCTTCGAAGCTCGCCGTGAGCGCCGGTGCGTGCAGGTCCTGGGCGACCAGCGTGGCCGTCTTCTCCTTGCCGTCAATCCGCACCCGGATGGCGCGCGACTGGGCATGTACTCGAGGGGGCCCGCCCCCGTCGTCGAACAGGGTCACGTTGGGGTGGCCTTTCGTGTGCACCCGAACGTCGTGCTGGAAGGCGAACTGCACGCCGGCTCCGAGCTTGAAGGTGGAGTCCTTGCCGCCGAGGGTCCAGACAATCGCGCCGGTGCGCGGGTCGATCTCGTAGGCGGCTGAGGTGTTGCGACCCGAGATGATGAGGTCGCCGTTCGCGGCTTGCTGGACCGAGTTGACGTGGAAATAGTCAAAGGGCGATCCGGCGGACTTGGGCATGATCTCGTAGCTGTCCGAGAGCGGCACGTGGTCAAGGCTGTCCCACTGGTAGAGCACCAGTCCGGTCTTGATGTCGATCTCTTGAACGACGGAGTCGAGCACGATCTGGCGGGTGGCTCCATGGACCGACGAGGCGTTCCAGTAGACCGGGTAATACGCGGTGATCAGGGCGGCGCCCTGCTTGGTGAGCTCGAAGTCGTGGAGGTCCGCGTAGAGGCCGTTGCCGGCGCGTACCACCGCCACCTGCCGGTAGGAGGAGTCGTCGATCACGTCCTCCCCCTCGCCAATGCCCGCCCCCGAATAGCCCTGCCACCAAGTCAGCACCGGCTCGCCGTGGTACGACTGGACCCGTAGGTCGGCGGCCATGTCCCCCGCCGGCACCGGTTGGAACCACACTAGGTTTCCGCTGGAGTCGAGGATCATCGCCCCGTTCTGGGTTGGCCCCTGCTGAGGGGTGAGGAAGATGTCGCCGGCCGCCGTTTTGGAGGACGCCTTGGTGATCTCGACCGCCGCTGGGGTCAGGTCCGGGCGCGTCTGGAAAGTCAGCTCGTCGCCCGGGACCCGGCTCGCCGGCGACAGTGGCATGGAGGGAATTGCCCCGGCCGGAGTGGCGACGGTGAAATGGAACGTGCCGCCACGAACCCCCCGGACGTCCATCCGCGTCCTGACGGTGACGAGCTCGCCCGGGTCGAACGGCTTGGCGGGTAGGAAGCTCGCGCCCTGGCCGTCGGAGTCGGCCTCGAGCCGCCCGGTGTGCCGCCCGCTCCGTGAGCCCGTCACGACCACCCGGCCGATCTGGCCGGGCGAGATTCCGCGGAAGGCGATCTGGGTCTGCGGCGAAGCGACCCGGGCTCCGGGGATGGGGAACACACTCACTGGCCGGGCACTCGACCCGCAGCCGGCCAGGCAGAAGCCAGTCAGGCAGAGGCCGGTCAGGGTTAGGACGGACTTGCGCAGGACCAGCTGACTACTCGACCTCGTAGACGGTCGCGCAGCCGAAAGTTTGCGTCGAGCGGATGAGCGGGCCGAGCAGCTTGGACATGTTGGCGGTCGTCTCGCAGTCGGCGAGCAGGAAGCGGGCACCGCTAGAGAGCACGAATCGCCGGGCAACGGACTGCGAGAGCATCCCGGTGAACAGGGCCTGGGCGTTCCAGGTCAGGTTCAGACAGCCGGGCTCTGACCACTCGCAGTCCCCGATGTAGGTGTGGCGCCCGGTCCGCCCGGGGACGACCGAGCCGAGGTAGCTGCGCGTGAGCACGCTCCCCGCCTCCTTATCACTGGCCAGGTAGTTGAGCGCCGCGTTCTCGTCAGGCCGGATGAAGTTGGCGTTCTCCGGCGTCGGCGCCGCTAGGTCGTGGGCGATCTTCAGCTCCTCGACGCCGGCGGGGATCGTGAACAGCCCGATCGCGACCGCACCAATCAGCATCGGGTGACGCAGGCGGCGCCAGCCGAGCAACTGCAGCCCTTCAACCGCCAGCACAGCCAGCGGGAGGGTGATCCCCTGGAAGGCATGCAAAGGCGCGCCCCCGACGCTCGTGCCGGACAGGAGGTAGATCCCGAAGGCGGCGACCGGCCAGCTGCGCGTGGCGGCGGCCAGGAAGGTGGCCGGCCGCGTGCGATAGGCGACGAGCGCGGGCAGCACCAAGGCCAGGACGGCGATCAGAATCCCGGTGAAGGGGAAGCTGTGCTTGCTCGCTGCCTGGGCCAGGTTCCAGTTCAGATCCGCCTTGTCGAGAACCGCGAGATAGAGAATGGGTACGCCCGTGGCGATCAAGGTCACCGCCGTCAGCCTGAGGTACTCGCGCCGGTAGCGCCCGAGGGCGAGGAGAACTGCTTCGGCCGCCACGACCAGGAAGACCAGGAGCTCGCCGTTCCACGGGTGCAGCAGCGTGGCCAGTGCGCCGAGCAGGCCCGGCAGCCACCACCGGTGGCCGTTCAGGCGCGCCTCGTCGTAGGCCACCAGCGCCCACACCATCGCGGCCAGTCCCATCAGCGCGAATACGTAGCCCCAGCTCAGGAAGCCCGGGAACAGGTCGCCGAGCACGCTCCAGTTCCCGTAGAAGTACGTGTAGGAGCCGAAGAACAGCGTCAGCACGAGCACGACGCGGCGGGGCCATACGCCGGCCAGGCTGCGGCGGGCGTACGCCCGCACGGCGAAGAAGAAGGAGAGCACGGCAACCGGCTTCCACAAGAGCAGCGACAGCCACGGCGCCATGCCGAGCGCGGTGAGTCCGCCCGAGATTGCGACTGCCGGCTGGAAGTAGTCGGTCGGCGTCGAGCGCAGCACGAACAGGTTCGACACCAGCAGGTGATGCGAGGCGTCCTTGATCCACGCCAGGTACTGCATCTGGTCGACGATGTAGACGCCGTCGGTCCCGGTCCACACGGCGCCGTCGAACGCGACCCGCCAAACGTCGATGGCCAGCACCCACACCGACAGCAGGGAGAACACGGCCAGCACGCCGAGCTCGAAGCGGTCGACCCGGCGCCGCCGGCGGGGTTCGACGCGAAGCGGCGGCAGATCCGATGCCGGACCCGCTCCACCACCATCAATTAGCTCGATTTCAAGGCGCATCGACGGGCGACGCTAACAGGATCCTAATAATCACGGCATAAACCCAGTGCGGCGCCGGGAGTTTCGCCTGACGCGTGCCCCGGCGGTCCGACGAGGCGGTGCAGTCAGCGGTCTGCGCTGGTGTCGCGCGCGAGCGCGCCGGGACGGCGCCTCACGGATACGAAGATAGCTTGGACTGAAGGTTCAGCGAGGACTGGCCGGCGGAGCCACTCAGTGGGTTGAAGTGGGCCAGACCCCACAGCTTGCCCGATGAGGGCAGGAACGTGATGACCACGAACACGGTGAGCGCGAGCACCGTGCGCCGCAACCGCACGCTCGATCCGAGCGCCGCCAGCGGCAGCACCCAGATCACGTACCACGGCATGACCCAGGCGAGGCTGGCGATCAGGGCCACCGTGGCCCACCCGGCGTGGCTCAGCCAGTCACCGCGCCGGCGCACCAGCCACACGACAACCAGGACGAGGACAACGTCGGCCAGCCGCAGCAGCGCCGGCGCGCCACCACCGAGGCCGATCGCGTAGCCGAACAGGTTCGGGAAGCTGAACGGCGTAAGCAGCGTCCCCTGTTGAGACAGGTTGGGCAGCGAGAGCCCGAACAGCGCCAGGCTCATCGCGATCAGGGGGATCGCCGCGAGCACCGCGCCCTCGATGACGGCCCGGCGCCGCCGAGACGTTCGCGCGCCCACGAGCAGGAACGGCAGCAGCAGCACGGCGGTGAACTTGACCGCGACGGCAAGCATCAGCACTGCGCCGGCGGAGCGGTCGCGCCGGCCCAGCAGTAGCGCGATCGCGGCGGTCGAGGGCACGAGCATGAAGAAGTCGTTGTGGAACCCGCCGACCGCGTACACGAGGTAAAGCGGGTTGAGCCCGACGAGCACGGCGGCGTAGCGCGGATCGCGTCCCAGGCGTCGCGCGCAATCGCAGACGAGCGCGATGAACGCGAGGCTGAGCGAGACGGTGACGATCTTGACGATCCAGTACGCGACCGGGAGCGGCAGCCAGGCCAGCGGGTACGTGAGCGCGGTGAACAGCTCGCCGTAGGGGCTGTGCAGGTTGAGCCAGGTGGCGAGGTGGTAGACCGGGTCGTGCATCTCCTGGCCGATCACGTGCGTGTATGGGTTCAGCCCGTGCAGTCCACCCAGGCGCGCGTACCCGAGGTAGTTGCCCATGTCGGTGAGCTGGAACGGCGGCCCCAGTAGCAGGATCACGTGAGCGGCCACGATGCACGCCACGATCATTCGCGTCGACAGCGTGCGCAGGGCCGCGAGCGCCACCCCGTAGGCCGCCAGCATGATCAAGATCAGACCGCTCAGCGCATAGCCGGCCGCGTGCGCGCCGACATGCGTACCGCTGAGGAGTCCGTACAGCGGACCCGCCTCCCACGACGCGAAGAAGTAGTTCGAGCGCGGCGTGAGCACGGTGGGGCCGCCGGTGGCGTACAGCACCAATGCGAGCAGGCAGACCACGATCGAGGCGAGCGCGATCCGCCCCGCCCGGGGTTGGCGCAGTGCCTGCGGGACGTGCAGCGTCGGCAGGCGGAGTGAAGGCAGTCCGGGAAGCGAGACGCTTGCCTGCGCCTGTCCCGCGCCGACCGCGGTCGCGGCAAGCACGCCCGCGCCGTTCCCATTGGGCGCGAGCGCCGGGGATCCCTCGATCTGGCCAGCGTCTTGTCGCATCACTCAGAAATACTGCCCTGCGGGCCGTATGGTCGCCGTAGGCACGCGTTGAAATCTCGTTAAGCGCTGCGGCGGGCCTGGTGCCACGCCGCCGTTGGAGCGTAGTCGTTGGGCCTAACATCCCGCTCCGTGAGCGTCGGCACGGCCGCACACGACCTGCGCCGTCCCGCGGGCCGCGCGCCGGTTGCGCGTACCCGCGCGCTGCTGGCCGATCCCACCGTGACCGCGGTGGCCGCGCTGACCGTGCTCGCGGCCGTGTTGCGCTTCTACCGGCTCGGGCACCAGGGCTTCTGGTTCGACGAGGCCAACACCGCGCTGCTCGTCCACTTCTCTCCGGGCAAGATGCTCGGACTGATCCCCCAGACCGAGTCCACTCCCCCGCTCTACTACTGCGTGGCGTGGGTGTGGGCGCGCGTGTTCGGGTACGGCGAGGCGGCGCTGCGCTCACTCTCGGCGGTGTGCGGGGTGCTGCTGGTGCCGGTCGTGTACGCCACGGGGGCGAAGCTCGTCTCGCGCCGTGCCGGGTTGATCGCCGCCGCGCTCGCCACCTGCAGCCCGCTGCTGATCTGGTACTCGCAGGAGGCCCGCTCGTACCAGATGCTCGCGCTGATGGCGAGCGTGTCGCTGCTGGCGTTCGCATACGCCCGCGCGCGCCCGACGCCGCGCGCGCTGGCCGCGTGGGTGATCGCATCCGGGCTTGCACTGGCCACCCACTACTACGCGGTCCTCGCGGTCGTGCCCGAGGCGATCTGGCTGCTCGTCGTCCACCGCCGCCGCCGGTCGGTCCAGATCGCGTTCGCGCTGGTTGGCCTGTGCGGCCTGGGCCTGATCCCGCTCGCCATCAGCCAGCACGGGACCGGCAAGGGCAACTGGATCCATAACTCGCCGTTCGGACGGCGGCTCGGCCAGATCGTGCCCCAGTTCGCGGCCGGATTCGCCGGTCCCGCCCACGGTGTGTTCGAGCCGGTGGCGATCGCGATCGTGCTGGTGGCGCTGGTTCTGCTCGTGACTCGGTCTCCGATTGCAGAGCGCCGCGGTGCGCTGCTCGCGGGTGGGCTCGCGCTCGCCGGCTTCGTCCTCAGCCTGGTGCTGGTCGCGGTCGGCTTCGACGACCTCCTGACCCGGAACATGCTCGCGCTCTGGCCGGCCTGTGCACTGCTCATCGCCGGCGGCCTGGCCGCGCCGCGCCCGCGCTTCGTTGGCGTGACCGCGGCCTTGGTGCTGTGCATCACCGGTCTGATCACGGCGGGAGCCGTCGCCTTTGACCGCAATCTCGAGCGTCCGGACTGGCGGGTCGTGGCGAGCGGGCTTGGGCACGCACCATCCGGAGGCCGGGTGATCCTCGTTCAGCACTACAAGGACCTGCTGCCGCTGTCGCTGTATATGCCGCGGCTCGCTTTCTGGCGTGGCCATGATCCCGCCCCGGTCCGCGTGCGCGAGCTCGACGTCGTGTCGTTCACCTCGCCGGCGAGCGCCGGCTTCTGCTGGTGGGGATCGGCCTGCAACCTCTGGCCCTCGCGAATGCAGGCAAGCTACCCCGTCGCCGGGTTCCACGTCGTGTCGCTACGGCACGCCCTCCAGTTCTCGATCCTGCGCATGGTGGCGTCACACCCGGTTCGGCTCACCCAAGGCGAGATCTCCCGCGTGCTGACCAGCACCCACCTGGTCAACGACGAGCTTCTGACGCAGCCATAAGCGCGTCGATCTCAGCGTCGGTCAGCCTGCGCCATCGTCCGCGCGGCAGGTCCCCCAGCTCGAGCGGGCCAAAGCGAACTCGCTCGAGCCGCTTCACCGGGTGGCCGACCGCCTCGCACATCCGCTTGACCTGTCGCTTGCGTCCCTCGTGGATGGTGATCTCGATCGTGTCGGCGGACACCCGCCGGACCCGAGCCGGCGCGGTGGGGCCATCATCGAGCTCGACCCCTTCGCGCAGCGCGCGCAGTGCCCTCTCCTCGATGGCGGCCCCACCGACCAGCGCGCGGTAGCTCTTCTCGACCTCGAAGCTCGGATGGGTGAGCCGGTGCGCTAAGTCGCCCTGGTTGGTGAGCAGGATCAGCCCGGTCGTGTCGATGTCGAGCCGCCCCACCGGGTACAGCCGCTCGGTCTGCGCGACCAGCGTCACCACGGTCGGACGGCCCTGGGGATCGCGCGCGGTCGAGACGACCCCGGCCGGCTTGTTGAGCGCGTAGACGACACGCTCGTTGGTGTCCGTGACTGGCCTTCCGTCGAGCGTGACTGCATCGTCTGGGCTCACGTTGTGGGCCGGATCGGTGACGGTCTCGCCCTCCACGGCGACCCGGCCGACGCGGACGAGCTCCTCGCTGGCGCGCCGCGAGGCGACTCCTGCGTTCGCCAGATACTTGGCCAGTCGCATCTTGCTGCCACCATAGACAGCATGGATTTGAACCTGCTCGAGACGACACTCGCGGAGCACAAGGAACCGCGCTACCGCGCCGGCCAGGTGTGGAAGTGGACGGCGCGCGGGGCCACGGGTTTCTCAGACATGTCCGACCTGCCGCTTACGCTGCGCGAGACGCTGGACCGTGAGGTCCCGTTCTCGAGTCTCACCGTGGAGCGCGAGGCCCACGCCTCCGATGGCACGGTCAAGGCCCTGTTTCGCACCGCCGACGGCCGCCCGGTCGAGGCGGTGCTGATGGTCTACCGCGACGGCCGGCGCTCGATCTGCCTGTCCTCGCAATCGGGTTGCCCGCTCACCTGCACGTTCTGCGCCACCGGCCAGATGAAGTTCGGGCGCAACCTGACCGCGTCGGAGATCCTCGACCAGGCGCTCCACTTCCGCCGGCTCGGTTCGGTCGACCACGCGGTGTTCATGGGGATGGGCGAGCCGATGATGAACCTCGACAACGTGCTGTCCGCCTGCGAACGACTTCCCGCCGTCGGCATGACCCACCGGCGCACCGCGATCTCGACGATCGGTTGGATCCCCGGGATCGAGCGGCTGGCCGACAGCCCTATGCCGATCCGGCTCGCGCTCTCGCTCCACGCCGCGGACCCGGCGCTCCGCTCCGAGCTGATGCCGGTCAATGCGCGCTACCCGCTGGCCGACGTGATCGCCGCCTGCGAGGCCTACTACGAGCGCAAGCGCCGGATGGTGTTCGTCGAGTACGTGATGCTCGCCGGCATCAACGACTCATTCGCGCAGGCGGGGCAACTGGCATCAGTGCTTGACCCGCGGATGTTCAAGGTCAACCTGATTCCGTATAACCCGACCGACTCGGGCTTCACCGGGTCGAGTCCCAAGGCGATCGCGGCGTTCCGCGAAGAGCTCGCGCGCCACGGCCTGGGTGCCACGGTCCGCTTGACCCGCGGGCGCGAGATCGACGCGGCGTGCGGGCAACTGGCGGCGCGCTCGGAGCCGGCGTCGGCCTCGGCCCTGGTTTGACCCCGGCCGACGACGGGGTCAGCCGGTAAACGGGGGAGGCCGGACCGCTTGCGCGGCGCGCACGGGTGCGACGTCGAACGCGGGGTCGGCATTCCCGGCCGTGGCCACCGCAGTGTCGGTATGCAACCCCGCTCCGGTGATGAGCATAGTCGCGTGGACGGTTCGGCTCTCCCCGGGCGCGAGGTCCCCGATATTCCAGATGACGGTGCCGTCGCTTTGGATCGAGCCGTGGTTCGCGGCGGCAACGATCCGTCCGCCCGGTGGCGGGGTCTCGTGGACACGGACCTGGGTCGCGGTCACCGGTCCGATGCTCTTCACCGTGATCGTGACCGGCACCCGATCCCCGACCCGCGCGTGCGCGGGCATCTGCTTGACGACGAACAGGTGCGGCGCCGCCGCCACGTCACCGCATTCGGGTACGCCGTTCTCGACGTCATCGCATATTTCCGACTCCTCGCCGCCACCCCCGGGCTCGGTCGGCGGGGCTTTGCGCGTATTCGTGATCGTGCAGACGATGTTGTCGGTCTCGCGCTTCAGCTTCACCGCCACGGGCGCGGCTCCCGTCCCGGTCGCGAGGGTCGTTCCGTTGTTTACGCAGCTGGTGCTGATGTCGTAGTTGGCGAGATCTGTCCCGGCCGCCGCGCTCTCGCTGACCTTGTACGTGCCGAGCTCGAACTCGAGAGATCCCGTCGACCCGCTGTCGCCGACCGCCTGGGCCCAGGGTGTGCCGTCGATGAGCAGGTTGAAGAGTCCCGGGTCGTCGCTTGGCGACAGATGCTTGACCACGGTCAGGTGCGCCACCACCGGCGGTGGGATGTGCGCATTCGTGATCGTGCACAGCACGTTGGCGGTATCCAGCGTGACCGATACCGACGTTCCCGTGCCCGACGCGACTTCGTCGCCGGTGTCCTCGTCGATGCAGGTGATGCTGGTGTCGTAGTCCGCGAGGTCGGTGGCACCCGCGGCGCTCTCGCTGACCTCATACGTGCCGAATGGGAGGCGAATCGGACCCGTCGACCCGCCGTCGCCCACACCCGTGGATCCTGAGTTCGGAGGCGCGCCGTTGATGAGCAGGTCAAAGCGTCCCGGGTCGTCGCTGGGCAGCAGGTGCTTCTCGACCGTCAGGTTGCCGTGCGTGGTGCTGGTATTCGTGATCGTGCAGACGATGTCGTCGGACTCGCTCGTCAGGTCGACCGAGAGACTCGGCCCCGTGCCGTGTGCGATCTCAGAACCGTTGTTCTCGCAGGTGATGCTGGTCGAGTAATCGCCGAGCGTCGTTCCCGGGGCAGCTTGCTCGCTGACCGTATGTCTGCCGAGGGCAACGACGAGCCGGCCCGTCGTCCCGCCGTTGCCGACGCCATCTCTCCACGAGACGCCGTCGACGAGGAGATCGAAGCGCCCGGGGTCGTTTGCCGGGACAAGGCGCTTGACGACCGTCAGGTGCGCCGCCCTCTGGCGGTTGTAGGCCGCACAGGTGACATATCCATGGGGCGGGACGATCAACCCCTCGCCGATCGGTTCGGTCGTCCGCAGGAGTGATGTTGTCGTCGTGCCGTTGCTGCTGTGGACCTCGCACTGGGCATCGACAAGGTCGTAGCCGGGCTTGGAGTTCTCACGGACGACACTCAGCATCGCCGCCTCGGGGTGGGTGAGCTCCCACTCGAATCTGGCCGTCCCATCGTTGTCCGTGACCAGGCTCGCAGAGTCCACCGAGCCCACATCCGGGTGCACCCACCGATGGCCTGAGGTGGTCAGGGTCGCGGTGAATCTCCACTCCCCCGCCCGCGCCTCGCTCCATCCCGGTCCGTTCGGCGTGGAGTCCCACTTGATCACGGTCAGCGAGCCCTCGCAGAGCTCGCCGACGATCTCGCCCAGCTTGTCTTTCAGCTGGTCGAAGTCGACCGTCGTCCAGTCGGACGTTGCGACATGGTCATGGGGAGGTGTCCCGGTGAACTCTGCCGGCCCCGAGACCGCGGTGAGCCGAGACTTGCTTGCCTCGTTGCTCACGGCCTCCCCCACGCCAATGGCGAACACACGTGTTCCCAGCGCCTTGAGCGCGTTGGCCACGGTGACAGCCGGGCCCATTATGTCGGTGCCGCCGTCCAGGGTCGTAGTGAAACTCGTCGTGGAGTTCGTCCCGTTGGGATCGCCGTCGGTCACGAACACAATCAGGTCGGGGTGCTCGCCGAGTGCGTAGACCTGATTGAACGCACCCTGCCAGTTGGTCCCGCTGCGAGTGCCCACGCTGGCCGGCGGATACAGGAAACTGCCCGTGGTGGTGCCGTTGATGAACGGGCTGAAAGTACTGCCTATCGTCGTCGGGGTGACTTCGGTGTAGGGGACGCCGGTACGCGCCCTTTGCGCGAACGCGATAATCCCCACGCTTGCCCCGGTCCCGCTCAGCGCACTGACGAATCCGTTTGCTGCGGCCCGAACGTGCCCGGCGTCGGTGGCATTGATCGAGGCCGATTCGTCGAGCACGAGCGCGACCCGCAGCCCGCAATCGAGCTTGGTGCTCGGGTTACTCGCGGGTGTGTTTACCGTCACCGAACCCCCCGAGTACACAGTGCTGCTCGTCCCTCCACAGGTCGCGGTGGAATACGCCTGGAAGGAGATCGTGTACACGCCCGGTGCCCGCGGAAGTACCGGGTTGACGTTCTTGGCTCCGTTCGTGTTGCTGGCGGTGACGCATCCTGACGCGCCGACCGCCGGCGTCGGGCTGTACGAGTACCGGATGGCGCTGAGCGTGGTGGTCGGCGTACCGCTTCTAGTCACCGTCACCGTCGAGTTGGTGAGGCCATTGGCGCCGCTGCTGTTGATCCCGCCGATGAGGACCGCGCCGGGCGGTCCGCTCGTTCTCACCAGGCTGACACTGTTGATCGTGAGCGCGGCGGAAGCGACGGCCGGAACCGCCGCCATCAATGCCGTGACCGCCGCGAACCCGCACACAAGCCGCGCGATCCAACGGAAAAGACGGCAACACGAGCGGTGTAACGACCCGTCAGTCATCGAAGCCTCCCCAATGAACGTTCTCTTCACGTTCGGCCTCCAGCCACCTCAAGCCAAGGCCCTAGTAACCGGACCTCAAATATGGAGCCTAGGACGCTGGCGTCGCCATGTCAACCGATGCAAAGCCGGGTTACATGAGTCAGTACGGCGGCATTCGACTCCTGTAGCCACGCGTTATCGCTCTCGTGCTTGAGCGAGACGGTACGCTCCGTTGCAGACGTACGTGCGGAACCTTGGCTTTACCTACGCAATGTTCGTCATGCGCATTGGGGCACTGGTTTGCGCTTTGCTGGTCGCCGGCGGCGCGACCGCCGGCGCGTCGTCCGTCGCGCCGCAAACATACGGGCCGGTGCGGGCGTGGGGCGGCACGAAGATTCGCTCGCTCGACCCGATACGGCTTGCCGGCGCCGCATCGGAAAGCGCAGGCGGCCGTGACCAGGTGCTTTCAAATGAGAAGACGTTCACGCGCTGGGCCTATGTGGACAAGACTGCCTCGATCTATCGCGCAGCGAACACTTCGTCGCCGCGCGTCGGGCGATTGACCTGGTATACGCCGGACGGCTTCTCCTCGATCTACCTTCTCCTGCGCGCGTCGTGGGACGCCAGCGGTCAGGAGTGGGTCGAGCTGCGGATTCCCGGACGGCCGAACGGACGCACGGGCTGGGTGGAGCGCAGCGCCCTCGGCCCGTTTCACCTGACGCACCTACTGCTGGTCGTGAACCGCGAGCGACTGCGGATGTATCTGTATGACCGCGGGCGCCGGATCTGGAGCGCGCCGGTGGGCGTGGGGAAGCCCAGCACCCCAACCCCGACCGGTCACTTCTGGATCGACGAGCGCTTTCAGATCACCGACCCGAGCTCGGGCTACTACCCCTACGCGTTCGGCACCACCGACTACTCGACGCTCACCGACTGGCCCGGCGGCGGGGTGGTGGGCATCCACGGGCCGTATTACGACGCGCAGGGAATTCCGGGATACATCTCACACGGCTGCATTCGCCTGGAGGTGGCCGACGACTTCTGGCTCGCCGAGCATCTGAAGCTCGGCACGCCGGTCCACGTGGTCTAGACGGGTTGGCTTTGCGCTGCTTTCACCGCGCGACGGCGACCGAGGTCACCCGGCGGCGCGCGCCTCTCCCGCCTGGAGCAGCCGCTCGCGCAGCTCGGCCTCGAGCTCGGGCGAGGGGTCGAACTCGCTGAGCTCGGGCAGGTCGTCCAGCGACCCCAGCCCGAACAGGCGCAGGAACAGATCGGTGGTGCGGTAGAGCACGGCGCCGAACTGCGACCGTCCGCCTTCCTCGATCAGGCCTCGCTCGAGCAGCGTGGCCGCGGCCGACTCGGCGTTGACGCCTCGGATCCGGGCGATCTCAGGGCGGGAGACCGGCTGCAGGTAAGCGACGATCGCAAGCGTCTCGGCCTGCGCCGGCGTGAGCGGTGGCGTGCGCGGCTTCGCCAACAGCTGACGGGCGGCGGGCTCGGCCTCCGGGTTGGTCGAGAGGAGCCACCCGCCGGAAAGCTCGCGCAGCAGCAACCCGCGGCGCTCGAACTCGTAGTGCTCGCGCAGCCGCTCGAGCGCGGAGACCACCTCGTGCAGCTCGGCCCCGGTAGCGGCGGCCAGCGCCTCGGCCTGCACCGGGTCGGCGCTCAGGAACAGCAGCGCCTCGACGGTTGCCTCGAGCGACAGGCTCACGCGGTCAGCCTCTCGGGGGCCGTCGCCGCGCCGTTCACGCTGCCGGCCTGGCGGGGCTCGATCGTGATCTCGGCGAACGGCTCGTCCTGGGTCCAGGTCAGCTCCCCCTGCTTGTAGAGCTCGAGCACCGCATACAGAGTCACCGCGACGGTCACCCGGTCCGCCTGCGCCACCGCTTCGTCGAAGTTGAAGCGCCCCCGCCGCAGCAGCAGGCGCAGGTGCGCGAGGCGCTCGGCCACGGTCACGCGTGAGCCAACCATGTGACGGACATCGACAGGCTCGGGCACGACGAGCAGCGTCCCGATCGCCTTGCCCAGCGTGACCGGGTCGTACACGGCCTTGGCCTCGCCGAGCGACGCCCGCCGGAGTCCCGGTGGGAGCGGAGCCTGGCGGAAGCGGTGGCCCTCTTCGGCGGCCAGCTGCTCGCGCAGGTGCGCCGACGCGGCGCGGTAGCGCTGGGCGTCGAGCAGCCGGGCCAGCAGCTCCTCGGCGGCCTCGCCCGGCTCGAGCTCGATCAGCTCCTCGATCTCCTCGCCGGGCAGCAGCAGCCGGGACTTCAGCTCGAGCAGAGCCGCGATCAGGACCAGGAACTCGGTGGCGGCTTCGAGATCGAGCTCGCCCCGGCTCTCCAGGTGGTCGATGTACGCGATCACCACGTCGGCCAGATCGACCTCGAGCAGGTCGATCTCCTCGCGCAGAACCAGCGTCAGGAGCAGGTCGAACGGTCCTGCGAATACGTCGAGATCGAGCTCGAGGTCGGCAATCCGCATCGTCGGCAGGCTACTGTCGCGCCCGGACCGGTCCCACGCCCATCGCCGCGCGGACGTCGAGCATGGTGTCCGAGGCAATCGCGCGGGCCTTCTCGGCCCCCTGTTCGAGGATCCGCTCCAGAGCTGGCTCGTCGGCGCGCAGCGCCTCGTAGCGCTCCCGCACCGGCGACAGGTACTCGACCACCGCGTCGCCCACGGCCTGCTTGAACGCGCCGTAGCCCGAGCCGTCGAACGTCTGTTCGATCTCCTCGGGGCTGATGTGGCGGACCGCGGCGAGGATGTCGATGAGGTTCGAGATACCGGCCTTGTCCGGGGCGCGCACGACCTCGCTCCCCGAGTCGGTCACCGCCGAGCGGAACTTCTTGACGATCGTCTCAGGCTCGTCGAGGACCAGCACCGTGCCCTGGGGGCTGCCGCCGGTGGTCGACATCTTCTTGTCGGGAACCTGAAGGTCCATGATGCGGGCGCCGACCTCCGGGACTCTGACCTCGGGGAGGACGAGCGTCTCGCCAAAGCGAGTGTTGAAGCGCTCGGCCACGTCGCGCATCAGCTCGACGTGCTGGCGCTGATCCTCCCCGACCGGCACCTCGTGCGCCCGGTAGGCGAGCACGTCGGCGGCCTGGAGGACCGGATAGAAGAACAGCCCGGCTGAGACGAGGTCGCGCTGTGAGCCGGCCTTGTCCTTGAACTGGGTCATGCGGTTCAGCTCGCCAAACGACGTGACGCTCGAGAGCAGCCAGCAGAGCTCGGTGTGCTCCTGGACGTCGCTCTGCCGGAAGAAGATGCAGCGCTCGGGGTCGAGCCCGGCGGCGAGCAGGATCGCCCCCGTGTCGTACACCGCCTCACGGAGCGCGGCGGGCTCATAGGCGACCGTGATCGCGTGCGCGTCGACCAGGCAGTAGATGGCCTCGCCCCGGTCCTGACCGGCCACCCATTGCTCGATCGCGCCGATGTAGTTGCCCAGGTGCTTGCGCCCGGTGGGCTGAATGCCCGAGAAGATCCTCACGTCGGGTGGAGGCTAGCCAGTACCAACCGCAGGCGCGCTCCGAACCACCCCCCGCCGGCGCCGAAATTTCCGCCATTAGCGACCCTCTCGCCCGCTCGTGACGGATTTCTCGTCTCTAGCCCGCAAAATCCGGAATTCCCAGCACCCCGCGGCGCGGAATGGCGGAAATTTCGGGTTCGCGCGAGCTCAGTCGGTGAGATTCCGGAGACCGGCGCCGACCGAGCTGGCTCTATGCGCTGATAGCGCGGTCCAGCGGGTTGGTCGGCCCGGACGGCGCCTTCGCCGGGCGGTCGCGCCGCAGGAGGTAGGCCGCCACGACGCCGCCGATCGCTCCGCACACGTGTCCCTGCCACGAGATCCCCGAGTGGGGCACGACGCTCGACACGAGCGCGCCGCCCCAGATCGCGCCGACGACCAAACCGGTGAGCAGCTCCAGCACACTGCGGTTGAAGAAGCCGCGCGCGAACAGGTAGGTGGCGTATCCGAACACCACGCCGCTGGCGCCGTCGGTGACCGAGTGCGACGGGGCCACGAGCCACGTCCCCAGCCCGCCGACCACGATCACGATCGCGGTCACCTGCAGCAGGCGTCGCGCGCCGTGCAGCGCAATGATCAGCCCCATGAACGCGAACGGGATCGTGTTCGCGATCAGGTGCTGCCAGCTGAGGTGGATGAACGGCGCGGTGAAGATGCCCCAAAGGTGGTCTACGTTGCGCGCCCAGATGCCGTCGTTGTCGAGGCGGTTGGAGTCCAACGTGTTGATCGCCTCGACCAGCCAGATGAGGCCGATCATCCCGGCGAGGACCACCACCCCCTCGGTCTGAAGCTGGCCCTTGCCACCCTTCAGCGGGTTACGGCTCGGGGTGCTGGTTGGCGTCGTAGTGCTCACCCCGCAAAGGATCGCACCTGCCAAGCCGAACCGGTGAAGGTTCGCCTAAGAATCCGTCTGCGGACCCGAAGTCCCGACCGCCCCGCCCACCCCGAGCACCTCGGCTGCGAGCGCCAGCGCCACCTCGGCCCGCTGACGGAACGAAGCCGCGAGCACGAACTCACCGGGATTGTGGGCGGCGCCGCCGCGCGGCCCCAGCCCGTCGACGGTGAGCGGGATGCTGGGCGCGAAGTGGCTCGCATCGCTGGCCCCACCCCGCGAGACGCCGGAGATCGGCCGTCCCAGTCGGGCGGCGGCCCGCTCCAGCAGTCCCCGGGTCGCGTCACGCGAGTCCATCCCAGGCCACACCCGTTGCAGTGCCACGTCAAGACCAACCCCGTCGAGCTCGCCGGGGACGGCGGCGCACACGGCGCCGAACGACTCGCTGCGATCGGCGCGCATGTCGAACAACAGCTCGCCCCCGGCCGGCACGACGTTGAACGCATCACCCGAGCGCACCACGGTCGGAACCACGCTGAGGTGCTCGGCGCCGCCCGGGTCATGGAGCTTGGCGATCCCGATCGCGGTCGCTGCCAGCGCCAGCAGCGCGTTCCGGCCCTGGTCGGGGGCGCTGCCGGAATGCGACGCGCGCCCGGTGGCGGCCACCCGCATCGTTCCCGCCGCCTTGCGCTGGACCACCACGCCCTCCTCGCCGTCGGCGGCAAGCTGCCCGCCCTCAAAGCACAGGCACGCGTCGTAGGAGGCGAAGCGCTCCACGTGCCGAAACGGCTCCACCCGCCACTCCTCGTCGGTGACGAGCAGGAGCGCCACCTCGTCGAACGCGTCCGGGTGCGGAGCGAGCGCCCGCGCGACCCCGAGCGCGAGCACGTCGCCGCCCTTCATGTCCACCGTGCCCGGGCCGTACAGCCGCTCGCCGTCGCGGCGCAGCGGGGCGTGCGAGGAGTGCCCGATGACGGTGTCGACGTGCCCGAGCAGCAGCACGCGGCCCGACCCACGGCCGCGGATCCGCGCCAGCATGTCGGGCGCGCTGCCCGATGTCGAGGAGGTCACCCGCTCGACGGTCGCCTGCGGCGGCAGGAATGCCGCGCAGAGTGCGATCGCCTCCTCGGCCCCGTCCACATCGCCCGAGGGCGAGGACACCGCGACCAGCGCCTCGAGCTCGCGTTCAGACCGGGACGCGATCTCGGCGGCGCCGTCAGCGACGAACGGATCCATCCGCCAAGTCTCCCGCGCGCGCTTCGGCCAGGACCTCGTCCGGCGCGAGCGTCTGGGGCTTCCAGCGCTCGACCACGGCCCGGCTCGACAGCCGGCAAAGTGCGTCATTGATCGGCGTGGGAACGCCGTGCAGCCGGCCGATCAGCGAGATCTCCCCGTTCAGGTAATCGGTCTCGACCGAGCCGACGCCGCGCACAAGGCTCTGCCGGGTCGAGGAGCCGGCCCGCTCGCGCCCGGCGATCGGCTGCACCTCGAGCTGCTGCCACCGCTTGGCGACGTCGTTGACGTCGTCGGCGACGAACTCGATCCCGGCCGCGGTCAGCACGGCGTCGCCCTCCTTCTGAGCGAGCTCGATGAGCTCCCCGGCCGACGGCCCCGGCTCGCAGAGCGCGTCGACGGCGTTGAGCAGGTTGCCGAGCAGCTTCGCGTACTTGAAGCGCATGATGTCCGGCCGCGCCCTCGAGCTGAAGTCCGAAGCGCTCAGCGCGGCCGCGATCTCCTCCGACAGTTCATCCGCCCCGCGCGGATAGCGGCCCAGGTCGATCACGCCGGTCCCGCGGGTGCCGTAGGCCTGGACGATCCCGGGCTGCAGATGCGCGGTCGGCGACATCACCACCGCGCCGTACACCTGGGGGAACAGGCGCAACGCGGTCCGCTCGTTCTCGACCGCGTTCTGCACGCACACGACGGGCGTTTCCACGGGCGCGGCGGCGCGCAGCGCCGTCAAGGCGCCCGCCGTGTCCTGGCTCTTCACAGCCAGCATCACGACCTCGTCGCCGTTCCAATCGAGCCCGGCCGGCGAACCGGCAGCCGGAATCTCCAGCACCACCTTTTCGGTGGGCGTCTCGAGCGTCAGCCCGCGCTCACGGATCGCCTCGTAATGCGACCCTCGGGCGATCAATGCCACGTCGTGGCCGGACTGGTGCAGCCTTGCGCCGACGACGCCGCCGATCGCGCCCGCACCGATGATCACGAACCGCATACGGCGCGCGGTCAGTTCCCGTTCATCGCCTGGCGGACGACCGGGCGGCGCGCGGCGCGCGCTTCGTCGAGGCGCCGGACCGGTGTCGTGTACGGCGCGTGCTGGGCCACCGACGGGTCCTCGCGAGCCTCGCGCAGAATCTCGGCCACGATCTCGGCGAAGTGGTCGAGCGTCTCCTTGGTTTCGGTCTCGGTCGGCTCGACCATCAGCGCCTCCTCGACGATCAGCGGGAAGTAGACGGTCGGCGGGTGCACGCCGTGATCGAGCAGTCGCTTGGCGAGATCGAGCGTCTTGACCTGGAGCTGGCGGCGCATCGGCTCGCCCGAGAGGACGAACTCGTGCATGCACAGCCGGTCGTAGGCGGCCGGCAGGTACTCCATGACGCCCTCGCGCCGCAGCCGCGCGAGCAGGTAATTGGCGTTCAGCACCGCGGTCTCCGATGCGTCGCGCAGTCCGGGCGCGCCGAGCGAACGGATGTAGGCGTAGGAGCGGACGAACACGCCGTAATTGCCCTGGAACCCGCGCAGGCGACCGATCGACTTGGGCCGGTCGTAGTCGAGGTCGTAGAACGGCTCTTTTCCGTTCGTCGAGGACTCTCGCCGGACCACTTGAGGCCGCGGCAGGTAGGGCTCGATCCGCTCGGACACGGCCACCGGCCCGGCGCCCGGGCCGCCACCGCCGTGCGGCTGCGTGAACGACTTGTGCAGGTTGAAGTGCACGATGTCGAAGCCCATGTCGCCCGGGCGGCTGATCCCCATGATCGCGTTCAGGTTGGCGCCGTCGTAGTACAGCGTGGCCCCGACGCCATGGACGATCCGCTCGATCTCCTCGATGCCGGTCTCGAACAGCCCGAGCGTCGAGGGATTTGTGAGCATCAGGCAGGCCACATCCTCGTCGGCCTTGGCGCGCAGATCATCGAGGTCGACGTTGCCGTGGGCGTCTGAGACAACCTTCACCACGTCGTAGCCACCCATCGTGACGGTGGCGGGGTTCGTCCCGTGCGCGGTGTCCGGCGTCAGGACCTTGGTCCGGTGCTGGCCACGATCCTCGTGGTAGGCCCGGGTCAAGAGAACCCCGGCGAGCTCGCCCTGCGAGCCGGCCGAGGGCTGGAGCGAGACGTGCGGCAGGCCCGCGATCTCCCCCAACGCCTCCTGGAGCCGCCACATCAGCTCGAGCGCGCCCTGGGCAGCGCTCGGATCCTGGAGCGGGTGCATCCGCGCATGGCCGGGCAGCGCCGCGATCCGCTCGTGCAGCTTGGGGTTGTGCTTCATCGTGCACGAGCCGAGCGGATAGAAGCCGGTGTCGAGGTCGAAGTTCCGCTTGGACAAACGGTTGTAGTGGCGCACGATCTCGGGCTCGGCGACCTCAGGCAGGCGCGCCGGCTCGGCGCGGCGCAGCGCCGCCGGGAGCAGTTCGTCGATCGAGCGGGGCGGGACGTCGAGCGCCGGTACCACGAACGCGCGCCGGCCCGCCTTCGAGCGCTCGTAGATGGTCAGGGTGTCGTCGGCCTGAGCGATCACGTCGACACCCCCACGGCCTCCCGCTCGGCGCTCACCGCGCCACCCAACACGTCCGCGAGCCGGTCGATGTCGGCCTTGGTCCGCCGTTCGGTGATCGCGACGAGCAGCCCGTCCGCGTGCTCGGGGTAGTCGCGCCACAGCGGATAGCCGGGATTGACGCCCTGCTCCCGGCAGCGCGCGATCACCGCTCCGACCGGCGCGCCGAGCTCGACCGCGAACTCGCGCACGACGGGCTTTTCGTGCAATTGCGTAACTCCCGCGATCGCGGTCAGACGCTCGCGCGCATACGCGGTGCGCTGGAGCATCAGCTCGACCAGCTCGACGACGCCGCGCCGGCCAAGCCAGCTCAGGTAGATCACCCCGGCGAGCGCGTTCAGCGCCTGGGCGGTGCAGATGTTCGAGGTGGCCTTCTCCCGGCGGATGTGCTGCTCGCGGGTCTGGAGGGTGAGCACGAAGCCACGCTTGCCGTCAACATCAACCGTCTCGCCGGCGATCCGCCCGGGCATGCGGCGCATCAGCGCCTCGGTAGCGGCAAAGAACCCGAACGAGGGGCCGCCGAAATCGAGCCGGTTGCCCAGCGACTGGCCCTCGCCGACCACGATGTCCACGCCGCACTCCGCCGGCGTCTTCAGTAGCGCGAGCGGCAGCGGGTCGCAGGCCGCGATCACCAGCGCACCGGCAGCGTGGGCGGACTGCGCGATGCTCGCCAGATCCTCGACCGCCCCCAGGAAGTTCGGCTGCTGGACGATCACCGCGCTGACCTCGTCGGAGAGCTCCGGCAGCTGAGTGGCACCCGCGTCCAGCGGCGCTTCGCTGACTTCCATCTCCCACGCGTGCGCGTGCGTGCGCAGGGTCTCGCGCGAGTGCGGGTGTACCCCCCGGGAGACCACGAACCGGCGGCGGTTGTTGGTGTGCTTGGCCACGTAGCCGGCGGCGGCCACCGCGCTCGGCCCTTCGTACACGGAGGCGTTCGACACGGGCAGCCCGGTCAGCTCGGAGATCGCCGTCTGGTACTCGAACATCGCCTGAAGGCCGCCCTGGGAGATCTCGGGCTGATACGGCGTGTACGGCGTGAGGAACTCCGAGCGCATGATGATCGAGTCGATGAGCGCCGGCACGTAGTGGTCATACATGCCGGCGCCGAGGAAGCTGATCTCGTCATCCGAAGAGACATTGCGCGCGGCCAGCGCGCGGAACTCCTCGAACACCTCCGGCTCGGAGAGTCCATCGCCCAGGGCGAGCTGCCGGTTCAGGCGCAGGCGGTTCGGAATGTCCGCGAACAGCTCCTGCACCGATGACACCCCGATCGTCGCGAGCATCTCCTCGCGGTCGGCGTCGGTGGCGGAGGTGTAGCGAGTCATGGCGGGTGAGTTACTCCAGCGTCGCCTGGTACTCGGTCGAGTCCATCAACGAGTCGGCCTCCGACGGATCAGACAGCTTGACCCTGACCAGCCAGCCGTCGCCGTAGGGATCCTCGTTGATCGTCTCGGGCTTCTCGGCGAGCACGTCGTTGACGGCAATGACCTCGCCCGAGAGCGGGGCGATCACATCGGAGACCGCCTTGACCGACTCGACCTCGGTGTACGCCTGATCCTTGCTGATCGTGGCCCCAATCTCCGGCGCGTCGTAGAAGACCACTTCACCCAGGGCGTCCTGGGCATACCAGGTGATCCCGAAGGTGGCGCTGTCTCCGTCAATCCGCGCCCAGTCGTGCTCGGGGTGGTACTTCAGGTCGTCCGGATAGCTCGCGTCGGCCATTGAATCTAGGCTCCCTTTGTGTATAGAGGCTTGCGCTCGACCACCGCGGGCCGGGTCCGGCCGCGCACGTCGATCTCGAAGTGCGTCCCGGGCTCCGCGCGGTCCTTCGAAACGTACGCCATCCCGATCCCGCGCTCCAGACATGGCGAGAAGGTGCCGCTGGTCACCTCGCCGCCACCGATCACCGGGTTGCCCCGGCGCGCGAGGGCGGGTCCCTCCATCCGGAACGGGACGAGCTTCTCGGCCGTCCCCGCTTGCCGCGCCTGGGCCACCGCTTCGGAGCCGATGAAGCCCGTCGCCTCCTTGCAGCACCAGCCGAGCCCGGCCTCGATCGGGCCGCGCTCCTCGCTCAGGTCGTTGCCGTACAGGTGAAAGCAGACCTCCAAGCGCAGCGTGTCGCGCGCGCCGAGCCCGACCGGGGCGGCGCCGGCTCCGATCAGCGCGTCCCACACCGCCGGCGCGTGCTCGGGGTGCAGCAGCAACTCCACCCCGTCCTCGCCGGTGTAGCCGGTGCCGCACACGAGCATCGGGACGCCGGCCACGGTGCGCTGGCAGACGTGGAAGCGCGCCGGCAGGTTCCCGTCGGTGAGCGCATGCACGAGTCCTCGCGCGTTCGGGCCCTGCACGGCCAGCATCGCGAACTTGGCGGCCGCGTCGATCACGTCGACGTCGAACCCGCCGGCTTGTTCGCGCAGCCACGCCAGGTCCTTCTCGTGATTGGCCGCGTTGGTCACGGTCAGGAACTCGCAGTCGGCCAGGCGATAAGTGAACAGGTCGTCGAGCACGCCCCCGTCTTCCCGAAGCATCACGCTGTACTGCGCGCCCCCCTCCGGCATCCGGCGAAGGTCGTTAGAGAGGACGTGCTGGAGGAACTTAAGGGCGTCCGGACCGCGCGTCTCGACCTCGCCCATGTGCGAGACGTCGAACACCCCTGCGTTGGTGCGGACCGCCAGGTGCTCCTCGCGAATCCCCGCGTACTGGACGGGCATCTCCCAGCCCGCGAACGGTACGAGCTTGGCCCCCAGATCGGCGTGGCGCTGGTACAGGGGGGTACGGCGTAATTCAGCGGTGGATGTCAACGTTGGTGGAGGCTAGTACAAGCCCCGGTGCGGCCCATCCCGAGCGGCGCGCTGCCGCACCGGACGGAGCACTCCACCACCCCCCGCCCCGGCCGGGACCGGCGCCGGAGCGGCCGCAAAGAAGACGTCCCCGAGGCTCAGCGATCCTTGAGGAACGACGGGATGTCGATCTCGTCGTCGCGAATCTCGAGCGAGGACCGCTGGTCGTCGTCCATCGTCACGTCGCGGTCCCGCCGGGCGCGCCGCGTCGTCTCGCGGGCTTGACTCGGCCGTGAATACCGGTGGTCGAAGCCCGTCGCGATCACGGTAACCCGTACCTCATCGCCCATCGAGTCGTCGATCACCGCGCCGAAGATGATGTTCGAGTTCTGATCGGCGGCGCTCTGGACGATCTCCGCCGCCTCATTGACCTCGAACAGCCCCAGGTCGTGCCCGCCCGTGATGTTGAGCAGGATCCCGGTGGCGCCCTCCACGGACTCCTCGAGCAGCGGGGATGAGATCGCGGCCTTGGCCGCCTCGGCGGCGCGGTTCTCGCCGCCGGCGTTGCCGATGCCCATCAATGCCGTCCCGGCGTCGTGCATGATCGTGCGCACGTCGGCGAAGTCGAGGTTGATCAGCCCGGGGATCGTGATCAGGTCGGTGATTCCCTGGACGCCCTGGCGCAGGACGTTGTCGGCCTCGCGGAACGCATCGAGGATGGTGGTCCGGCGCTCGACGATCGCCAGCAGCTTCTCGTTGGGGATCACGATCAGCGTGTCCACGTGCTCGCGCAGCTTCTGGATCCCCTCCTGCGCCTGGCGCGCGCGCTGCGTACCCTCGAACGCGAACGGTCGGGTGACGCACCCGACGGTCAGCGCTCCGATCTCGTTCTTGGCGATCTCGGCGATCACCGGTGCCGCCCCGGTGCCCGTGCCCCCACCTTCGCCGGCGGTGACGAACACCATGTCGGCGCCCTTCAGCGCCTCCTTGATCTCGTCGCGCGACTCCGCGGCCGCGCCCTGACCAATGTCGGGATTGGCGCCGGCGCCGAGGCCCTTGGTGAGCTCATGGCCGATGTTGAGCTTGATGTCGGCATCGCACATGGCGAGCGCCTGGGCGTCCGTGTTGCACGCGATGAACTCGACCCCACGCAGGCCCGCGTCGACCATGCGGTTGACCGCGTTGGTTCCACCGCCGCCGACTCCGACGACTTTGATGACTGCGAGATAACTGCCGCTTTCCATTCGTGACCGTCCGACCCTAGAGTTAGTGTTGAGCGTTTTGAGAACAGTCGCTCGTAGCGGGAGTTTCGCACGTTAGGCCCTGGAGTTGCGGGAAGTCAACGGCAAACGCCGGAACGCAAGCGCTGTTGCAAAACCCGGAACCCTCGACGGGCGGGCCAGAGTTCGCGATTTTAGACAGTCAAGCTGTACTCGAGGGTTAGGGTGACACCGACCCGCTGGAGGAAGCGGACGCGGCATCCGATCCGGAGGTTGAAGCGCCGTCGGCTCCGGACGTCGATGCGCCGTCCGACCCGGTCGCACCCGAGGCGTCGGATCCGGTCGACCCGCCGCCCGCGCCCGATCCGTCCGAGCTCTCCGTCGTGATCAGGCCGGCCGCGGCGACGGCGGCCTCACTCACGCCGGCGGCGGGGCGCGACGGGTCGCTGACGTCGATGTAGTCGGCCCCGGCGGAGCTCGGATCGGCGAGCACCATCGTGGCCGAATCCCACTTGGCATCGAGATCCGAATCGTCGCCGAAGTAGAGGCTCGGACCCGACCGAAGCTGCGCGACCAAGCCATGGGCCGAGGTCGTCGTGACCTCGCTGATCCGCGACTCCAGACGCGACGGCGCCGTCGCCAGCAGCGCGAGCGCGTTCAGCACCCCGGAATCGGTCACCGTCGAGCCGCCGGGAAGAGAGGCGACCGGAATCGCCGGCAGCGAGCCGGCCCGCACGTCGCGCAGAAGCGTCCCGTCGCCGCTGACCGCGACGGCCTGACGGCCGGCGACCAACGCCCCGAGCGGAAGCTGTTCGACCACGTCGATCCGCATCCCGTGCGGGAACTGGGTGCTCACGTGCAGGTCCTTGACGATCGGGTAGGGCGCCACGGCCGTCCGCAGCTGGCCCTGGTGGACGTCGAGCGTGGTCATGTTCAGCGCGGCCAGCCGCAGCGCCGAGCGGATCTGGCCGGCGTCGGGGCCGTAGACCCCGGCGATGCTCACGCGCCGGACGGCCACCAGCGAGGAGTCGCGCACCCACAGCCACGCCCCGCCGAGCAGCAGGACCGCGGCGAGAACCGCGATCCCGATCTTGACCCGCAACCTCATCCGCCGCGTGACGGTCACCCGCGCCCCCGTTGCCAGTCCTCGGGCAGCTCCACCCGCCCGAGCGTTTGCACCTCGGGCTCCAGCGCGATGTCGAACCGCTCGAGCACGCGCCGCCGCCCCTCGGCCATCACCGCCACCACGTCCGCGGTGCTCGCGTCACCATGGTTCTCGACGAAGTTGGCGTGCTTGGCCGAGAAACCGGCACCTCCGATCCGTAGCCCGCGCGCGCCCGCCTCGTCGAGCAGCTGACCCGCGGTCCGGCCGCGGGCGCGCGAATCGTCCGGATTCTTGAATGTCGAGCCGAAAGTCTTGATGCCGGAAGGCTGAGCTGCCTTGCGGCGGGCGCGCATGTCGGCCAGCGTCGCCTTGACCTCCTCGCTGCGCGCCTGCGCCAGGGCAAATGACGCCCGGGCGACGACCTCGCCGCGAGCCAGGCTCGAGCGGCGATAGGCGAAGCCGAGCTGCTCGGGCGCCCGGCGCTCCGTCCCGCGTGGGCCGGCGACATCCACCCACTCGAGCACCCTGGCCAGCTCGCCCCCGTACGCGTTGGCGTTCATTCGCACCGCCCCACCGACCGTGCCCGGGATGTTGACGCCGAATTCGATCCCGGTGAGCCCGGCCTGGGCCGCCCGCGCGGACACGGACGGTAGGCGCGCGCCTCCGCCACAGCGGATCCGGGTTCCGTCCAGTTCGATCGTGCTCAGCTCCTTGTCCAGCTTGAGGACCAGCCCGCGGACCCCAGCATCCGCCACCAGGAGGTTCGACCCCGACCCCACGACCCCTACCTCGAGCCCCTCGGTCTGCGCCCAGGCGAGCAGGCGCTCGAGCTCCGGTATCGAGCCGGGACGGGCGAACAGCTCGGCGGGCCCGCCGGTGCGGACCGTGGTCAGGCGCGCGAGCGGGTAGTCGCGCTGGACGCCGGGCGGCGGATCGGCCATCCGGGCAGCGTAGAAGGCGCCCCGGCCGGTTTCAGCTTCACATAACTAACGACCGCGCGAGCACGTCGACGTCCCCGGCCCCCATGCAGAGGCAGAGGTCCCCGGCCCGGAACGCCCCCACCAGGAAAGCGCGGGCGTCGTCGAACGACGGCATCCAGGCCACCCTCCTACCCCCCGCGGCATCCGCAGCCGCCGCGGCAACCAGGTGCCCGTCCACGCCCGGGAAGTCCTCGGCTCGCTCGCGCGCGGGATATACGGGCAGCACGACGACCAGGTCCGCGCCGGCCAGTGCCCGACCGAACTGGCTCGCGAGCGCGCGCGTGCGCGAGTACAGGTGCGGCTGGAACACGGCGACGAGCCGCACCGGATCCAGCGTACGGGCGGCGGCGATGGTGGCGGCGACCTCGGTGGGATGGTGGGCGTAATCGTCGTATATAGGGATGTTGTTTTCGGTGGACCCGAGCAGCTCGAACCGCCGTCGAGCGCCGCGGAACCCGGCAAGGGCAGTGGCCGCCCGGGTCGGATCGGCTCCGGCCAGTGCCGCGGCGGTCAGCGCGCCCGCCGCGTTGACCGCGTTGTGGCTGCCGGGCACCGACAGCGCGACCTCGATCCCTCGCCAGGCGAACCGCGAGCCGTGCGTCGAGACGGCCACGTCCCGAGCGTCGTAGCCGAACGCGTCCGGCGGGCACAGGGCTCGCAGCGCGGGACGATCCCACACGACGGCTCCGAGTGTCGCGCGGCCCATGAACTCACGCAGGGTGTCCTCCAGGTCCAGGCGCGAGTTGTAGGTGGCGTGGTGGTCGAGCTCGGCGTTGGTCAGCACCGCGATCTCGGGACTAAGTGCGAGCAGGGAGCGATCGGACTCGTCGGCCTCGACCACGATCCACTCGCCGTTGCCCCAGCCCGCGTTGGCGCCGGTGTCGCGGAGCTCACCGCCCACCACATAAGCCGGATCCAGGCCGCAGGCACGCAGGGTCTGGACGACCATCGCCGCGGTGGTCGTTTTACCGTGCGTGCCGGTGATCGCCAGGCAGCGGCGCAGCGCGGCGATCTGCGCGAGCAGCTCCGAACGGTGCAGCTCCCGCCCGGCGGCCACGCGGCGCTCGGGATTGTCCGCTGGCACGGCCGTCGAGAACACGACCTCGGCGCCGGCCGGGACGTTCTTATCCGCGTGCCCGATCGCCGGCTCGATCCCGGCCGACCGCAGGCGCGCCATGTACGCGGATTCGGCGCGGTCGGAGCCGCTCACGCTCGCGCCAAGGCTACGGGCGATCAGCGCGAGGCCGCTCATCCCGGCGCCGCCGATCCCGACGAAGTGCAGCTTGCGAGCCGACCAGTCCTCGCCGGCGGCGCTCCCGCCGCGCGGGCGGGCGGGTCCTGTCACTCCTCGCGCTCGAGCACGACGACCGGTATGTCGCGCCTGGTCTTGCGCTGGTACTCGTCGTAGGGCGGCCAGCGGTCGGTCATCATCCGCCACAGCTCGGGTTTCTCGTCCTCGGTGGCCGTGCGCGCGTGCGCCTTGAACCTGTCGCCGCGCACCTGCACAGTGACCTCCGGTTGCGCGCTCAGGTTCAGGAACCAGGCCGGATGTTCCTCGGCGCCACCCTTGGAGGCCACGACGACGTGGTCCTCGCCCCGCTTGCCGTAGATCAACGGCGTGCTGCGCGACTCGCCCGAGCGTCGCCCGGTCGTCGTCAGGATCAGCACGGTCGTGCCCTGCCAGTCGTGCCCTTCAGCGCCGTCGGTTTTTTGATAGCGCCTGACATGCTCCTGGCCGAACAGCATCCCTCCACCTCGTTTTCGAAGGATTGTTTCTCAGGCGAGGCTATACAAAGCGGGGGCGCACCGCACTACGCAGCTCCGTCGCTGAGCCGGCCAGACGACAGTGGACCGTGGTGTCCTCGCGGGGCGCAGGTCAGCGGGACCGGTCCCGCGCCGCGGCGAGAAGTTCGTGCGCGATGTCACGTGCGGCGTCCGGGCGCGCGAGCCCGGCGGAGGCGCGGGCCATCGCCGCCAGCCGGCCGCGGTCGGCCAGGAGCCGGCCCACCTCATGGGCCAGCCGGGCGCCGGTCAGCTCGTTGTCGGGGATGACCACCGCGGCGCCGGCGCGCTCCATGTAGCGGGCATTCGCCGTCTGGTGATCGGCGGTGGCGTACGGGTAGGGGATCAGCACGGCCGGCTTGCCGTGCGCGGCGATCTCGAAGATCGAGCCGCCGGCGCGGGCGACCACGAGATCGGCCGCCAGCAGCGCCTCGCCGAAGTTGGAGATGTAACCACGGAGGTCGTAATAGGACCTACCCACCCCCTGTGGACGCACGTCCTGGAGGGCGGGCAAATCGCGCTCCCCGGCGGCGTGGAGCACGCGAAAGCGCGCGCCGGCGAACGCTTGCACCGCGGCCTGGTTGATGGTTCGCGCGCCTTGCGAGCCGCCGAACACGAGCACGCAGGACTCCCGCAGGCCGATCCCGAAGCGGTCCCGGGCGGCCTGCCAATCGGTAGCGGGCGGTGGCACCGGCCGGCCGGTGAGCACGTAGCGCCCGCCCGTCCGCCCGTCGATCGGAAAGGCCAGGCAGACCCGCCGCGCGAATGGCGCCAGAAGCCGGTTGGTCAGGCCGAGGTGACTGTCGGCCTCGGTCAAGACAAGGGGTACTCGGGAGGCGACCGCGCAGAAGCCGACCGGGCCGGCCACATATCCGCCTCCGCCGAGCACCGCCGCCGGGCGCAACTCGGTCAGGATCGCCCGCGCCTGGCGCACCGCCTGGGCCGCGACCAGGCCGGCGCCCAGTGCCTTGACCGGCCGCCCTCGTGGCAGCGGCGCCACGCGCAGCCGGCGCAGCTCGTAGCCGGCGGCCGGGACCAGCTCGGCCTCGGCGCGATCACCGCCGACGAAGGTGACCTCGGCGCCCTCAGCCCGCAGCGCGTCGGCCACTGCCAGCGCCGGCACGACGTGCCCGGCGGTCCCGCCGGCGCCGATCACGATCCGCGGCGCTGTCAACTCTCGAGTTCCGGACGACTTGCAGCCGCGCTCCCGGGCGGGCGATGTTCAGCAGCAGGCCGACGCTGCCCAGCATCATGCACAGATTGGTGGGCGCGTAGGAGATGAACGGCAGCGGCACGCCGGTGAGCGGAGCGAGCCCCAGCACGACGAACAGGTTGAGTATTCCCTGACACAGAATGAGCGAGGTCAGACCGGTGGCCAGGAGCTTGGCATACCGGTCGGTGGCGCGGCGCGCCGTGCGCAGGCCCGCATAGGCGATCATCCCGTACAGGCAGACCACGCCGAGGATCCCGAGCACCCCCAGCTCTTCGCCAATCACGGCCAGGATGAAGTCGGTCTGAGCCTCTGGCAGGTAGAAGATCTTCTGCACGCCGCGACCCAGGCCCACCCCGAACAGCCCCCCGGAGCCGAGCGCGATCTGCCCCTGAACGGCCTGGTAGCAGGGCCCTGACTTGCAGGCAGACGCCCACGGGTGCAGGAACGCGGTCAGCCGGGCCCGCTCATACGGCTGAGCCGTGGCCAGCAACAGCACGCACACCGCAGCGATCCCGGCCAGAGCCGCGACGTAGCGCATCGGCATCCCGGCCGCGATCAGCAGCGCCGCGATCGTCAGCGCCACCACGATCATCGTGCCCAGATCGGGCTCGACGACGATCAGCAGGCAGGCCGGGCCCGTGACGACGGCGATCGGCGCCACGGCGGCCCGGAAGCTCCGCATCCGCTTGGGGTGGTCGGCCAGGTAGCGGGCGGCGTACAGCACGAGCGCGACCTTCATCACCTCCGAGGGCTGGAACTGGATCGGGCCGGCCGAGAACCAGCGCCGGGCGCCGTTGACCACAACGCCGAAGCCGGGCACCAGGACCAGCACGAGCAGGCCAAAGGACCCCAGCAGCAGCGCGGTGACCAGCCGTGGCGTGACGATTTCCAGGCCGTGGCGCGAGAGCACGTGCATCCCGACCAGACCGATCGCGCCGAACACGAGGTAGCGAACGAACTCGCCGGCGCCGGTCCCAGCCCCTCCGCTCGAGAGCACACCGAGCGGCGAGGACGCGCTGTACACCATCACCGCGCCGAAGGCCAGCAGGCACAGCGTCGCGGTCATCAGCATGCGGTGCTCTACCGGTGGCGCCTGCCGGCGCGAGGCCGAGCTGGAACGCCTGCGGGTCGATCCGGCGTCGCCTGCGGAGTCGCGAGCGCCGCCGCGTGCCCGCTCGCGGACCGCCGCGGCGCGAGCCATCAGGCGCGCTCCACGAGCGACCGGAAGAAGTCCCCGCGCGCCTCGAAGTCCGTGAACTGGTCAAAGCTGGCGCAGGCCGGCGAAAGCAACACGACCTCACCCGGCTTCGCCGCCTCCCGGGCCAGCGCCACGGCGTGCTCGAGGTCGCCGGTCTGATGGAGCGGCACCCCGGCCGGAGCCAGCGCCTCCGCGAGCTCGCCGGCCGCCTCGCCGATCAGATAGACGGCACGACAGCGCTCGGCCACCGGGCCGGCGAGCGGCGAGAAGTCCTGCTGCTTGCCGCGGCCCCCCGCGATCAGGTGAATCCCGCCCGGGAAGGCTTGCAGGGCCACAATCGTGCTCGCGACGTTGGTCGCCTTCGAGTCGTTGATCCAGGTCACGCCGTCGCTGGTCGGGACCCGCTCGAGGCGGTGGCGCACCCCGGCGAACGTCCGGAGCCCCGTGGCGACGGCCTCGGCGTCGATCCCCCGCGCCAGGCAAACGGCTGCGGTCGCCATCGCGTTCTGGACGTTGTGGACTCCGGGCAGGGACAGCTCCTCAACGCGTAGGAGCGGCTCTTCCCCCCACCAGAGATAGTCGGCGCGCTCGGACAGGTCCGGACCCGGACCGTCCCCGAAGGTCACCCTGCGGGCGCAGCCGCCGAGGTCTTCGACCTCCAGGTCAGCCGGCGCCACCGCGACGTCGTAGTTGCCCTGGTTGACGAAGATCTTGAGCTTCGCGGCGACGTAGGCGTCGTAGGTGCCGTGGCGGTCCAGGTGATCGGGCGACAGGTTGAGCAGCACGCCGGCCTCGGGCGAGAACGCGAGCGTGTCCTCGAGCTGGAACGAGGAGGCCTCGCATACGACGGTGGAATTGACTGGGAGCCCACCCTCCCGCGGATCGCCGAGCGCGAGCGTCGAGACGGCCGTGCCGACGTTCCCGGCGACCGCGACGGGCAGTCCGGCGTCGCGGTGGACGTGTCCGATCCACTCGGTGGTCGTGGTTTTGCCGTTGGTGCCGGTCACGGCCACGAACTCATTGGGGAGGAGCCGCCAGGCCAGCTCGAGCTCACCGAGCACCGTGAGGCCGCGGGCTCGCGCCGCCCGGACGGCCGGGGCGTCTTGAGGTACGCCGGGACTCTTGATGAGCGTCCTGGCGCGGGCGGCAAGATCGACGCCTGACGCATCTAGCCGTACTTCGACGCCCGCCTCGCGAAGCCTTCCCGCGGCGTCGGCGAGCGCCGGCCGATCGCCGCTCCCGGTGTCCACGCCGATCACGGAATGCCCCCGGGACCGGAGCAGGAGCGCTGCCGCGACCCCCGAGCGGGCCAGCCCCACCACCAGGTACGGCCCGGGCGGTAACCCGGGACGCGACTTACCCACGAATGCTCAGGCGATACACCGTGAACGCGATCGCCGCGCAGGCCGAGGCCACGATCCAGAAGCGCAGGATGATCTTGGTCTCCGACCAGGCCTGCAACTCGAAGTGGTGGTGGATCGGCGCCATCAGGAACACCCGCTTGCGCAGCGTCTGGAAGGAAACGACCTGGATCAGGACCGATAGCGCCTCGATCACGAAGATCCCGCCGAGCAGGATCAGCAGCACCTCGGTGTCGGTCATCACGGCGAGCCCGGCGATCGCGCCGCCGATCCCGAGCGCGCCGGTGTCGCCCATGAAGATGCTGGCCGGGAAGCTGTTGAACCACAGGAAGCCGATGCACGCGCCGACCAGGCAGGCGGACAGCAGGGTGAGGTCCGAGTCGCCGAAGGTGATGAAGGTGATCCCGATGTAGGCCAGCAGCACGATCGCGGCGCAGCCGGCGGCCAGTCCGTCCAGGCCGTCGGTGAGGTTCACCGCGCTCGACGTGCCGGCCACCACGAGGTAGATGAACACCGGGAACAGTGGCCCGAGATCGACGCTGGCGTCGACGAATCGGAAGTCGATCGTGGAGCTGATCCCCGCCTTATGAGTCGCCACCCACCACAGCCCGAGCGAGATCGCGATCGTGACCACGAGCTTGGTCCGGGCCCGCAGTCCGAGCGAGCGGCGCTTGACGATCTTCGTGTAGTCGTCGGCGAAACCGAGCAGGGCGCACGCCACGGTCGCGCCCAGCACCCCGATCGAGCGCCAGTCGCGCGTGGACAGGATCACGAACGGGATCGCGAACGCGACCATGATGATGATCCCGCCCATCGTCGGAGTGCCCGCCTTGGTCTTGTGGCCCTCGGGCCCCTCCTCCCGGATGTTCTGCCCGAACGCCCGCCGGCGCAGGAACTCGATGAACTTGGGGCTGAGGAACAGGCACAGCAGCAGCGACGCCGTGCCGGCGATCAGCACCCGGCCTGAGACCGATCCCATCAGAGCACCGCTCCGGCCCCGCCCGCCACGGCCGCGCGCGCGCCGATGGCCCGGCACACGAGCTCGAGCCCGACCGCGAGCGACGCCTTGACCAGCACCACATCCTCGGGGCGCAGCAGCCCAGGGACGATCTCGGCCGCCGCCACAGCATCTGGAACCGAGTGGAGCTCGCCGTCGAACGGCTCGGCGATGGCGGCGGCCAGCGGCCCCACCGTCACCAGCAGCTCCACGCCCGCCCGGGCGACCTGCTCGCCGAGCTCGCGGTGGTATTCGCGTCCGCGCGGCCCGAGCTCGCGCATGTCGCCGAGCACCGCGACCGAACGAGCGCCAGGCGTCCGGGCCACGGTGTCGGCCAGATCCTCGAGGGCGGCGCGCATCGACATCGGGTTGGCGTTGTAGCAGCCATCGATCAAGATCACGCCCCCGGGCAACACGACGTGCTCCCCCCGGCCGGCCGTCAGCTCGAGCGTGACGCGCCCCTCGGGGGTCACTCCGACGGCCTCGGCGGCGGCGACGGCCGGCAGCAGGTTCCGGCGCAGATGCGCCTGGGGGAACGGGACCTCGAGGGCGATCGTCCGGCCGTGTAGGTCGATCTCGACGCGCCCCTCTTCGGATCGCACGAGCCGGACGTCGCCGGACTCACCGAAGGTGATCGTCTGCAGGTCGGCGCGCAGGTGCGGCTCGAGCAGCGGCTCTCCGGCGGGCAGGACCGCCGTCCCGCCCGGCCTCAGCCCTTCAATCAGCTCCGCCTTGGCCGCTGCGATCGCCTCGAGCGTCCCCATCTGCTCGAGGTGGACCGGCCCGATGCTCACGATCACACCGACGTCGGGCTCGGCCAGGGCGGCCAGCTCGGCGATCTGACCGGGGCCGCGCATCGCCATCTCGAGTACCAGCACCTCGGTGCCGGGCGGCGCCGCGAGGATCTCGAGCGGCAGCCCGATCTCGGTGTTGAAGTTCGCGCGGGAGGCGACGGTCCGCCGGTGGGGCGAGAGCAGCGCCAGGAGCAGGTCCTTGGTCGAGGTCTTGCCGGTGGAGCCGGTGACCCCGATCACGCTCGCGCCCAGCTCGCGCCGCCACGCGGTGGCCAAGCGCTGCAGGGCTGCCAGGGGGTCCTCCGCCGCGAGCAGCGCGCCAGGCGGAGCGCACAGGGCGTCCTGGGCGTGCTGCGGCGTGGTCAGGACCCCCCACGCCCCCGCGGCGAGCGCCTGCGCGGCGTAGCGGCCGCCGTCGACGTGCTCCCCCTCCAGGCCGACGAACAGCGACCCGGGCCCGGCCTGGCGCGAGTCGATGATCGCGCGCTCGGGTCCCGTGGTGGTGGGCGCCGGCGAGATGAGCCGTGCTCCTGCCGCCCGCGCGACGTGCTCGGGTGTCCAGGTCCTCATGCTCCGATTGCAGACTACTTGGCTTGGCGGCGCCGGCGGGCGCTTACCTTGCGGCCGGCGCGCCCCGGAGCGCCTCGAGTGCGTCGCGCGCGACCGTGACGTCGTCGAACGGCAGCTTTCGACCCCCCTCGAACTCCTGACCCTGCTCGTGCCCCTTGCCCGCGATCACCACCACGTCCCCGGCGCCGGCGCTCGCGATCGCAGCGGCGATGGCGTTGCGCCGGTCTACGTCGTGCTCCACTTCGGTGCCGCTGCCGGCCAGGATCTCGTCGATGATCGCGTCGGGGTCCTCCGAGCGCGGGTTGTCGGAGGTCACGATCACCCGGTCGGCCAGCCGCTTGGCGATCTCCCCCATCATCGGGCGCTTGCCGCGGTCGCGGTCCCCTCCGCAGCCGAACACCACGTGCAGACGGCCGTCGGTGAGCCCGCGCGCCGCGCGCAGGACGTTTTCGAGCGAATCGGGGGTATGCGCGTAGTCGACGAGCACCGCGAAGTCCTGACCCGCGAGGACCGGCTCGAACCGGCCCGGGACGTGTCCGGCGGTCTCGAGCGCGCGCGCCGCGACGTCGAGCGGGACACCGAGCGCGCGGACCGCGGCGAGCGCGGCGAGCACGTTGTAGACGTTAAAGCGCCCGGGAAGCGGCGAGTTCAGCGCGACCGCGCCGTCGGGGCCATGCACGGTGAAGCGCGAGCCGTTCAGGTCGGTGTGCAGATCGGTGGCCCGATAGGTGGCCTCGCGGTCGACCGCATAAGTCGCCGCGCCGGGCAGTTCGGCGGCCAGCCGCGCCCCGTATGGGTCGTCGACGTTGACCACGCAGTGCCGTGCGCGTCCCGGCTCGAACAGCCGCCGCTTCGCGCCGTAGTAGCGCTCCATCGTCTGATGGAAGTCCAGATGGTCCTGCGTGAGGTTGGTGAAGATCGCGGCGGCGAAGTGAATCGCGTCGGCGCGGTGGAGCTCGAGGGCGTGCGAGGACACCTCCATCGCGCAGGCCACGTCACCCGCATCGAGCATCTCACGAAACGTGCGCTGGAGGTCGATCGCCTCGGGCGTGGTCCGCTCCACCGCGCGCTCGGCGCCGCCGATCACGCTCTTGACCGTGCCGAGCAGCCCGGTCTGGCGTCCGTGGGCCTCGAGCAGCGCTCCGACCAGGAAGGCCGTGGTGGTCTTGCCGTTGGTGCCGGTGACACCAAGCGTCTCGAGCTCGGCCGTCGGGTCCGCGTAGAACGCTGCGGCAGCCGGGGCCATGGCGGCGCGGACGCTCGGCACGCGTACTTCCGGGACCGACAGATTGAGCGGCCGCTCGACGACGAGCGCCGCGGCGCCCCGGGCGATCGCGTCGGGGGCGAACTCGTGCCCATCGCGCGTGAAGCCGGGCACGCAGAAGAACAGCGTGCCGGGCTCGACGGTGCGCGTGTCGTACGCCAGGCCGGTGATC
>DATJRS010000178.1:0-38385 GCA_035504535.1 Solirubrobacteraceae bacterium | reverse complement strand
GCTCCCCCCGTCGAGCGCGACGCGTGTGCCGGGGGGGAAAGAGTCCTGTGCCGTGCCCCGCACGGCCATGATCGTCACGCTCCCATCCGGCTCGAACCTGCCCGTGCCGACAGTGGCTACGTCCAGCAAGCGACTGAGCTCGTCGGTAACGAGTGCGAACACCTGCTCGGCCGATGCTTGCTGAGCGACGAGTTCGGCCACGCGACGGAGTGCGGTTTGCTCGGCGGCGAGTTGCTCCACCTGCGCCCGCGATTCGACGTTCGAGATCGCCGCCGAAATGAGCTCGGCAAACTGCGCCACACGGTGCTCACTGCCGGGTGGCAATGCCTCGGTGTCCCGCGCGCCGACCGCCATCGCGCCCCACAGGCGTCCACCGACCACGATCGGACCCGCAACCCCAGCGCCCGCGCCGCGCTCGCGTAGGGCGGCGCCGATTGGACCCTTGACCTCGGCGAAGTTGTCCACTCGCGCAGGGCGGCCGGTCCGGAGCACCGTGTCGACGCCGCTTCCCTCGGGAATCTCGAAGTTGGCGCCCTGGGTCAATCGGTCATCGGCGATACCGCGCGCAGCCACGATCGTCGCAATGCCGTCTTGGTCAAACCGCACCGTACGAACCATGTCGACTTGCAGAAGGCGGCTCAGCTCGTCGGTAACCTGGCGGAACACCTCCTCTGGGGGTGCCTGCCGAGCGACCAGCTCGGCGACGCGACGCAACGCGGCTTGCTCGGCGGCAAGCCGCTCGGATTCGGTCTCAGCGTGTCGGCGCTCGGTCACGTCGCGGGCCACGCCGTACATGACCGCGTCCTCTACGACAGGCGTCGCCGTCCATTCGAAAACCCTGAGTGAGCCGTCCTTGCGAACGAGGCGGTTCTCAAACGACAGCGTCGTCTTCCCCTGAGCGATCGCGGCGGCCTCGGCCGCCGTCCTCTCGCGGTCATCTGGGTGGACGAGTTCGAGATACGGTCGAGCGAGTAGCTCTTCCTGGGTGTAGCCGAGAACCTGCTCGGCGGCGGGATTTACCCGCGTGAAATGTCCGTGGAAGTCGGCGACGGCCACGAGATCCGGGGAGAGATTGAAGATGCGGTCGAAGTCTTGCTGCGCCCTTGCTCGCCGGACCGCCACAACGCTCAGAGCGCCAGCGAGCGCGGCGAGCAGGAGGCCGCTGGCGAGGATGAGCCAAGGCAAGGTCGCGGCTGGGCCGCTGACCGGTTCCTTCGGCATTGCGACGGTGAACCGCTCCCCCGCGACCGCGAACCCTTCGTCAACGGTGCCGCCCCCGGCGCGACCTCCGGCCGAGCCATTAGCAGACAGGAACCGTAGGCCGGCAGGGTTGCCCGCCGCGGCGCGCAGCGTCGTCTCGGATAGGAAGACGACGACCGCCCCGGGGCGGAGCACGCCGTCGATCACGTTGGGTGCCGGCGCGACCAGGAAGAGGCCACGCGTACCGTCGCTGCGGGCTGCAACAGGCGTGGCACCCACGCCGCCGGGCACGATCGCGCTGTGCAGCGCGGCGGCGAGTCCGGATTCGCGGTTGAGATCGACACCGCGCTGATCCATGGGCGGGGAACCCGAGACCAGCGACGCTGGTAGGTAGAACGAGCCTGGCGGCTCGGGCGTGCGCCGCGCGTCCGGAGCCACGATGCTCACGCCATCACGCCGCTCGTAAGCCGCGCGTTCGAGTGGCTGGACCTCCTCGGCCCACGCGGCTGCCGGGATTCCTGCTGGGCTAAGCCACCTCTGCACGTTCGTGGCGAACTCGCCATTCGTGACTCCAGTGGCCCCTTCGGTCACCATGAATTGGCTCAGACTCTCGGTAAGCGACGTCGCCACTTCCACCTGACTCTCGATCTGTGCGACAGCTATGGCGATACGGCGCTCGGAGTCCCGGTTCGCGCCCCGTTGGGCGAGGGCGCGCGCGACGATGAAGCCCGCGACCGTCAGCCCGAGAACCACTGCTACTGCGGCTATGGGCCGCCATCTCAACGGCAAACCTCCGTTTCCGACGATTGTGACCGCCCCGGATCGCCGGGACAAGGCGGCTGGGCCAGACCGCCAAGCGGTCAAGCGACTGTGCGCCACCCGGAGATCGCAGTCGCGAGGTTGCCCATCGCTTCTGCGTATGCCTGGTAGGACGGCGGCGGGCTCACGTACCATCCCGCGACCTGGTTAGCCCGCACCGCCGGGAGTGCTGCGAATTCCGGGATCTCCTTGGCCTCCCTGAGTGAGAGATAGAGCTGTCGTGCGTCGTAGAGGATCCCGTCGGCTGGGTATTTGTCGGCGTGGTCCCAGCCGAACGCGTCCCAGTAGGCGTCCGAGGTCTCCGCCGAGATAAGCGGCATGCCGTAGCGCCTGTAGAGAGACAGGTCGCCGAAGTCGACCAGCTTCGCCACGTACATCGAGTTCTGGTCCCCCGAAACGGCGATGATCCGCAGATTCGACTTGCGGCTCGAGACCTTGGACAAGCTCGCCGCGGCTCTCAGAAATGCGGCACGCGCCCGCATTATCTCCACCGCGGTTGTGTCTGCGCCGAGGGCGCGGGCGAGCTCTCTGTAACGATCGATCTGATCCGTCGCGATCGGGCGTCCGCTGAGCCCGACAATTGGGACCTGCGAGCCGATTTGCTCCTGCTGCGCGACGTCCTTGAAGCCGAACAGCAGCGGGAAGGGTGGGGCCCACGCCGAGACGATCAACTCGGCCTTCAACTCGAGTAGCAAACCCAGATCGATCTCGCCGTAGACGGAGCCGACGACTTCCGACTCGCCCCATGGGAACCCAACGAGTGCTGGATCGTCGCGCGGATCTTGGCCGAAGACGCCGACCGGGGTCACCCCCCACTGGGCGAGAGCGGCGGCTGCCGTCGTGAAGCCGACGATCCGCGTCGGGCGCTTGGCCAACCTCACCGTCTGCTTCCGGTCATCGACGAACGTCCAGGCCGCCGCATGCTTAGCCGCCGAGCCGCAGTCGGCCACCACGAAGCTCGTGGCCCCGGCCACACCTGCGGCGAGCACCTGCCTCCGGGTCAGCCGCCCCTCGAGCACGTTCCCGTTCATGGACATGGCGTTCATCAACTCCGATCAACGATGCGATGACAAAATGACGCGATCCGGCTGTGGGAAGCCTCCGCGTGGTAATCGCAGACGACGATGTCCTCCTGCGCGAGGGCATCGCCCGCCTGCTCGAACCGTCGCGCTTTGAGGTTGTCGGCCTGGCGGGCGATGTGACCGAACTGATGCGGCTGGTGCGTGAGCACGTCCCAGCGCTCGTGGTGTTGGACATTCGCATGCCCCCCTCCCACACAACTGAGGGTCTCGATGCCGCGCAGGCGATCCGCGGAGAATTCCCCGAGATCGGCATCCTGGTGCTCTCGGCACACGTCGAGGCCCACCGCGCGATGGACCTGCTCTCCGAAGGGCGCGGGGTCGGCTACTTGCTGAAGAGCCGAGTCACGGAGGTGGGGGACTTTCTTGATGCCCTCGGGCGAATCGCCGACGGCGGTTCGGTCATCGACCCTGGGCTGGTAAAAGAGCTGGTCGCGGCGCGGCGAATTGAAGATCCGCTTCGCGACCTCACGCCGCGCGAGCGCGAGGTCCTCCAGCTCATGGCCGAGGGCCGGTCGAACGCCGGTATCGCCCGCCAACTGTGGGTGAGCGAGGACACCGTCCATAAGCATGTGCGCAGCATCCTGAGAAAGTTGCCGCTCTCGGGCACCGGGGATGATCATCGCCGCGTGCTCGCCGTCATCGCATTTCTCCAAGCTCAGTCCCTTCCCTCATCCTGAGCTCTGGCCAGAGGGCGCGGATTGCCTTCGCCGACAAATCTGGTTTGGGCAGGAAGCCGAGCGCCGGGCTGCTATCGACCAGGCTCGCGAAATCCGCCTGGTCGTGCGTTGAGACCAGGATGCTGCGCGAGCCGGCCCCGTCTCGGGTGTGCGCGAGGCGGCGGGCCAGGTCGAAACTGCTCTCGGGGCCAAGATCGATATCGATGAGGGTCACGTCTGGCTCGAGCTCCTCCACGAGGCGCATGGCTTCCGCGCCGGTCGTGGCGACTCCCACCACCGCGATGCCCTCGCGCTCGGGGAGCTCACTTGCCGCTCGCAGCACGTCCGGGCTGTCGTCGACGATCACGCATCGGAGGCTCATCGCAATCACGCCGGAGAAGCGCCAGGTCTCACGTTACGGTCAGCTGGTGGCTCGCGGGCGCTTTCGTGGCCCACTGGGTGTCCGGCGGCGGCCATCCTCCTGCGCAGCTGGCGTCTTGCGTCGAACAGGTTCTTGTAAACCGCGTTGCGGTTGGCGCCGAGCTTCACCGCCAGGACGTCGATCGGCACGTCATTCAGGGCGACGGCCACGAACACCTCGCGTTGACGCTCGGTCAGCTGGCTGATCCCCGACGACAGCGCCTCTAGACGTGCCCGGCGTTCAAGTGGTTCATGGGGCCGGAGCGCGATGGGATCGGGCAGTTGGTCCCAATGGAGCTGCGGGATTCCGGAGGCCTGTCGGCGCCAGACATGCCGCGCGACCTTGGCAGAGACCTCGAACATGACGAACGTGTATGCCCAGGTGGTGAAGCGACTGAGTCCCCGGAACTCATGGAGTCTGGCAAGTACATTGACGAGTGCGTCGTCCGCGGCCTGCTCGGCGAGGTCGTCAAACTCCGGCCCGCGGATTGATCCGAGCTGGTGGCGGCGGCGCGACAGCTCGCAGACGGCGACCCGCTGCAGCACATCACGAAGCCTGGCGACCGTCTGGTGGTGGAGCGGGTGTCCGGCCCGCAGTTGCTCAATCCACTGCCTCGACTCCGCGTCCGGTGTCCGTCGTGTCGCCCGGCCGGTGGGGCCGCCGCGCGAGCGGCCACTTCTCATGGCGGTGACAGCGCCAGCCGGTTCGCGTCGGGGCCGTGGCACGGTGAGATGGTCCCGCGACGGATCCGTCGCGTCTGCACCGCCAGTGGCCATTTGCGCATTCCCCCTAGCGGGTATACGTCCGGGGGTCCTGATCCTCGGGGCCTCGGATCAACCCTCCTCAAGAACCGGCGGGTCGTGCTACTCGGGCCTCATGTCGCCGAACCGGCGCGCCGCCCGGCGAGAAACCTTCGCGTCTGCGATCGGGGTGCCCTCGTCCCGAGCCCCCGGCGGCATGCTCATGGCTCTCCCGTGCGGTTTCCGCCGGTGGACTTACCTCGCCGCTGGCGCCGCCACACGACGCTGGATGAACTCGCCGATTAGGTCAGCTAGCTCGGCGCTGTGGGTCGCGTCGCGAAGTGGCCGGTGTCGAGCAGGTGCAGCTCGGCGTCGGACAGGTCCTCGAGGTAGGCGCGGGCGCCGTCCGGCGGGAAGAACCCGTCGTTGCTGCCCCACGTAATCAGGGCAGGCGGCCGGCTGGTCCGCAGGTACCGCTGCACGCCGGGTAGGACTTGACATTGTTTTGGTAGTCGTACAGCAGATCGAGCATCACCTGGTCGCGGCCGGGCAACTCCAGGTAGCGCTGGTCGAGCTCCCACAGGTTGGGGTTGACGCTCGCCGGGTCCGCGACCCCGTCGACGTACTGGGAGCGCGTGGCCTCCAGGGTCAGAAACCCACGGATCGCGGCTTCGTTTGCCGCTCGGTCCCTCCAGTAGGGTTCCAGCGCACGCATCCCCGGCCCGAGACCGACCTCGTACGCGTTGCCGTTCTGCAGCACGAGTCCCTGGACTCGCCCCGGATCACGGGTGGCGACCCGGAATCCGACCGGCGAGCCAAAGTCGAACATGTAGAGGCTGAAGGCGTCTAGACCCTTGGCTTCGATGAACGCGTCGATCGCGTCCGCGAGCCGACCGAAGGTCGTGATCCCGGTCAGCGGAGGGCTTTGACCGAATCCCGGATAGTCGGGTGCGATCACGTGACAGCGACTGGCTAGCCGCCGCATGAGTTGGTCGTACTGAGCTGACGAGCTGGGGAAGCCATGCAACAGCAGCAGCGTCGGACCAGACGGGTCGCCCCCCTCGCGGTGGAAAACCTCGCTGCCATTCACGGTGATCGTCCGCTAGGTGATGTCCGCTCCTTCGTGCTTGCTGCCGCTCGTCTCCGGCCCGTTCGGGACATGAGCGCAAGGGCGGCGACTGGTTCTTACCGGTGCCGGCAGTGAGACGGACCGGTCGCCGAAACACTCACCTCATGGGAGTGCGCAGCGTGTCTGCACTCACCCTGTCGCTCCTCGGTTCCAGACACGAACGAAAGGCTGCCGATCCCGAACCGACCCGTGATCGTCTTCGACGTCAACGAGACCCTCCTTGACCTCGAGAGCCTGCGTCCGACATTCGACCGAATCTTCAGCAACCCCGCGGCGATGCGCTTGTGGTTCGCGCACCTGATCACCTACTCCGAGGCGCTCACACTCGCCGGCGTCTACGTGCCCTTCACCGACATCGGCACAGGCGTGCTGCGGATGTTCGCGGCCACGCGCGGTATCGCGATCAGCGACGCCGACGCGGCCGAGCTCACGGATCGGTTCGCCTCGATGCCGCCTCATCCGGAGGTCCCTGCGGCGATGCGCCGCCTGCGCGACCACGGCTTCCGCCTGTGCACGCTCACCGATAACACCCTCGCCATCTCCGGGCGTCAGCTCGAGAAGGCGGGCGTGATCGAGCTGTTCGAGCGTCGCTTCAACGTCGACGAGACCGTGCGCCGCCACAAGCCGGCGCCCGAGGCATACGACTCGGTCGCCGCAGCGCTCGAGGTCCATCCGGGCGACATCTGCCTGATCGCCTGCCACACCTGGGACACGCTGGACGCCGTGGCCGCCGGCTGGCAGGCCGCGCTCATCCTTCGAGAGGGCAACGCCCCACTGGGCGTCGGGCCGCAGCCAGACTACATCGGGGACGACCTCGACGCGATCGCCGATCAACTCATCGAGCGCTACCAACTCCCCGCCACCGTCGCGGGTTCCACGACGCGCTGAGAGCGCTTTCGTCCCACAGAAAAGGCGCGGCAACAAATGCCCGTCTCCTTCGGCGCCGTTGGCAAGGCACACCCGAGTACAAGCCGTGACTCGGGACGAGATCTGCGAGGCGATGCTTGAGATCGCCGGCTTGGCGTCTCTGGAGTCGGGCTCAAGCGACCCTACCTCATCGCCGCGCTTGGACCGTGAAGCCGAGCTTTCCGAGCACCCGGACGGCGCCGCTCTTGCCGCCCTCGAAATCACCGGAGGCGAGGCGCGCGCCCGTTGCGAATTCATACGCCGTGCCCAAGATCGCTTTCGGCGGATAGAGCCGTTCATTCCACACCAGGTCGTAAGTCGTCGTGGGGCCGAACCCATGCTCAGCAAAAAACCGCTCCGGTCCCATCTGGTCGTACTCCTGCAACGCGCGTACGACCTCAGCATCCGTCACCTGGTCCCACGCGATCGAGTGTGTCATCTCATCCCTCCTAGTCGTTGCGGTCTGCATACTTGGCACCGCGAAACATCGATGCTCCTGACCCTTTCGAACCGGGGCTTCCGATGAGCAGCCGACCCCCCAGGAGTAGCACAGCTTGCTTGCAGCACAGGCTTGGGCCCGCCCAGTCGGGCCGGGGTGCGGCGCAGCAGGGACCGCCGTGAACAGCGCTCGCGGGATTCCGGGCGTGACGAGTTGGCCCCTGGCGTTAGGCGACGTCGCCCTGGGGCGCGCAACCCGAAGGGCTCGCGTCTTAGTGATCCCGCGACCACACCGTGGTTTGTGGCGCTCTGGATCGCGGTCTTACCGGCAACCCCTCAGCTCCACGATACGAACGGGTTCCCCCGACGGCCGTTCATCCGGTGAAGGGGGCGCCGCGCGGACCTCGATGGCGCGCTCGGCCGCGTTTGCCAGCTCGCGAACCCCCCGAAGGAGATCGACTACGGCACCACGACCCTGTCGCCGACGGCGAGTCCTTCGACCTCGGCGCCGAGCGCGGAAATCTCGGCGATCCTTCCGTGGCCGATCTCGAACGGTCCTGGAACGGGATCGGCCCGCAAACCCGCCGGATCGCCCGATCAAGGAGCAGGTACGCAGATCGGCCTACACCACGCGCGAGACGGGCTGGTGCAGCGGGACCGTGTCGCCGTCGCAGCCGCTGCCGATGAACGGGCGCACGATCGTGTCGCTCGGCGCGAGCGGCCATGTTCGGGGCGCTCGATCCAATCAAGCTCGCCGGCGCTGATGAGGTCCAGATCTCGCAACGGTCTGAAGCGCCGAAGCGAAGCGGTCGTGGTCCGACGCCTGCACTGGGTAGTGAGATCACGCCCGTTGCGATGCGCCTGCGATCTGATCCCTCTAAGGGGATGCCCAGTCACGCCGCGGATCGCTCGCCGTGTGGGCGACGACGTAGGCAGGGGTTCTGGAGGGCGGGGGGATGGTAGTCCTGGTCGAGCGCGGTTACATCGGTGCCGGGCGGGACGATCTGGTCGATCCTGTCGAGAAGGTCATCCGATAGCTCGACCTCCGCGCCAGCCAGCACGTCGTCGAGGTGCTCCATAGTGCGCGGGCCGAGCAGTGCGCTCGTGACCCCGGGGTGGGCGATGGTAAACGCCATCGCGAGGTGGGTCATTCGCAGGCCGGCCTCCTCTGCGATCGGGATGAGCTGCTCGACCACGTCAAGGCGGCGCTCGTCGTTGAGGTGGTGGAGGAGCTGGGCGCGCTTTAGGTCGTTGGGGCCGCTCTTGCGTACCCGCCCGGTGAGCAGGCCCTGCCCGAGCGGCCCCCATACCAGCGTCCCCATGCCGTACTTCTGTGCCACGGGGAGCACCTCGCGCTCGATGCCGCGGTTGAGAATCGAGTACGGCGGCTGCTCGGTGCGGAACCGCTGCAGACAGCTGCGCTCAGCGATCCATTGCGCCGCGACCATCATCGACGGCGGCGTGGTCGAGGAACCGATTACCCGCACCTTCCCAGCGCGAACGAGATCGCTCATGACCGACAGGGTCTCTTCGAGGTCGGTCGTTGGGTCGGGCCGCTGGAGCTGGTAGATGTCGATGTAATCGGTGGCGAGCCGGCGCAGGGATGCCTCGATCGCGGTCGTGAGCCAGCGCCGCGAGCCGCCCTGCTGGTTGGGATCCTCGCCCGTCGGCAAGCCGCCCTTGGTCGCGAGCACGACCTGGTCGCGGCGGCCTTTCAACGCACGGCCGACGACCTCCTCGGCGTCGCCGTACCGGTCGGCGCAGTCGATGAGGTTGATGCCGGCCTCGAGCGCCTTGTGGATGATCCGGGCCGACTCGTCGGGCTCGTTGCCCATCACGGTGGCGAACATGAGGGTTCCAAGGCCGTACGGGCTCACCCGGATGCCGGTCTGCCCGAGACTGCGGTAGTTCATGTGTTGCTCCCCTTGGAAACGGAATAGCTTTCCGGAACGATACGGAATGCGTTTCCGCTTTCAAGAGGGCGAGTCATACTTGGCGCCATGACTCGGACCGAGGGGTCCCAACCAGAGGAGCGGACCCAGAGCAAGAGAGCCGACGCCGAGCGAAATCTGACTGCGTTGCTGGAGTCCGCCAAGGCCGTGTTCGCCACCTCCGGCGTAAACGCTCCAGCGAAGGAGATCACCGATGCCGCGGGCCTCGGCGTCGGCACGCTCTACCGCCACTTCCCGCGCCGGGCCGACCTCGTCATGGCCGTGCTGCACCACGAAATTGACGCCTGCGCGCAAGAGGCCTCCGCCTTGCGTGCAGCGCGCGCGCCGTATGACGCCCTGCGTCACTGGGTTGACCGGTATGTCGATCTCGTCGGCACCAAGCGCGGGCTTGCCGAGGCCCTCCACTCCGACGAGCCGGCCTTCGCGGGCCTCCATGAATACGTCGCGGAGCGGCTCGAGCCGGCCGTCGCTGACCTGCTCGCAGACGCTCGCGCGGTCGGCGAGATCGGCGGCCGAGCCGACGCGCGCGAGCTCCTTTACGCCGTGGCCCTACTGTGCCAGCCCGTGCCCACCGTCAGCGCCGACTACAACCGCCGGATGGCCATGGTGTTCATCGAGGGCTTGCACAGCGCGCGCAGCTAGACGGGCACAAGATAGCCAGAAGCACTCGGGTCACTCACGAGCGCGAAATCCCTCGTCGTCCGCGCAGCTCAGGGCGGTAGCGCCCGGTTCTCCAACCTATTGCCTCAGCGAGGCACGCCGCCCTGCAACTCGCGCCCTGCGGCGCGGCGAGGATCCTCCAAACTATCGCGAGTCGAGCAGCACGAGTGCTTGCCCGTTTAGCCGGGGAAGCACCACCACCGGCCCCAGCGAGTTCCCCGTCGCGAAGTCGAAGGCGATGATGTGATCCTGGCCGACGCAGTAGAGCCGCCCGTCAAGGCCGAAACGCAATCCTCGCGGCCTGCGGAAATGCATTGATGCATCAGGGCGAAACACGCGGACCAGTCGTCCGCTCGATGGCTCGTATTCGCGAATGGTGCTCACCGCGTCCGAAGCGCCGAAAGGGAACTCGCTGGCAACGACAATGTGTCCGTTCGGGGCGAGCGCCATGTCGAGCGGACTGAGATCGGGATCGCTGACCAGGCGCTGCGCGCGCAGCGTTCGGCCGGGATCGAACGTTACGATCGTGTCGTCCCCTTCACCGGAGGGCCCGATGCCAGACGCGAGATAAAGCCGACCGTCGGAGGTGAAAGCGAACCCTCGCGGAAACGGCACGACGGCATCGGGAAGCAAAGATCGTTCGCTTCCGTCGAGAGTGGCGGGCATGCTCAGGATCGTCCGTCGGGAACGCTGGGTGAGGTAGTAGCGGCCGTCGGGTCCGAAGAGGGCACCGCCCGGGTTCAATCCAAGCTTCCGTCCGGAGTCGCGTACGACCGCTCCGCACCGATCAAGCGCCAACACACGGTCATCGCCGCTGTTCAGGTAGATCAGAGCACCCGACGGGTCGAGCGACAGGCCCCGGGGATCCACGATCCGCGGATCGGTGCTGAACGCGCCCATCGCTTGGCCCGCGCAGTCGAACGCGAGAAGCGCATCATGCCCGCCGCCGTTGGCGCTGCCGGCGCTTGTAACTAGCAGATGTATCTGGCGACCAGAAGATGCTCTTGGGACGCTCATCGTGTGCATGCGCTCAGCTAGCGGCGAGTTGTGTCGACCGTGATCACGAGCTCGTGCCGTCACGCCGCATCTGCATGGCACGAGTCCGGCCCGGGTCCACGCAAGGTTGCCGTCACGCCCAGGAGCGCCACGCCTGATGTGACAGTTCGCAGTTGATCGTTCTTCCGAGCCTCAGCTGCTCGAATAGTGACGCGCTCACAACTGAGCACGCCCGTTCCACGACATACACGTCGCAATGAGTGGCGCCACGCGAGAGCGTCTTACCGCTGACCACCACCAAGAGCGCGAACGCGTCGTGCGCGGAGGTCGCTGTGTCCCACCTCGATGGCTGGCTCCACATGGTCGTATGCCATCACCGCACAGGTCGAATGAACCCGACAAGTGCTCCGGCAAGAGGATCCCCGCGCCTGCGCGCCGGTGGTTCGGTGTTTTTCTGCTACCTAGGCCTGGCTCTGGTAAGCGAGGTCGGATGCGGTCAACCCTTCGAGCGCCATCCCGAATGGGACGTCCTCGGTGATCCTCCGACGGAGGTTGAGGTTCAGCGTCTGCTTCTGTAGCGAGCGGTACAGCGTTGGTTTGCTGGCAAGGTTGCGGGCGATCTCGACGCCACGCTCAAGCGCTCGGTCATGCGGTACTACCTCGCTGACGACGCCCCACTGCAGTGCGGTCTGGGCGTCGATGCTCTCACCCGTCCACAGCAGCCACTTCGCACGGGCGGTTCCGGCAACCTCTTCCCACACGACATGCAGCCCGTCCCCGCCGGTGATCCCAAACGTGGGATGGGGCAGATCGCCGTAGGTGGCGCGTTCGGACGCGATATGGACGTCGGCGAGGAGCAGGTACTCTGAATGGACCGTCGCCGGTCCGTTGGCCACCCCAACGACGGGCATCGGCAGTTCCAGCAACCGCTGGAGTACCTTCGTGCCTTCGACGCGGATCTTCTCCCAGACGGCGGGCTTGAAGATCTCTCCGAGGCTCGGCCCGTCGATCTGGTCCATAAACGAGTCGCCCGTTCCGGTGAGAACCAGCGCACTATTCTCCCGGTCTAGAGACAGCTCCTCCAGTACCTCCGTGAAGTCCGAATGGGTCTGACCCGTGAAAACCACAAGCCCGCCCTCGGTGTGAAAGCGGAGGATTAGGACGCCATTATCGTCCCGGCTGAATGCCAGGTTCTCGTATCTCTCGAAATAAGCCGGTGTGCTCATCTAAACGGCTCTCCTTGTTGAGCGCGGGCGAGTATGTTGACGATCAGCGCCAACGTCGGCTAAGCGTGTGCAGCCAACCGCCGTGTGATGCACCCACACGAGGGCTTAAGTCGCTCATCCATGTGACGCCTTTCGTTAGCGGACCCCAGAACGGACCTCCTTTTCTCCCGGCAGCAACCGCGGGTCCACTCCCGTTGAGTGACCCAACCACATGTGCTTCTTACCTGATCGTGGTCCAGTGATCTGCGGAAGTACCGAGCCCTGCGACGCCGCTACCCTCCCGGCGCGAAGCTCCCGCCGCCGCGAACCGTGACCTCGCGGCTTGCGTGAGCGCTACCTGGCAAAGGCGGATGGAGTCCGTGAGGATCGCTCCCGTGGCGACGGCTAGCGGCGAGCACGTTCAACCGCGTGGTGGCAATCGGCCGCAGCTCCCCACTGACGGGCGATCGCTCGATGAATGCTCACGAGAGTCGTGACGATAATCGCCGCGATCGAGATCCGGGCGACGTTCTACCGCACGTGCCGGATCGACCATTACGGCAGCGGCGGTGGCCCGTCAGCCCCCGCTCCGGATAACCGCTGCAGAGATTTCGGCTGGCCCGAGCAATACCCGTGAGGTATGGCCCGGACCTGTCCGCCCCCCGGGGTCACTCGCGGCGCGGGTCGAGTCACCCAACGGCCGCTTCGCACGTCACGCTCCCTGATCACGCGTGATCGATCTCGGCGACACCTACGGCCGGCTGGCGCACCCCTGGACCCACGAGAAGCTCGCCGCCCACTACCAAACCGCCCGCCAGGAGGCACGTCCTCTCGCCGACGGTTCCGAGCTCGCTCGTCCGATCCCCAAGCTTGCAACGGCCAAATCGCCATCCGCCACGGCCAGCACCGCGATCCACATTTTCCATGCGTCGCCGAAGGACATCAGCGGCGATCTCCCCGGACAGCTCCTCGAGATCGCCCACCGGAGCCTTGCCGATGCACTCCAGCGCTGCCACCACGCGCTCGAGCTCGACGGCGCCCATCGCGCCTACGGCGTCGACGAGTGGCCCCCCGGTGTGCGACCTCGCGGCCTCGTTCCTCGAGTCAGCCCGCCTGGACACCGAGCCGCCCTGCCTGGTGCGGGTGGGCCAGGATGCGATCAACTGGCTGTCCCGCGCCATCGCCGACCTCGACGAAAATTCCGTGGAAGCCCCGACCAGCCTCACTGAGGCACTCGCTCGCCTTCTCGCCATTCGCGTCTTCACTGACGTTGCCCTACAGCACCGACGTTCCGACTAGGTGCTCTGGCTGACCGCCCTCGATCTCGGTCGCGACGTCGCACAGCACGGGAACGAGACGGTCAATCGAGACGACCAGGACACCGTCTTCGTAGCGGTCCACACGGCCTGCTCGAACCACCCATAACACGGGAAGCACGCTACGCGGGCACCATCGCCGTCGGCGACGACCGAGCCAGCTGGCCTGCTCGCCGACTCGCCCGAGGTGACGCCCGTCGTATGTCCGGGTCTTCGTCTCGATCGCGAATCCGAGACCGGTCGGCGCGATCGCCACCGAGTCGATGTCCCCATCGCCCTGCCAGCGCAGGCCACGACACAGCCGCCATCCGTGTTCCTGAAGCGGCGCGAGGGTACGCCGGACCTCATCCTCCGAACGAGCACCGACCCTGCTGCGCCCGGCAAGTGCAAGCCAGTGGCGGGCGCGGAGGCCGAGTACAACTGCGGCGCCGAGCAGCAGCCCGCCGGGCAGACCGAAACAGGCCCGCACCAGAAGCAGTCCGAGGAAGGCGGCTGCCACGCTCGCGAGCGCCGCCCTGCCTGCGCGTGAGAGCCGACGGTATTGCTGGCGGCGCGGGTAGTTCAAGCGCGGTCCCCCACTCCGGAACCAGCGAGAGCCTCTCATCGGGCGATGTTCTCACCGCCTGAGGACGCCTCGTGGTGGCCGGCGGTCACCTCGCCACGTCGACCGTGCCGCGATTTGCAGGCAAACCACCAGTACCGCTACCGGGATTCGAAGCCAGCCTCTCAGGAGTGAAATCGGTCGGTTTTGCCTGCAAATCGTGGGTTCGTGGGTTCGGCGCGAACCGCTGCTGAAGGGCTCAAAACCGCCCTCGAACGAGGACGACTGTGGCACGACTGTGGCGCACGTGCCGGTGATCCTTCCCCTTTCTCCGACAAGGGGTCACGCCGGAGGCGGGCCGTGTTCTCGACATGCGCTTCGATGCAGAAAGAGGGTCCGGCCCTGCGGCGCCGCCCGGACGGTAGCTGCGCCGTCACGCCTTCTCCGTTTGCCCGAAGCAGGAGTGGTGCCGATCCATGCGGCAGTCAGACATCAGTTCGGAACGACGCCGTGGTGCCGTCCGGCTGGTGCACGGTGATCGTCATGGAATAGGGCTTCACTGTCCGGACGATCTCCGCCGCTAGGACGAAGATGTTGGTCACCACCGGAACGGTCTGGTGAGCGGCTAGGGGTGACCGCAGAACAACATTGGTGCCATCAGGAACGAGACCGTAAGCGAGTTCTGCGTCTGGCTCACCACCGAAGCTCACGAGGCCTCGTCGCAAGATGCGCTTCGTGGGTGAGCAGCTGGAATACGTACCCCGCTGGCCCGCCAAGGTTCCGGTCTTGGGCCTGTCTGTCTGAGTGATGATGCACGCGCCGCCGGCGCCTGGTACGACCCAAACCTTGTGCGAGCCGATCTGAACGACCCGCGTATCGTTGACATCGAGTCGGCAATCTCGACACCCAAACGGTCGTCCGCCTGATTCCCAGTGAGCCATGGTGAACCGCACGTCTCGCGGCGCGGCTGACAGCACGGCGGCGAAATCGGTACGGGGCCTGTGGCGGAGGAGCGCGACATGCGCCTTGAGTTCAGGGCTGACGTGGCCGGGTTCGGTGGAATTCGATCCATTCGCCACGCTACTTCCCCATAGGCCGACCGCGACGACGATGGCGGTGGCGAGACTAACTGGAGCTGCCCGGCGTATGAATACCATGGATTCCCCGTTTTCGGTGGCCCGCAATCGGCGGCACCAGAGATGATGACCGATGCTGATCCCGACAGCACCCCGCGGTTAGCCACCGCGTTGGGGGAATGATCGAGGAGCGGCACTCTCGCGCACGTTCCCGCGGGAACGTTTGAGGACGCAAACGTTGCCGCGGGAACGTTCTGCTCGTCGATCGAAAAGGAGAAGTCCTCAAACTCATCCCAAGACCGTTCAATATCCGAGCTGTGGATCATCGCCACCGTCGGACGCGTCAAGTCGGTCGCCCGGTCAGCGGGAGCACCGAGTGAACGTCGAAATCCAGCGCGAGCTCTCAATGCTCCGAGCGCGTGACGCCGTCGTTCTGGCGGCGATTTGCGTCCCACCGGAGCGAACCAGAAGTCCCGGGCATAAGTTGAGACACGCCCTCATCCTGCGAATGATCGCGGCCCGAAGTTCGATGAAACGCCTCGAGAGGCGGGGTTACTTGGAACCTGGCTGGCATGTCGACTACCTCGGAGCACATTGTCAAGTGACCGACTTAGGCACCCGCGTCGCAGCCGCCGTCGCCGCATCGTCAACGTTGCGCAAAGCGGCGGCCCGCTGGACGTCGTCGACTTTTTCGCGCGGTTCGTGCTGAACCTCAAGTTCCGCATAGCAGATTAGATTCGCCCGGCTTCCGCTTTGGGTCTAAAGGCAGCGGCTGCCCGGCATGCACCTGTTGACGGCCGCGTCGTCGCCCTCGACCGTAGGTATTTTCTAACGATGGCCAGCCGCGAACGAGTCAGCGTTGACCTCGACACCGAGGTCGCAGCCATCCTGCGCAAACACGCAGCAGAGGCGCATGCCACCGAGGGGGAGATCATCGACCGCGCCCTCCGCGCGTATGACCTACGAGCACTCCTCCGCCGCCTCCAGGCAGCGAGCGAGCTCGACGACGATCAAGCGATGGCGCTCGCACGCGAGGAACTGCGGGCTGCGCGCTCGGCTCGTCTGGCCGATGCTTGACGCCGCGTCGGTCACGGACGCGAACGTGGTCCCGTGCGACCTACAGCAACGCGCCCAGCGCGGCGCCGAGCCGGGCCGAGATTCTGTCGACGGTGTCCGTCGCATCGCGGCACATTCCGCGACTGCGTGTCTCTACGACTCGGTGTCTGTTGAATTCGCTTCGTCGGTGGAAGCTCCGCGGTCATCCTCACCTGTCTCCAGGTAAAAGAGAGTCTGCGGTAGCTTCGGAAGTGTGCCGGGCGCCGGAATGTTGGAGGGCTTCCGCGACGGCGGCTGGCCTTGAGGATTCGAGTCGGCTGGGGTGCCCGCGCTGGTCATGCCGCCTTCGCAGAGCGGCGCCGCGACCGCGGGGCGCTTGTCTCGACGAGCTCGATCCGCTCGCCGGTCGGGAGCGTCGCCTCGAGCTTGATGCCCATCGCGGCCATCAGCCGGAACGCGTTGTCGGTCGTCGGGTTGGCCGTCTTCGATGTGAGGAGACGTCGAACGCTCGACGCCTCGAGACCTGCGCGCGCCGCCAGCTCGGCCTTCGTGAGCCCCTGTTCGGCACGTGCGGTCTCGAGCGCCGTGAGCAGCGCGTTGCGGGCGAGCAGCGCTTGCACCGCCATCGCGTGCGCCTTGCGCTCTTCCTCACTCCTTAAAAGCAGCTCCCTCCCTGCGTCGTCGGCGGTCTTCTTTGCCATGAAGCTGAGACTAGCACGCGTGTTGCATATATGCCACACAATCGGCGCGTCCTCGCTGATTTGTAGCCTCGCCCCAGGATGGCGCTCTGGTCGATTGGATGGCTTGCCCGAACCGAGGGCGGCGAGCGAGACGTGCCGGCGTTCTCGTTCCTCCTCGTGCAGCCCGTGGCCGTCCGCGTCCACCTGTTGGCGATCATCGACGCGGTGCGCACGACGGGGCCTGACCGCTGGAAGGACACGACCTCCCATGACTCGATGCATGGCGCCTGCGCGCAGCTCCACGAGGCCCGCGACCGGCATGGCCAGATGCTGTACCGCCTCTATCTCTGCTGGCAGCGCGAGCACCACCGCGTGGTCATCGTCGACGGCGGCGCGAAGCCAAACTCGACCACGTTGCCCGACTCGTTCTATGAGGGTCTCGCCGCGCTGGCCGCAACAGCCGAACTTGACCCACCGCTGTTCGCGACGGCCGACGACTTCGCGCGGATCGCGCTCGATCTACTGGGCGACCAGTGACTGTCGTCCGGCCTTGACGGCCGCGCGCATCTCGATCGCCTGCGCCTTGATCGTGTCGAGCAGGATCAACGTGAGCCCGAGGTCGTCGTACCTGAAGGTCCCCCCGGTGTTGGCAGCCTTCTTGATCCGCTTGAGTCCGTCGTCGTCACCGCAGACGTAGTAGACGCCGTTGCTCTTGCCGGCGTGGCGCCACACCGCGTGCCGGAAGAGGATCCCCCTCAGGCGCTCCATTGACTTCGGCGCCAGCTCGACCTCGACGGCGACCGGTCTACCGTCGACGCGGAAACCGACCAGGTCGGGGCGGTGCTTGGAGTCGTGGAAACCCCTGTGGTCCTGCCACGAGATCTCGACCGACCACGTGTCGAACTCCAGGAGCTCGCGGCCACCCTTGAACTCGCGGCCGCGCAAAGTCTCGTGGTTACGAGCAGCTGCTGCGCGCGTATGTCGTCCCGGCGCTCGGCGGCTGGAAGCTGTCGCAGGTTCAGCGCCGCGACGTCCAGGACTTCGTCGACGACCTGCGTATGCAGGGCCTGTCCGCATCGACCATCGCGAACATCCTCGATCCGCTGCGCGTCATCTTCCGCCGAGCCATCCGCCGAGACGAGCTCTCGATCGACCCGACCGACAACCTCGACCTCCCGGCGATCCGCGGCCGCCGTGACAGGATCGAGCCCCCGGAGCGCGCCCACGAGTACCTCGCCGCGCTACCTGACTCCGAGCGAGCGTTCTGGGCGGTCGCGCTCTTCTGCGGACTGCGTCGTGGCGAACTCCGCGGCCTGCAGTGGACCAACGTCGACTTCGAGGCCGGCGTCATCCGCGTCGAGCGCTCATGGGATCCAGTCGAAGGGCCGGTCGACGTCAAGACCGGCGCTGGCCGCCGCGCGGTCCCGATGGCCTTCGTAGTCAGAAGAGAACTCATGACCCACAAGGCGCGGACAGGACGTGAGGGTCGCGACCTCGTGTTTGGTCGCACGGCGACCGAGGCGTTCTTCGCGTCCACGATCAGGGCCCGCGCGAACAAGGCGTGGAAGGCAGCTGGACTCGAGCCGATCACTCCGCACGAAGCGCGCCACTGCGCGATCTCGTATTTCATCGCCGCCGGTCTCGACTGGAAGCAGATCTCGACGTGGGCTGGTCATGGCGATGTCCGCCAGACGTGGAACCGCTACGGGCACCTCGTGCCAGGCGGCGAGGACACGGCGAGAGAGCGTCTCGACGCGTTCCTCACGCCGACTCAACCGACCCCGACTGTGGCGCACACTGTGGCGCACGACCCCGAAAACGACGAAACCCCCAAAAACACGGGGGTTCTGAAGTACCGCTACCGGGATTCGAACCCGATAGACCATCGTTGTGATCAGCGGGTATCGAGTGTTTACAGGCGTTCCAGGGGGTCTGGGAGGGGTTCTTTTGCAAAAATTGGTCCGCGATTGGTCCGCGGAGCGAAGGCGTCGTCGATCAGTTCGGACTCGCGCTCGCCCGGCATATAGTCCGCGTAGATCTGTGTCGTGCGGATGTCCTCGTGGCCCATCCATTCCTGGAGGGTGCGGAGGCTGACTTTGCCTGAGGCCGCCATGGTCGTACCGAACGTGTGCCGGAGATCGTGCACTCGAATTTTGCGCACGTCGGCGCGGACCAGCGCAGCGTGGTAGTGCAGGCCGATGCGTGCGTGGTCGAGCGGACGGCCGGTGTGTGGGTGGGCGAGCACTAGGTCGTTGTCCTGGTTCCACACGCTGCGCTTGTGGTGCTCGTCGAGCTCGGTCACGAGCCGCGCGGCGAGCGGGATGCCGCGCTCTGACCGGAGCGACTTCGCGTTGTCGTACTGCCCGCGGACGTATTCGCGCCGGACCCGGATCTTCATCGCCCGGTAGTCGATGTCCGACCAGCGCAGCGCCCGCAGCTCGCCGAGGCGCATGCCGGTCATCGCCGCGATCAGGATCAGCATGCGCAGGACGGGCCACCAGTCCCGAACGGCCTGCGGCCCGCCGAACTCGCTGGTGCGGTCCTTCTTCCGGCTCGGCGGGAACGCGGCCACGAGCTCCTCATCCGACTCGGGCAGCGGTGTGGAAACGACGCGGTCGAGCTCTTCGTGGTTCAGGAACCGCAACGTCTTCGACTTTCGGATCTTCGGTAGCTCGGCCATCGCCGCCGGATTGCGCTCGATGTACCGCCCGCGGACGGCGATGCCCATCACAGAGTGGAAGGTGCCGATGTAGTTGTGGATCGTCTTCGGCGCGAGCCCGGCGTTAGTCAGCCGGGTGACCAGCCGGTCGGTGTCGCCCTCGGCGACCTGGGAGACGAGCATGTCGCCGAGCAGGGGGTTGATGTGCTTGCGGAGATGCCCTGAGGCTGTTTCGATGTGGCTCTTCTTGAGGTCGTCGCGCCGCATCCGTGCGATCAGCGTCTCCCCCACCTCGTTCACGGTGGGCGCTGCCCGGTTGCGGCTCCGCTTCCCGCCATTGTCGGCCAGCATCAGCTCGCGCAGCTTCGCCTCCGCCTCCTTCTTCGCTAGCCCTTCCCGCCGACCGGGAGTGCGTGCGGGTCCGAGCTTGCGATGCGGCCGGCGACCGTCGGGGGTGCGCCAGCGGGCCCACCAGCAGCCGTCCGTGCCGATGTACAGGGTCCCGGTGCCGTAGTCACGTTTGTCCCCCATGACGAGGAGCATCGTAAATCACCGTTGCAGCCGTTCCTGCTCGGCGATCCACGCATCTAGCGAGGAACGCCGAAACCGCCAGAACTTCCCGAGGCGGATCGCGGGGATCTCCCTGCGCCGCGCCCGCTGCCTGACGGTGTAGGCGCTGATCTTTAGGACGGCGGCTGCATCATCCGCGTCAAGCAGCGGATCAGCGACGGGCTGGGGGTCGTCGCTCGACCGTTCACGGGCGCGCGTGCGCCGCCCAGTCAGATCAAGATCGTTCATCAATCGCTCCGACCGCACATCCGGCGTACTCGGTCACGTCGTCCACTAAACGTCTCAGCTACCTACCGCGAACAGCCGCCTGCGGCCCAGGCGCCACAACCCGGATGTGCCGCCGGACGTGCTCGACGAAGGACTCCTGGCAACAGCCGAGCGACGGCGCGCCTCCTGCTGAGTCAGTGCGATCTGCCGAACCGGCTCCGCCGCCCTATCAGACGAACGGTCCGAGACCGATGCCACGGCACCTACCCGGGCCTGCCGCCGCTCGAGCTGCTCGCCGATCTGGATGCTCACAACGCCCCGCTCCGTTTCAAATCGCCTCTGGCACTGCCTTCTAGGTACACGGTTTCCGAGCTTGAATCTCGATTTGTCCAGCACGTTCCTGACCGGTTGCGCCAGTTGGTGGGCGATTGCTGACCACCGTCGGCCAGCCGCGCGTCACGAAGGAGGATCCTGCGATCGGCGCTCTCCACCGCCAGCCCCGAGGATCTGCCTCGCGGCCACCGCCCGTGCCGCCTTCCAGCTCCCGTAGACGGCGGTCACGACGCTGGCGGGGGGCCAGTCGCCTGCGCTGAGTCGCTCGAGCGGCTCGCCGCCACGCCGGCGGGCGTGTGTGTGCGACCAGTCGTAGGACGACGGCAGACGGCCGTAGCGGTGGAGCCACTCCGCCATCGCCGCAAGGACCCGCTCCCTTGTCCACGTCCGCTTTATCGCGCCGGGATGGCAGGCCTTGCAGTACGCGTACGCGTCGCCCTTGCCGTTGCGCGGCTGCGTGTAGGCGCCGCAGCCCCGACACACCCCGAGGTAGCGGGACTTGACCGCCCGCGCTTTTTCCCCGGTGGGGTCGTAGAAATACGCCTTCACGGTTGCCGGTGAGCGCGCGAGGCGCTCGGCGATCTGAGCGATCGACAGTCCCTCGGCTTCGCGGTAGTGCCGTGATAACGCGACCGCGCGTCGGCGCTCCAGGACGCGGTCGTAACCTGCTGCAGGACGAGCGGCCACCACACGCCAGAGGTACTGCAACCATCGCGGCCGTCCCCGTGAGCGGCGTCGCCCGATCCAGATTCGGGCAACCCGGACGGTGGCGCCGCGAATGGGCCGGCCGAGATGGAGTCGCCCACCTGCACCTCCTTCGCGTCTGCAGTTGGCGAGCTGCCCTACAGCACCTCTCTAATGGCGTTCTCGAGGGCTGCGATGTGTCGGACCATCTCCGCGCGGGCACGTTCGGGGTTGCCGTAGCTGATCGCGGTCAGGAGTCGATGGTGTTCATCGAGCAGAAGGTGCGGATTGGGGCCGCGCGGCCTCGCGTAGTGCCAAATTCGCACCGAGAGGTTGACGTATCGAGTGAGCGCCTCCTCCATCAACGGATTTGCGGCTGAGCGTGCCACGAAGACGTGGACTCGCCGGTAGAGCGAGATCTGTTGCCTCACGTCGGATAGGTGACAAGCTCCCGCGAGTTCGTGCAGAAGCGCGTGCAGCCCGGGTTGGTCGATCGCGCCGAAGCGCTCGGCGGCCCGGTGCGCGGCGTGAGGCTCGAGCGCAGTCCGTATCTCACAGATGTGCGACAGATCGGTGATGCTGAGCTCGGAGGCGAATGCGCCTCGTTTCGGGACTGTCACGACGAGACCGTCGGCAGCGAGGCGCCTGAGTGCCTCCCGGACCGATCCTCGGCTGACGCTGAGTTCGCGTGCGGTGACGGTCTCCTCGATCGGCGTTCCCGGTGCGATTCTCAGCGAGATCAGCCGCTCCCGGAGTTCGGCATAGACGCGGTCGCCTCGGAGCTCGCCGTCTCGGCGAGCCGCCCCGCGCCGCGTGCCGTCTCTAGTCGGGCTGTCGCTGGTGGTCGGGGTCACGTTGCGCTGCGCGGCGGCTACTGCGCGGTGAGCCCTCCGTCGATGACGAGCAGCGACCCTGAGATGTAGGCCGCGTCATCGGAGGCGAGGAACACGACGGAGGGCGCGATGTCCTCGGCGGTTCCCTGCCGTCCGAGCGGGATCCAGGTATCAACCATCGCGGCCAGCTCCTCCTCAGTCATGTGCCCGAGCACGGGATCGTTGAACCCGGTTTCGATCCACCCGGGACAGATCGCATTGACGCGAATCCCGTGTCGACCCCATTCGACCGCGAGCTGGCGGGTCAAGTTGATCACCGCTCCCTTGGAGCTGTTGTACGCGACGAGATTGGGTTCGCCGATCATCCCGGAGATCGACGCGGTGGTGATGATCGAGCCGCCGCCGCCCGCTTTCATGGCGGGGATGACCGCGCGGGCGACAAGGAACATCGAGCGAACGTTGACGGCGTAGGTGTGGTCCCACTCCTCGATCGTCTGGCTCAGGACCGTCCCGGCGTACAGGACACCGGCGTTGGAGTGAACGATGTCAATCCGTCCGTAGTGTTCGACGATCCCTTCGATGCAACGATGGACCTGCTCCTCCTTGGAGACGTCCGCCTGCCAGCACATCGCCTCGATCCCCTCGGCTGCCGCGAGATCGCGAGTCTCCTGCCCGGCCTCGGCGCGCAGGTCGACGAGCGCCAGCCGAGCGCCCGCGCGGCCGAGGGCAAGCGCGCTTGCCCGCCCGATTCCGTGTCCCGCTCCGGTCACGACCGCAACCCTGGCCATCACGCCTCCTGTCTCATCCGGCGACGAACTGGTGTGAGATCACCTCGGTCGGGCCGAGCTCGATAATCGACCCGCTGAGCACCCCGTCGGTGTACTCGCTGCCGGGGTTCACGCACAGGGTGCGACCAATCCGCGCCACACCGCGGGACTCGTGCACGTGGCCGTGGAGCCCCATCAGCGGCTGTACCTCCTCGATGAAGGCTCGTACCGCCGTCGAGCCTACAGGCGCCATGCGCACGCCGCCTGCATCCATCTTCATTTGTAGGTTCTCGTCGAGCGCTGGGGCGGCGTCGATCTCGGAGTTGTATGGCGGCGGATGGATGACCGCAATCAGACTCTCAGCGTGCTGGACCTCTCCCATCATCCTCGCGAGCAGATCTGCCAGTTGATTCTCCGGGAGTTCGCGCTCGGTATCCCATGGCGTCGGGTTCGAGTATCCGGTCGTGATCATCTCGTGCCCCGGCTCGAGCGTGAGTCGCTTGCCCTCGGCGAACTCGACGACATCTGACCCGCGGAGCGCCTCGTCGATCTCGAGAAAGTCGTCGTTGCCCGGAGCCATGAAGCATCGGACGCCGGTACCTCGAAGACGCTCCTCGGCCAGCGCGACCCAATCGGCCACCGAGTCGTAGGCGATCTTCCGGAACACGCGCTCTCGCGCCTGGTCGTCCTCGAGCTCGCGAAGGCTTTCGACGGTGCCGACGACCGGATAGTGGCCAAAGCGGCGGATCTCATCCTTCACGGCCGTCACGCCGGCCGCATCCAGGTCCTCGTAGCGCTGGTCGCCATAGCTGCAGTGGTAGCTGCCGTTGCCGTTCTCGATGATCGGGATCAGCAGCTTGCCAAGCATGTCGCCGCCTAGATGATTGATTCCACGGTGGTTGCCGTGGTGGGCGTGGTTTTCGAGGATTTTTGAGCGGCAAGGTCGAAGTCGGCGGTGCCTATAGACGCCGTCGACCCGGGAGGGCCACGATGCTCGCCGACCTCGACCTGCTGCTCATAGCGGTGTTCTGCACCGCTGACGATCTCCTGCCCGAATCGGGCAGGAACGCACGACGTAGCGTGACGGATGCGGAGGTCGTCACGCTCGCGGTCGCGCAGGAGATGCTGGGGATCGATCATGACGCCGAGTTCCTCGCGCTCGCCCGCCGGCTGCTCGGTCACTTGTTCCCCAGGCTGCCCCAGCAGCCCGGCTACTGGAAGCGCCGCCAGCGACTATCGGACACCATCGAGTGGCTGATCGGCGTGTTCGCGGCCGATAGTCCCGGCTACCGCGACCAGGTCGTGCTCCTGGATTCCACCCCCGTGGAGTGCGGCCGCTCGGTCGAGACCGTCCGCCGCTCCCAGCTCGCCGACGCCTGCGGCTACGGTTACTCGCGCAGCCATTCGCGTTGGTTCTGGGGGATGCGCCTGCACCTCTTGGCCGCACCCGACGGCACCCCCAGAGCGGCGATCCTCGCGCCCGCCGACCAAAAAGAACGCGACGTCGCGCTCAGGTTGTTGCCGATCGGCCTGCACGGCGGCGAGGTGATCATCGCCGACAAGGGCTACGTCAGCCGACAACTCGCCGCCACCATCCACCAACGCCACGGCGCGCTGCTGCTCAGGCCCAACCGCAAAGACGAACCCGGGCACCGACCACACCTCGCGCCGATCCGTCAATACATCGAGTCGATCTTCTGGACGCTCAAAGACCGCCTCGGACTCGAACGCCACAGCACCCGCACCCTGCACGGCATCCGCGCTCGCATCGCCTGCAAACTCCTCGCGCTCGCCGCCTGCGTCTGGCTCAACCACCAACTCGGCCGTCCCACACGAGCCCTCGCCGACCTCTCCCGCTAAACCAACCGCGGAATTAGTCATCTAGAACCAGGTGATCGACGTCATAGAAGGAGGCGGCGTTCAGGAACTTGCGGTAGCACTGCTCCGAACCGTGGACGTCGGTGCAGAAGAACAGCCGCAGCCCCCGCTCCTTGCGGCGGCGCTTAAGGAACGCCATCAGTCGGGCGGAATCGTCTTGTACGCGAGGTCGAGGTCGATCCCACGACTCTGCTGGAACGCCCGCGCGCCGAGGTAGTAGACGATCCCGACCACGACCACCCCGATCGGCGGGGCGAGGAGCTCGACGAGCGTGTTGACCCCGAGCGCCTTGTGGAAGCGAATCGCCTCGACGAACATGAACACCGAGAAGGCGACGGTCCCCACACCCGCCACGGGAAGCACGGGAATGCCCAGGACCTTCCAGTCCGCCGCGCTGCCGCGGTAGAGCTCGGGCCGCCGTCGGGCCATCACGATGGCGGCCAGGCCTGTGATCGAGATCGTTACGAATCCGACCAACGTGAAGATCGTGAAGATGGTTGCGAACGAGGTGCTGAACGCTGCCCACGCGGCGGTAGCGATGCAGATCACGAAGGTAAGCAGAATCGAGGCCACCGGCGTGTGGTATCGGTCGCTCACGCGCGTCAGCCATTGTGGCGCCAGCCCGTCCCAGGCCCAGGCGAAGGGCGCGCGCTGGCACATCGCCAGGTTGATGTATACCGCCGGCGGGAACGCGAAGATCACCGCGAAGCTGATCAGGATCGCGAGCAGGTTGCTGTGGACGCCGATCGCAGCGAAGAATCCGAAGAACGGCTCCACAGGCACGCCATACGTACCTGCGTTCGCGGCCGCGAAGAAGTCGTAACCAATCGTCTTGAAGAAGATGATCGCCCCGATGAGGACAAGCAGGCCCTGGCCGAAGCCGGCGCCGAAGATCGCGGTGAGCTGCCGATTGCGCCGCCCGCCGCCCTTCATCTCGGCGGCCAGGTACACGCCCCACCAGACCCACATGATCGCCGCTCCGATGATGGGATAGATCGCCCCGAGCGTGTGTTTCCGACCGAGTAGCCGCCGGCTCGGTCCGGGAGCTGCAGCCCGCCCTTGACGGCAGCGTTGATCGTCGAGTTGTACGTGTCGCGCTGGTGCGTGAACGGCCGCGAGAACGAATTGAGGTGCGATACGAAGCTGTGACGCGAGACGAACAGCAGGATCACGAACGCGAGCAACCCGCCGACGCAGGTGATCAGATAGAAGATCGACTGGGCGCGGAGCACGATCTTGGTTCCGAGGATCGAGAGGATCGTCATCACTGCGATCGTGGCCACTGCGATCACGAACACCCATCCCCGTGAGGCCAGCGTGTTGCCGGCGTTGACCCACCAGTGGTTGCCAGTGGTTACGCCCACGATCCCGAACGCAGGCGCGATCCCCGCCTTGACCACCGATACGGCCCAGAACCCGGCCGCCAGCCATGCCGCGACGAACGCACCAAAGTTGCCCGCCAGTCCGAAGATCGGGTGAAGGATGCGCCCGTTGAATACGTAGTCGCCGCCGACCTTCGGGATCGCTGCGCCGAGCAGCGCGAACGCCATCCAGAGGAACGAGCATCCGATGATCCCCAGCACGATCGTCAAGATGATGTTCGCGCGTGGAAATGCTGGCATGACCACGAACAGCCCGACCGCGAGCGCACCGGTGAACGCGGTCGTCGAGTTGGCGTTGAAGAAGATCATGTCCAGCATCGGGACCTGGCGGACGAGGCCAGTCGCCTTCCTCGCGTAGAACTGCTGGGTCTTTGCCCCGCCTGTGGGCTTGGCCTGCGAAACGTCGCTGCTGGTACTCACGCCGCTCCTCCGCTCGACAACTGAAATTTCAGTCTGTTTCTTGCAAGTCATATCAGTTGCGTGCCTCTGACGTCAAGGACGCTAGAATCACGCGCGTGCCGGACCACGGGGCCCTGAAAGCGAGACCGACCGATGGCGGCAGGGAGTCGGTGACCTCGTTGAAAGACCGCGCGTACCTGGATCTGCGCGACCAGATCATCTCGCTGGAGATCGAACCCGGCTCGCTCCTTCAGGAGGACGAGCTGATGCGAACGCTCGGGGTCGGGCGCACGCCGATCCGCGACGCGATCAAGCGCCTGCACCACGAGCGACTCGTCGTCGTTCTCCCCCGTCGCGGCACGCTTGTCTCGGACATCAACATCACCCATCTTGCCCAGCTCTCTGAGGTGCGCGTCCGCAACGAGGGCTTCGCCGCCTCTTTGGCCGCCGAGCGAGCGACCGACGCCCAGCGAGACCTGTGCGCGGATATGATCGACGCGCTCGGGGAGCTCGATAAGCGAACACTCCGCGAGGATGTGGTCGCCCTCGACCGTGACGTCCATGACCTCGTCTACAAGGCGGCCCACAACCCCTTCCTCGAGGACACTCTGCGCCAGCATTACAACCTGTCGTTGCGGCTGTGGTTCCTTGTGCTCGACCGCACGCTGCGCATCGACGCGCTCGTGCGCGACCACCGAGCCCTGCTGAACGCCATCCGCCGCCGCCGCCCGCCCCAGGCTCAGGAGATCGCCCAACAGCATGTCCGCGAGTTCGAACAGGCCATCCGCTCAGCCGTCTGACGCTGCTGCGACGCCGCTGCCGGACATCGTCGGCGAGGCGCGTCGCCTTCACAGCGCCGCGCTCGAGCAAGACCTGCCGATCAGGCTCATCGGGGGACTCGCGGTTAGGCTCCGCGCGGGCGATGGCATGCACCCCTCCCTGTCTCGCGAGTACAAGGACATCGACTTCGTCACTCCTAAGGGCCGCGGGAAGGCCGTTGTGGAGTTCTTCTCCAAGATGCAGTACGACCCCGATCGCGAGTTCAACGCCTTCAACGGCGGCACCCGGCTCCTCTTCCACGACCCGACGAACGGCCGACAGCTCGACGTCTTCGTCGGCTCGTTCCGGATGTGCCACGAGATCCCGTTCGCGGACCGGATCGCACTCGATCCCTCGACCGTACCCCTCGCTGAGCTGCTGCTGACCAAGCTCCAGGTGGTCGCCCTCAACGAGAAAGACCTTCGCGATGCGATCGCGATCCTTCACCATCTCGACGTCGGCGACCAGGATGGCGACACGATCAATGCCCAGCGGATCGCACAGCTGTGCGCCGCAGACTGGGGACTGTGGCGGACCTGCACCATGAACCTCGACCGGATCCGCGACGGCGTTCACCTCTACGGCCTCAGCGAGGTGGAACGAGGCCTGGTGGAGCACCGCCTGGCTCGCCTTGGTGAGTGGATCGACGCCGAGCCGAAACCCCGCGGCTGGCGCCTGCGCGACCGGATCGGCGATCGCAAGCGCTGGTATGAGGAGCCCGAGGAAGTGACCTGACCGCGCCCTCCGATCCGAGTGGGATCTTGACGGTTGATCTCCACGATCTGTGGCGTCGACGGCCTCTTGCCTTCCCTTCGAACCAGCGTGCCTGTCGACTACGTCTTGGTGATCGCCGGCATGGTCTCGTGGAATAAACCGCTTCGATGAGGGCCAAGCCGACAAGCGCGCCGTCACGATCCCATCGGCTTGCTCGGGATGACTACACTGCGGCGATGGAACCGCCCAGTTTGGTTGCTCCAGCGGCGACTGCGTACGCGGCCGACCGAACCAGTCAGTTCGACGGTTCATTGGCCGCAGCGGTTGGGTGGACATCGGAAAACACGCCGGTGCCGGGATTGATGAGCGGGCTCGCCGAGGCAAGGTTGCTCGAGGCGTTGATAGTTATCGGAGGCGCCTCGCGGGTTCTCGAGATCGGGACATTTACCGGTGTCGGCACGCTAACAATGGCGGCGGCCATGTCGCCTGGGGGCCGAATCACAACGCTTGAAGTCGACGAGGACATCGCCGCCGCGGCGCGGACTCACTTCGACCAAACCCCCTATAGGGGCCGAATCGAGCTGATCGTCGGCGACGCTCGCCGGACGATCTCCGAGCTGGAAGGCCCATTTGACTTGGTGTACATCGATGCCTGGAAGTCTGATTACCCTGCTTACTACGATGCCGTTCTTCCCAAGCTTGCCGAACGAGGGGTCATCGTCGCCGACAATCTGTTCCGCGAGGGCGCGGCGCTCGATGACGACGCACGAGACGAGGGAACAGTGGGGATTCGGGAGTTCGCACACCGAGTCCAGCAAGATCAGTCGGTCCACAATGTGCTCCTGACCATTGGCGACGGGGTGATGATTGTGTGGCCGAAGCCGACCGGCACTCATTAGCCAGGCCGGGGGTTTGTCGACGGCCGTCGTCGAAACACACGATGCCCGGCTGACGAGCGGCGCGCGAGGTCACTGAACACCGGCTGATCGAGGCGAAACCACCATTGTCTCGAGGACCGTCACAACACAGTCGCGTTGTCGCCCGCCGATGAACCACCGGCACTGCGGACGGCCCGGCGAGCACGCTCACGCCGCCGCGGCCAGCTCTTCTCGCAACGCCGCCGGGCGGGTGTATGCGTCACGCGGCCGGGCGCTGAGGACGACAGTGTTCGACCCCTCCCTGTACGCGAACGGTTCCACCGTGACGCGGAAACCACTGCGCTGCCCGACGAGCTGGAACGCTGGCCCGTTAAGCCAGTTGACAATCGAGCCCTCGAGCTTGCCGGGGCCTCGGTAAGCGGCATACTGGCTAATCTCACGGACGAATAGGTCCTGGGCTATGACAACCCCTTCGTGGTGCAGAAGCGCAAGCGTCTGCGCGAAGCTCTCGATGGCAACCGTGGAAGCGTGCACGCGCGTCCACTCCGGCAGCTCGTCGAGTAGCTCGTCGACGTGTAAGTCAACGCTCGGGGCCACCCGGATCGAGGCAGGCGCCGGGATCTCCTCGTAGATCTCCTCGAGGTGGACGGCATCCCATACGTTCGACCAGAAGCGGACCCCGCCGGCAACGTCGCCAAACGCCTCTGGACCGTGACGGAGCACCTGCTGGACTCGGGCGACAAGCGCGTCTTCCGACACACCGTGGGTCGCCGACAGCTCGCCGATCTCCCGAGGAGTGATGCTCGCGCGGACCAGCGGTTCATAGGCGCGGTCACCGACCCGCAGCAGTTCGTCGGTGGGGAGGTTGTCATAGAGGTTGCAGGTGTGAGCGAACAGCACCTTCCCACGGAGGTGCGCAAGGCCGTCGATCGGATTTCGGACATCGAGCTCCAGGCATGTCACCAGCCGGGCATACGGCGCAATGCGTTCTGTCGCACGGGCGAGCACGTGCGGGGAATAGTCCGCCATCACGTAGCGCACCCGCTCCAGGTAGTCACGTCCGCGAAGCTCGCAGGCCTTGGCGAACTCGTCTAGCCACACCTTGGCCTGCTGACCATCGCCAACGCCGAACTCGAGCACGTGGATCTCTTCCGGCAACTCCGACCACTCGTCGAGGCGGTCGAGGCTCTGCATGAAAGTCTCGATCTGCTCCGCCCAGAAGGCCTGGTTCGTCCCATCAGACACGCCACCGGGCAGTGCGGAGGCGTAATCCTTGTGGAAGGTCTCGTCCCAGGCGCCCAGGTGGCGCCAGTAGCTGCGATTGAAGGACCAAATCACGCTTTTGCTCGGCCGGACCCAGTCCTCGAGGTGGATGCACTCGTGCACGTCCGGAATCAGGCCAAGCGCCTTGGACAGCCGATCCACGATGTCACGAACGAGGACGTCGTACGGCACGTCCTTCGCGCGGCGTACGTCGATCGCGATCTCCGCCAGGGGTAGATCTGGCGCGCGGAGATTCTTGCCCGGGATCCGGCCGAATGGTCGCACCATGACCGGAGCGCGGAAGTTACGCCGGTATTGGACCCAATCCAGCACGGCGGCCAAGCGTGAGTGATCGAGATTCACCGTTTCGGCTGCCTCAGCCAACGCGGGCAGAATCGCCTGAAGGTCCTCCGGTCGGGCGCGTCCGATGCAACTGAGCTGGATCACCACAAGTACTCCTCTCACGCCTCACACACGGTCCTTGGATGGTCTCTCCCGGAACGCCTTCTTGCGACGGCCATGAGAGAGGGATTCCCTAACCGACTGAGCAGGTCAAAACACGACGGTGGTAGTGCCATGTCGGATCACCCGGTCCGCGAGCTTTGTCGCGACCCGCCCGAACTTCATCGCGCTCAGTAGCGGTAGTGGTCTGACTTGTAGGGCCCGTCGGCCGGGATCCCGAGGTAGGAGGCCTGGCCGGCGGTGAGCGTGGTCAGCTTCACGCCAAGCGCCGGCAGATGCAGCCGCGCCACCTTCTCGTCGAGGTGCTTGGGGAGCGTGTAGACCTGCAGCTCGTAGCGGTCGGTGTGCACGAACAGCTCGATCTGCGCGATCACCTGGTTGGTGAACGAGTTCGACATGACGAAGCTCGGATGCCCGGTGGCGTTCCCCAGGTTCAGCAGGCGCCCCTCGGACAGCACGATCACCGAGTGCCCGTCCGGGAAGACCCACTCATCAACCTGCGGCTTGATGCCGATTCTGTTGATGCCCGGAATCCTCGACAGACCGGCCATGTCGATCTCGTTGTCGAAGTGGCCGATGTTTCCGACGATCGCCTGATGCTTCATGCGCGCCATGTGCTCTGCCGTGATCACGTCGCGATTGCCCGTCGCGGTGACGAAGATGTCCGCCGTCTCCACGACGTCCTCGAGCGTCAGCACCTGGTAGCCGTCCATCGCCGCCTGCAGCGCGCAGATCGGGTCGATCTCGGTGATCACCACCCGGGCCCGCTGCCCGCGCAGCGACTCCGCACAGCCCTTGCCGACGTCCCCATAGCCGCACACGACCGCGAGCTTGCCGCCGATCATCACGTCGGTCCCGCGGTTGATCCCGTCGATCAGCGAGTGCCGGCAGCCGTACTTGTTATCGAACTTGCTCTTGGTCACCGAATCGTTGACGTTGATCGCCGGGAACAGCAGCTGTCCCTGCTCGGCGAACTGATACAGCCGGTGCACGCCCGTGGTGGTCTCCTCGGTCACGCCCTTGATCTCCGCCGCGATCCGCGTGAACCGCTGCGAGTCCTCCTCGAAGGAGCGCCCGAGCAGTCCGAGCACGATCTGGAACTCCTCGGACTCAGCACTCGACGGGTCGGGCACGGCGCCCGCCCGCTCGAACTCCACGCCCTTGTGCACCAGCAGGGTGGCGTCGCCGCCGTCGTCGAGGATCATGTTGGGGCCGGTCGAGCCACCGTCATCAGCCGGCCAGGTGAGCGCCTGCTGGGTGCACCACCAGTACTCCTCCAACGTCTCGCCCTTCCAGGCGTAGACGGGTACCCCGCGCGGCTCCTCCGGGGTTCCGTCGGGACCGACCACGATGGCCGCCGCCGCGTGATCCTGGGTCGAGAAGATGTTGCAGGAGGCCCAGCGGACCTCCGCCCCGAGCGCCACCAGCGTCTCGATCAGCACCGCGGTCTGGATCGTCATGTGCAGCGATCCCGTGATCCGGGCGCCGGCCAGCGGCTGGCTGTCCGCGAACTCCCGCCGCGTCGCCATCAAACCGGGCATCTCGTGCTCGGCCAGCCGGATCTCCTTGCGGCCGAACTCAGCCAATCCAAGATCGGCCACCTTGAAATCTGCCTTGGCAGCGGTCGTACTCATGCGAGGTTCTTCTCCGGGGTCGGATGGGTGAACTTGGTCATGCGGTGCAGTTCGGACACGCGCGTCTCGACCTCCTCGGAGGTCAGACGCACGACGCGCTCGGTCCCAAACTCCTCCACATTGAATGACGCCACCGCCGTCCCATAGGCCATTGCCGTGGCCAGCAGATCGTGGTCAACCGGCGCACCGCCGTTCGAGGCAAGGTAACCGGCTAGGCCACCGGCGAACGTGTCCCCGGCGCCAGTGGGATCGACGACGTCCTCGAGTGGGTAGCCCGGTATCGAGAAGAATCCCTCGTCCGTCACGAGGACCGCGCCATATTCACCTTGTTTGGCGACCACAGCTGTCGGGCCCATAGCGAGCACCTCGCGTGCCGCGCCCCCGAGCGACGGCTTGGCAGTCAACTGGCGGAGCTCCGCGTCGTTCAGGACGACGCAGTCGACCCGCTCGATCACCGCGAGTAAGTCCTCACGCGCGATCTCGATCCAAAGGTTCATCGAGTCCAGCGCCGTCCACCGCGGGCCGGCACACTGGTCGAGCACCAAGGCCTGGAGTGAGGGCTGAATGTTGGCCAGGAAGAGCACGTCGCAGTTGCGCGCGGCCTCGCTCAGCTTCGGCTCGAAGTGCTCGAACACTCCGAGCTGGGTGTCGAGCGTCTCGCGCGAGTTGAGATCCCACCCGTACTCGCCGCGCCAGAAGAAAGTCTTTCCGTCCTCAATGACTTCGATGTCATCCGTCAGCGTGCCGCGCGTGGTAAGCACCTCGAAGTCCGTGTCGGCGAAGTCCCCGCCGACGGGACCGACGATCCGAACCTGGTCAAACAGCGAGGCAGCCAGCGCAAAATGGATTGCCGCTCCGCCTAGCATCCGGTCGCGCTGCCCGACTGGCGTCTTCACGGCGTCGTAGGCCAACGATCCAACCACGGTGACACTCATCGCGCATCCCCTCGGAGAAGCCGTGGACGCTCGCCCCGCGCGCACGCGGGGCGAGCGCCCGTCGTCCCTGGAGGAGGAGAGGGGACTCCGGACGACGTCATGCCGCGACGACCTCACTGGCCGGCGCAGGAAGTCCGGCAGCCTCGGCCAGCGCAGTTGCCTTGTTGGTGCGCTCCCAGGTGAAGTCCGGCTCGTCACGGCCGAAGTGGCCATAGGCGGCGGTCCTGCGGTACAGGGGCCGATGCAGCTCGAGCTCTTCCCGGAACGAGCCAGGCCGCAGGTCGAAGTGCTCATCGATTAACCTCGCGATCGTTCCCCGTCCGACGCGCTCGGTCCCAAAGGTCTCCACCGCCACGGAGACAGGCCGCGCGACCCCGATCGCATAGGCAACTTGGAGCTCGCACCGATCCGCCAAGCCGGCCGCTACGACATTCTTGGCCGCCCACCGCGCCGCGTAGGCGGCGCTCCGATCTACCTTCGACGGATCCTTCCCCGAAAACGCGCCGCCCCCGTGACGCGCCATACCGCCATAGGTGTCGACGATGATCTTGCGCCCGGTCAGCCCGCAGTCGCCCACGGGACCGCCGATCACGAACCGGCCAGTCGGGTTGACGAGGAAGTTCGACTTGAGCGCGGTGGGGTCGTAAAGCTCAGCCGGCAGTACCGGCTCGACCACGTGCTCCCACAGGCCATCGGGGATGAGCGATTCCGAACCCTCCGCATGCTGCGTCGAAATCAGCAACTTCTCGATCGCGACCGGGCGGCCGTCGCGGTAGCGCACCGACACCTGGGTCTTCCCGTCAGGACGGAGATAGGGCAGCACCCCGTCCTTGCGCACCGCGCTCAGCCGCTCGGCCAGCCGATGCGCAAGCGAGATCGGCAGCGGCATCAGCGACGGCGTCTCGTTCGTCGCGTACCCGAACATCATCCCCTGATCACCGGCACCCGCGACATCGAGCGTACCGCCGTTCGAACCGCCAGTGCGCGTCTCCAGCGCTCGGTCTACACCCTGCGCGATGTCAGGCGACTGCTTGTCGATGGCGTTAATGACCGCGCACGCGTCGGCGCTGAACCCGAGCGAGGCGTCGGTGTAGCCGATCTCCCGAATCGTCGAGCGCGCCACTTCCTGTATGTCGACCACGGCATCTGTTGAGATCTCGCCCGACACCACCACCAACCCGGTGTTCACGAGCGTCTCGCACGCCACCCGCCCGTACGGATCCTGGCCCAGAACGGCATCGAGGACGCCATCGGAGATCTGATCAGCCATCTTGTCCGGATGACCCTCGGTCACCGACTCGGAGGTGAAGAGGAATTCGTTGTCTGCGTACTGGCTCATGGGCATCGGTCCTATGTGATCGAGGCAGATCCCCGATCTGCCGGACTACGGAGTTGGATTGCCGGCTCAGCGGCACGCTGCTCCACGAACTGGACCGTCTCAACGAGGCGGTTGAACGTGAAGAAGTGCAAGCCGGCGACACCGGATTCGACGCCGACCTGAGGGCCGATCGCACCAAGCAACTCACCCGCGGGACCTAATCCTGGACGAGCGAGCAGGCGAACCGCGCGCTGCTTGCGAATGAACGAGACTGAGGCACCCACTCCCACGCGTAAGGAGAGCTCGAGCAAACGCCGGCGGTCGACGATCCCCGGAATGCCGACGTACACAGGCAACGACACCCCCGCCTCGCGCACGCGAGCCAGCCAGTGAAGGACCGCGTCGGGATCGAAGCAAAGCTGGGTGACCATGTAGTCGGCCGCCGTGTTCTTGCGAGACAACGTATCGAGCAGCGTCGGGTCATCAATGAGCGGATGGCCCTCGGGGTAGGCGGCCACCCCGACGGTCGACGGCGCGTTCGGGTGGCTGCGGAGCAGGTGAAGGAGTTCGAGCGCCGACTCGTACGGCCCCAAGGGCTCGGGTACATCGCCACCCACGAGGAAGACGTGATCCAGCCCGACCTCGTGCATGCTCAAGAGGAGACTGTCGAGGTGCTCGGGCCCGCCAACCATCCGCGCCGCGAGGTGGACGATCACCGTATGTCCGCGCCCGCGGAGTCGGCGCGCAACGTCGATGGTGTGATCATTGCCGTGCCGCGGCGAGCATGTGACGGTCAACGTAAGCAGCCGAGCGACGCGGAGGGCCGCCGATTCGGCCGACTCGAAAGGGAGCACCTCGAAGCGCAAGGCGCCGAGTTGAGTCGGCCCGGATTCCATGGCTGGCAACTCTGGCGGCCTGCCGGTCGGTCCGCGACATCCGATGAGTGGGTATTCCCCTCCCGAACGGATAGCCGCGACCTCAGCGGTCCCGTTGACTCGGAGTGCAGCCCGAACGCACCTGGAGCGGAGGGCAGGTCGCTCTTCTGGACAGGTAAACCCCGCCGTACTGGGGTCGCGGTGCCTACCGCCCCCGAATAGCGTCGCGGCATATGTCAGTGGGCAACGATGCCTTACAGGCAATCCTGACAAGCCGTGGCGCCGTAATGACCAAGCGCGGCGGCATGAGCGTCCCCGCGCACTTCGGCTCGGCCGCGGGCGAGCTGTCGGCCTGCGTGCGCGGCGTCGGCATCGCCAACCGCTGTGACCTTGGCAAGCTCGTGGTCGCGGGCGCGGAACGAAGCATCCGAGCGCTTGCCCGCCATCATGTCAGCGTGGAGCTCGCCCCCGGCGGCGTTGCGGCGACCCGGGAGGGATGGTGGTGCGCCGATCGGGCCGATCGACTGCTCGTGCTCGTGGCTGCGGAGGCGCGGGCGCGGCTGCACGCGACGCTCATGCAGGACGTCCGAGGGCGAGACATGACAGTTTTCGACGCGTCCCAGAAGCTGGCGTCGCTGGCCATTGCTGGCCGCGGCATGCATCACCTTTTAGCTCTGCTCAGGATCGTGCCGCCGATGGGCAATCTGCGATCCGTCGCTCCGTACTCAGCCGTTGACCTCGGGGGTCTGCGTGTCAATCTCTTGCTCGAGTCCGATCACCGCGCGCTGCTGATCACCGATGTCGCACACGCCGACGAGGTATGGCAGGCCGCTGAGACAGTCGGTCGACCACTCGGCCTGAGCCTTGTCGGTATTGACGCCCTCGAGCGATTCGCCGTGTTCGAGACCATGCAGCTCCGCCGGACGGTGGCACCGTAGGCTGTTGCTTTCGACTCGCTGCCGACGTCCTACGTCATTTCGCCGTTGGCCCGGTTTAGCGTCAGGCGTAGGTACCGGGATGTCGCCTCGGCGCGGTTGGCGGCGTGAAGCTTGCGCAGGATGTTCTTGACGTGATATTTGACCGTCCCCTGGGACAGGACGAGGTCGCGAGCGATGCCCGCGTTCGTTTCGCCGCGCACCATCAGCTTGAGCACCTCAAGCTCGCGGCGTGTGAGTAGATCTCGCAGCCCGCGCTCGCCGCTTTGAACAGCCCGCCCGACGATCGGTGCGTCTGGACCCGGCCCGTCCTCGCCAAGGGTGATTGCTCCCTCTCCGAGCTCGCTAGTGCGCGTATCGGCCCAGCTGGCCATGCGTCGCATCTCTTGATGCTGGATCCGCAGGCGATGGCGAAGCACGGCGCGCTCGTAGACGATCGCAAAGCAGAGGGCGAACGCTGCCAGCGCCGCGGCGTCCTGCTCGTCGATCGATTGCCCCGAGGCTCCCCGTTCACCGTGAAGGAACCCGCTCACCTGTCCGTCAAGCAGCAGCGGCGCCGCGGCGTATTCCGTCCACGCCAGCACGTCACCAAAAGCGGACAGCCGTCTCGCCTCCTCGGCGTCGATGCGCACGACTCGCGCGCGTCGCTGCCGCATGATTTCGCCTTCGATGAGCGGATACTCCAGCCGGACCGGGACTTCGCGTAGCGCTGCCAGCAGCCGCTCTGACTTGCCATTCGGCTCGTGGACCGACACGGCGGTCAGGAGGCCGCTCCGAACGCTCGACAGCAGGACCCTGTCATACGCCAGCAAGCCCGCGGCCACGCTAGGAGCGTTGGCGATGATCTCACTTGGAGGCCCGAGGTCGGCAAGCCGGGAGAGGGCGTCGCTCAGCTCAAGCGAGCGAATTGGCGTCCCAACCGTGCTCACGCCCAACCGTTCCACGGCGGCCCGGAGGCACTCTGAGCCGCGCTACCGCGGTAGATCTCGAGCAGATAGGTGACGAGCACTGCGTCCTCGCCGATGCGCAGCGTGTAGCCGTCTGAGAGCTGTTCAACGTCCGCTATGTGCTCGGCCTGCATGCCGTGGGTTGCCGGTAGGTCCTGAAGCTCCCACGCCACGACATCGGCTGATAGCCCGGCTGCGGCGAGCAGCTGAAGTGTCTTCTCGCGTGAGAGGAGAGACGCGAGGGTCAAAAAGCAGCGCCCTTCCGGCGCCAGCGCCCGGGGGAGCCTGCCGATCACTTGGTCGACGAGGCCTCGTCCCCAGTAGTCGGTCGGTCGATGACTCGAGAGCTGTGACCGCGGATCGATTGGCGTCTGTGGAAGGTTCGCGACCACTACCTCGTAGCGTTCCTCTGGGAGCCACGGATAGATGTCCTCTACTTCGGCAGTCACCCGTTCGGCCACGCCCTGACGGAACGCGTTCTCAAGCGTGTTGGCGAGAGGATGTCGCGTAATTACCGTGTCGTCCGGCGGGTTTAATAGTGCTTTGTTAGGTGGTAGGTAGGAATTGTCGCTATTTGCGGCGAATCCTCTTCGCGGTTGCCGTCGAGCGCGAGGAGGTCATGATGGGGGTTGTGACTGTTGCGGGTTCGCAGGTCGAGCAGGACGTCGATCCGTCGTCGGTGGTGCGAGAGCGGCTAGAGGCATTCGCCGGCGACGTGCTGGCGGAAGCGATGAACCGGCCGGTGCAGGTTCACAACGGCGGCTTGTATGTGCGAGGGCTGCTCGAGGACGGAGCGCGCAAATCGCTCGAGCCGCTGGTCGCGAGACTGGGCGAGGACGCTGACTACCAGTCGATGCAACAGTTCCTGGCCGACAGCCCGTGGGATCCGGGGTTGGTGGTCAAGGCAGTCGCCGAGCGGGTCGCGCCGGCGATCGGGGTTGAGGCTTGGGTGCTCGATGACACTGGCTTTCCAAAAGACGGGAAGGACTCGCCAGGGGTCAAGCGTCAGTACTCGGGAAC
>DATJRS010000177.1:0-2153 GCA_035504535.1 Solirubrobacteraceae bacterium | reverse complement strand
GTGCCAGGACACCAGCACGCCCAGCCCGTTCGCCGCCGGGCAGAGCTTCACCACCTGCGAGACGTACATGGAACCAACCGAGGCGACCAAGATCGGTTGGAACGGCTCAAACGCGACACTCGACTCACCCGTGATCTGGTCCCCGTAGACAGCGCAGGTCAACTAACCAATCCGCACGCGGGATCGAATCCGATCCCAAAGGAGAGGACTCTTCTAAAAGCGCGACTCAAAAACCGCGCTTCTTCTCACACCAACGCCTTCGTTCCCTGGTCGGTCACGTCACGATCATCGCTGGTGCCGCACACCGTGCGCTTCGGGCAGCAGCTAGGCGTTTTGTCTGTGCGACCCAGCTGTTCGACTCGGCCATGAGTGGAGGGCTGGCGTCGATCCGGGATGTCGAGCCTTTTGAGATTCCGCGGTGGTCCGCACCGGAGGGCCGCAAACGCTTGTAGAGGCACTCGAGTCGGGGCGATAGGGCGGTCGGGTCCTTCGTAATTCGTCCCCGGCTCAACGAGTCGGAGCCCTCGCGGAAGACGAGGGCCCACACTAGCGTTTTCCCGTTAGGCCGATGCCTAACGACCGAGCATTACCGCGGCGCGCCCGTCGTACTCCCCTTGCCGACAATCGCGAGATAGCAAGATCAGAGACGCAGCCAGATCGGCGGATCCGGTACGACGGCCCATGGGCGTCAGCTGCCAGCACCCTCCCACTCGAGGGATATCTGACCCGGCCTCGGCCCTTTGCCAGGTTGATGACGGCAGGGGTCCGACGGCCATCGCGCGTCGCCGCGCTGATCCAACTCCTGCTCAAGATACCCCGCGTACGCCTGGTGCTTTCACAGTCTCCCGCCGGCCAAGTTCTCGACGAGTACTTCAATCGGCGGTCATTGGGCATTCTGCCCATGAACCGGTTTTGCCGAGGAACGCTGCTCCTCCCGCGAGACCACTCGGACTACCTGCGTGGACGGCATCGCCAGGCGCTGAGGACCAACCTCAGACGGGCTGCAAGAGCGGGGATCCAATGCGAATCGATGACCGATGCGGGGCGTGCAGCCGCCGACGTCTATCAGGTGCTGCGTTGCCGCCAAGATTCGCTGACGGAGCCCGAATTGCGGGACTGGGTGAGCAATCTCCGTCAAGCCGTTGCTCGTTCCGAGATGACAATTGCGATCGCTCGTGATGGACATGGTCGACCTTTGGCGATGGCGGCCACTACGGTCGACGACATGGTGTGCCTGATCAATCAGGGCTTTGCCGCGACCCACGAGGCGAGGTGGGCGCTGCACGATCACATTGTCCAAATGCTGATTGCTCGGCGCGTGCGTTACCTCCTGGCGGACGGAGGCGGACCGTTCGGAGCGCTCGGCTTTACCTCCAATGTCCGCCACTTCCAGCACTTGCTCGGCTACGAGCTGTGCCACGTGATTCCGGTGGTGAGTGTCGAGTGAGGTCACGCCAGACTTAGCCAGTGGCGCTGGCGCCGACGTTCCGTAGACGGGCCGTCGCAATGCGACCGATCGCTACCACCCCCACACCGTTGGTGGCTCTGGCCGACCACGAGGTCGTCGACGCCGAAGACATACCGGCCGCCCTTGATATCCCCGTCGGTCACCCGATGAGGCTGGCTACCCCGGAACCGTTCTCATTCAAGGAGATCAGCAGGCGGCGGCCGCCCACCAACGCCTCGGCCCGGCGTGACGGCGGCGGCCGTAGCCGTCCGAGCCGACCTCGGCGATCTAGGTGTTGAGGAGTGTCCGCATGCGGCCCGCCCGAAGCACGGCTTCCAAGGTCGGGCTGATATCCACGTCCTGCTGCGTCGCCGTCCCGGCCTCGAACGCGACGTCGAGCGTGCGCGCCGGCAGCGCGGCGAGCGAGTCGCGAGTACTTAGCCGCTGTGGCGACCGCTCCGCCGACCGTGGGAGTGGGCACCGGCTCGTGCCACGTCCAGGCCGCCGATGCGACCGGAGCCACGACGACTGACACCAGCCTCCTGCGGCTCATCCCACACCCGAATCAGATCGGGTACTGGCGCGGCAGTTCCTGAACGGTGATCCACCGCAGCTCGGTGAACTCCTCGAGCGCGGCGCGCCCGCCGAAACGCCCGAAGCCGCTGGCCTTCACGCCGCCGAACGGCATCTGCGGCTCGTCCTGGAC
>DATJRS010000176.1:0-15095 GCA_035504535.1 Solirubrobacteraceae bacterium | reverse complement strand
GTGCCAGGAGATCCCCGCCAGATCCGCGGCCGCCGGGCTCGAGGCCAGCGTGCTGGCATACGCCGCGGAGCTCCAGCTCAGGTCGTTGCCGTAGATCTTCGGGCTGAGGCCGGCGCCCCGAAGCGCCGGCACCAGGTTCTGCGCGATGAATTGCGCCTCCTCGGGCGCAGTGAGCTCCATGCCCGGGTAGTTGGTCACCCCGCCCTGGCCGGAGCTGGGCTCGTTCTGCGGGGCGATCGCGGTGATCGGCACTCCCTCGGCCTCGTAGTCCTGGATGAACTTGACGATGTAGTTCGCGAACGTGCCGTACTCCTGAGGCTGCAGCGTGTTCTGCCCATCGGGGTTATCGAGCGTGTTTTCGGTCTTCATCCACGCCGGCGGGCTCCACGGGTTGGCGAAGATCTCCATGCCCGGATTGATCGACAGTGCCTGCTGCAAGGTCGGGATGATGTAGGACAGATCGTGCGCGATCGAGAACGAAGACAGCATCGGATCGGACCCGCCGGGCGGGTTGTCGTCGTAGCTGTAGGGCGCGCTGACCGTCATTGCTCCCGGCGCCCCGATCCCCACCCGCAGGAAGTTCAGGTGGATCGCCGGCAGGCCGAGAGCGTTCGCAGACCCCGGAGCGCCGAACAGGGCCTGCAGCAACGCGAGTCGGCTGGTCGGCGAAAGCTCGTCGTAGATCAGCCACGCCGAGCTGTCGGTGAGCGCCGCGCCGACCCCGGTGAACTGCTGGTAGCGGACCTGCGGATTGACGTTGATCACCGGCAGCCCCTGCGGCACGAGCGTCGAGATCGCCCGCCCCGGCTGGGTCGAGAGCTCCTGGGAGAACCCGGTGTCGGTCTGGACGACCTGGACGCCCGCGGTGGACAGGGTCGCGATGTTCCCATTCAAACCGTTGAGCGCGCCGACCTCGTTGTGCAGCCGGCTGACGCGGGCGCCCGCGTTGCCGAGCTCCGAAACCAGGGTTCCGGTGCTGAGAAGCGGCAGGCCCCGATGGGCGCGAGCCAGTGACTCGACCGTCGCGTAGTCGTTGAGCGCGGTCTTCAGCTGCGTGTGGACCTTCTGCTCAGAGCGCAGCTCGGGCTGCACGCCCCTCGACAAAAGCCCCGAGACGCCGCTGCCGACCGAAGCGAGCTGAGCGCTGCTCAGCAGGCTGAGGCTGAGGTTCAGCGACGAGACGGAGGCGGGCCGGGTGTTCACGATCGTGCGCCACCCCGCGCTCGTCAGGGTCGGAGCGGTCTTACTCGCGCGAAGCGGGCTCTTGACGAAAGCCTTGACCTTGATCCCGGCGATGTTCGCCAGGATCGGACCCGCGATCCGAAACATGACCTCGTCGCCGTCCCGGATCACGCCGTACTGACCGCCCTTGAACGTCCGCAGGACGTGCTCGGGGCTGAACAGGTCGACCGCCGCGCGCTTGACGGTCTCGCGCCTGCCGTGGCGGACCAGCATCGAGAAGGGCGCCGGGGTGAAGCCGCCGCCCTCGTCCACCACCCCGCTCGGCGTCTGCCCCGCGACCCCGGGTTCCAGGACCAGCGCCAGCAGCGCGTTCTTCAGCGCACCCTGGCCGAGGTAGCGCTCGACGTTCCCGGCGAAGCCGACGGTCACGATCAGACCCAGCGAGGGGTCGCTGGCGGCCGTGACCGACCTGATCGTGATCGCCTCGCGCTCGGTCGCCGTCAGCCCGGAGCGCTTGACCAGCGGCGACTGGGATGTGGCCTGCGCGACGATCCCTGCCTGGGCCGGCGCGCAGACAACCGCGCCGCCGATCGCGGCCACGATCACGCCCAGTATGAGCGAATGCCCCCTGCGGAACATCGATACCTCCAAAACTTGCTCAAGCGCGCTGGTCCCGTGGGATCACAACGCCCTGGCAGGCCGAAAGTTCCGGCGGCCTCCCCTCCTGGCTACCGGCTGTTAACAAGGCTTTCCTCCTGATCGCAGGGGTAACTACTCTTTGAGAGGACAGCGACGAACGGAGAGACGAGATGAGCAACCACCTGCGCGAGGTCGAAGCGCTGGGCCAGTCGATCTGGCTCGACAACATCAGCCGACAGCTGATCGAGGACGGGATCCTGGGCGGCCTGATCGAGAACGATGGGATCAGCGGCGTGACCTCCAACCCCACGATTTTTGAGAAGGCGATGGGGCACTCCGATCGCTACGACGACCTGTTCCGCGAGGCGCTCGACGAGACGCGTGACCCACAGCGCGTCTTTGAGCTCGTGGCCTACCACGACATTCGGGATGGTGCCGACCTGCTCCGTCCGACCTGGGAGCGCACCAAGGGCCAGGATGGGTACATCTCGTTCGAGGTTCCGGCGTCGCTGGCCTTCGACACCACCGCGACGATCGAGGCGGCCCAGCGCTACAAGAAGGAGCTCGACCGCCCCAACATCCTCATCAAGGTGCCGGGAACCTCCGAGGGCGTCCGCGCCTTCGAGGAGCTCACCGCGCTCGGAGTCAACGTCAACGTCACGCTCCTGTTCGCGGTCGCGCGCTACGAGGAGATCGCCGAGGCCTTCCTGCTCGGGCTCGAGCGGCGCGTCGACGCCGGTGAGTCGATCGACAGGTCCGCGTCGGTGGCGAGCTTCTTCGTCTCGCGCGTGGATACCAAGGTCGACAAGGCGCTTGAGGGGAGGGGACACGACGAGCTCAAGGGCAAGGCGGCGGTGGCCAACGCCAAGATCGCCTACGAGTCGTTCCAGCGGATCTTCAGCGGTCCCCGCTGGGGGGCCCTGGCGGCCAAGGGCGCGCGCGTCCAGCGTCCGCTGTGGGCCTCGACCTCGACCAAGAACCCCGACTACTCGGATGTTCTCTACGTCGACGATCTGATCGGCCCGGACACCGTCAACACGATGCCCGATCAGACGATCGACGCGTCGCGGGACCACGCAACGGCCAAGCGCACGGTCGACCAGGACGTCGCGCAGGCCCACCAGGAGATCAGCGACATCAAGGCGGCCGGCGTCGACTTCGACGACATCGTCCTGCACCAGCTGGTCGACGAGGGCGTGAAGTCGTTCGGGGACTCCTACGACTCGCTGATCAAGACGATCGAGGAGAAGGCCTCCCAGCTGGTCGCCGCCGGCTGATCGTCTTCGAAATTGCGGTATGTAGTAATCGGCGGAGGGATTCTCGGCCTGGCAACCGCACGTCAGCTCGCGACGTCGGAGCCCGGTAGCGAGGTGGTGGTGCTGGAGCGGGAGCAGGCTCTCGCCCAGCACCAGACCTCGCACAACAGCGGCGTCGTCCACGCCGGGATCTACTACGCACCCGGTTCGCTCAAGGCGAGACTGTGCCGGCGGGGCCTGGGACTGCTGCGCGACTATTGCACCGAGCGAGGGCTGCCCTACGAGGCGTGCGGCAAGGTGGTGGTGGCGATCGACGAGGGCGAGGTCGAGCCGCTGCGCCGCCTGCAGGAGCGGGCGACCGCGAACGGGGTGCCCGGACTCAGGTGGCTGGAGCAAGGCGAGCTAGCTGAGGTCGAGCCGTACGTCCAAGGCGTGGCCGGACTCCACTCGCCCGAGACGGCGATCGCGGACTTTGCCGCGGTCGCCCGCGCCTTCGCCCAAGACGTCACCGCAGCCGGGGGCGAGATCAGGACCGGCGTAGCGGTCACCCGGGTGAGCGAAAACGGAGGACGACCCGCCGTCGAGCTCGCCGATGGAAGCCGGATCGAAGCCGAGAAGGTCGTCGTGTGCGCCGGCCTGCAGTCCGATCGCCTGGCGATCGCCTCCGGCGAGCCGGCGGAGCCGCGGATCGTCCCGTTTCGCGGCGAGTACTGGCAGCTCAAACCCGAGCGAGCGCATCTCGTGCGCGGCCTCATCTACCCGGTTCCCGATCCTGCCCTGCCCTTCCTCGGCGTCCACCTGACCCGCAAGATCGGCGGCGCCGTCCTGCTCGGCCCCAATGCGATCCTGTCCACCGCTCGCCACGCCTACGAGCACCGGCGGTTCGTCGCGCGCGACGCCTACGAGGCGCTCGCCTGGCCCGGCACGCACCGGATGCTCCGCCGCCACTGGCGCGCTGGCATACACGAGATCGCCCGCTCTGCCTCCAAGCGGCAGTTCGTCCGCGAGGTCGCCCGCTATGTCCCTGCCGTCCAAGCAAATGACGTGCTGCCGGCACCCGCGGGTGTCCGGGCTCAGGCGATCGACCGCGACGGATCGCTCGTCGACGACTTCCGCCTGGGCGTCAGCGGCAACGTCGTCTGGGTGCGCAATGCGCCGTCCCCGGCCGCGACCTCCTCGCTGGCGATCGCCGAGGAGCTCGTATCCCGGACCGTCTAACCCTCAGGCGAAGCGGCCGGGCGAGGCGAAGGCCGCCTGCAGCGCCCGGCGGACCTGCTCGACGGTGACCACGCCGCGCAGCACGCCCTCGCCGTCGACCGCCATCAGCGCCCCCAGCCGGCCGAGCGTCTCCGAGGAGAGCAGCTCGGTGATCGGCCGGTCCTCCTGCACCCGCCAGCCGTTGTTCTGCTCGGGCTCGAGCACCGCCTCGATCGACACCCAGCCCTCGCCGTGATCCTGGGCCGTGGTCAGACGCTCCTGGCGGGCGATCCCGAGGAACCGGCCCGCGGCGTCGATGACCGGGAACCACGACCAGCCATAGCGCAGGAAGAACTCGTCGAGCGCCTGCCCGACCGGGGTCGCGCCCGGGATCGCCACCGGCTGGCGGTCCATGATGTCGGCCACCCGAACCCCCTCGATTCGCGCGTTCAGCGCGGTCTGCACGAGCGCCGCGCGCGCCGATTGGTAGAGCAGGAAGGAGATCGCGATCAGCCACAGCCCGGTGAAGCTGCGGTAGGCAAGCAGCAGCCAGACGCCGAGTCCGGCGAGCAGCAGCGAGAAGCCCTGGCCGAGCTTCGCCGCGGTTCGCGTGCCGCGCTGCTTGTCGCCGGTCACCTTCCACACGATCGCCCGCGTCATCCGGCCGCCGTCGAGTGGGAACGCGGGCACCAGGTTGAACACGAGCAACAGGATGTTCCAGAACAGCAGCCAGCTAAGCGAGAGCAGGACCGGCGTGATCCTCACCGTGTCATCCAGCGTCGCGGCGTGGATCAGCCGGTGGGGTCCAACGATGGCGAGATCGACCACCAGGCAGATCAGCACGAAGCCGAAGGTCGCGAGCGGTCCGGCGACGGCGATCTTGAAGTCCTCGCCGGGCGCGGCCGCGTCCCGGCTCATCTCGGTCAGGCCCCCGAACAGGAACAGGTCGATTCGCCGGACCACGATTCCCTGGTGGCGGGCCACGAAGGCGTGGCCGAGCTCGTGCACGAGCAAGGAGGCGAACAGGATCAGGACCGTCACCACCGCCGTCAGGTAGGCGACGCCGTCAGAGCTGTGCAGCGCCTGATGGAACTCCCCGGACAGCAGGAAGATGAGCAGGAATAGGATCAGGAACCAGCTGCGGGCGACGCCGATCCGAAAACCGAACAGGTCGAGCAACTTGATCGACGGCGCGCGCTGCCACATGCTGCAATGGTCGCACAGCACGGCGACTGTGTTTTGACAACCGCTTAAGGAGAATCTGAACCACGTGACGGCAGATCCAGTCGGGGAACTACGAGAACGGATGGCCGAGTTGGCCGATCTGCGCAACGTGTCGCAGCTGCTCGACTGGGACCAGCAGACGATGATGCCGCCGCGGGGTGCGCTCGGGCGCGCCGAGGCCGCGGCGACGATTCAGCGCATCAGCCATGACATGTTCGTCTCCGACGACACCGGCCGGCTGATCGAAGCGGCCGCGGGCCGTCTCAACGGAGGCGGTTCGGACTCCGACGAGGCCGCGCTGATCCGGGTGGTCCGGCGGCGCTGGGAAAAGGCGCGACGGGTTCCGGGTCAGCTTGCCGCCGATATGGCACGCGCCGGCTCCGTCGGCCAGCAGGCGTGGATCGTGGCTCGCCAAGAATCCGACTTCGCCTCCTTCATGCCCTACCTGGAGCGCAACTTCGAACTCGTGCGGCGCTACATCGACTGCTTCGACGATTTCGAATGTGCCTATGACCCGCTGCTGGACGACTTCGAGCCCGGTGCCCGGACGGCCGAGGTGGCCCGGCTGTTCGACGAGCTCAAGGCGGAGGTACGCAGACTGATCGGGATGGTGGGAGAGCACTCGGAACGCGTCGATGATTCGTGCCTGCACGGTGAGTTCCCGGTGGCGCACCAGCGTGAGCTGGTCATGTGGCTGCTCGAGCTGATGGGCTTCGACCCCGCCAGCTGGCGCATCGACGACGCCGTGCACCCGTTCGCGGCCGGGTTCGGCAACCAAGACGTGCGCATCACCACGCGCTGGGATGAGAGCTTCCTGCCGACCTCGATGTACGGCGCGATGCACGAGTGTGGTCACGGCCTGTACGAGGAAGGCGTAGCGCAGTCACTCCAGCGCACTCCCCTGGGTCACCCGGAATCGCTCGGCTTGCACGAGTCGCAGAGTCGCCTGTGGGAGAACATGGTGGGGCGCGGCCGCCCGTTCTGCGGCGTGCTCGCGCCGCGGATCGCGCAAACGTTTGCCGGATCCATGGGCGCGCTTGACGCCGACACCCTCTTCCGCGCCGTCAACAAGGTGACGCCCTCGCTCATTCGGGTGGAGGCCGATGAGCTGACCTACAACCTGCACATCATCGTGCGGTTCGAGCTCGAGCAGGAACTGGTCGAAGGGCGCCTCGCGATCCGCGATCTACCCGAGGCGTGGAACGCCCGTTACCAGGAATACCTCGGCGTCGAAGTACCCGATGATGCGCACGGCGTGCTGCAGGATGTGCACTGGGCCTCGGGGCTGATCGGTTACTTCCCCACCTACGCCCTGGGAAATCTCATCGCGGGTCAGCTGTTCGAGCGCGCCCGCGCCGACACGCCCGACCTCGATGCCCAGCTCGCGGCCGGAGCGCTGCACGGCCTGCGCGAGTGGCTGCGTGAGCACGTTCACCGGTACGGCGCCAAGTTCTCCACCAAGGAGCTGCTGCAACGGGAGGTCGGCGGACCGATCGCGGTGGGCCCGTTTGCCTCCTACCTCAAGCGCAAGCTCAGCCGGGTTTACGACCTGGACCTCGACTGACGCGCGCGGCGCCGACACCCGCCGACACCCGCCCACACCCGCCGACGCCGCGCCCGCCCGCCCCCGCCCGTTCCCGGCTTGCCGCGCGACCCCGCCGAGCATGGGGGCGCTACCGTGCCTAACCCAACCAAGAAGGAGATGACCCGTGAGTGATTCCCCCGTGCGAGTTGCCGTCACCGGAGCGGCCGGCCAGATCGGCTACGCGATCTTGTTTCGCATCGCCAGCGGCCACCTGCTCGGTCCCGACACCCCCGTTCACCTGTCGCTGCTGGAGATTCCCGATGCGCTGAAGGCGGTCGAGGGCACCGCGATGGAGCTCGACGACTGCGCGTTCCCCCTCCTGGCCGGAGTGGACATCAGCGATGACCCGAACAAGGCCTTCGACGGCGTGAACGTGGCGCTGCTGATCGGTGCCCGGCCGCGCACGAAGGGGATGGAGCGCAGTGACCTGCTGGAGGCAAACGGCGGCATCTTCAAGCCTCAAGGTAAGGCCCTCAACGATCACGCCGCATCGGACATCAAGGTGCTCGTGGTCGGCAACCCGGCCAACACGAACTGCCTGATCGCCAAGGAGAACGCGCCCGACATCCCGGCCGAGCGCTTCACCTCGATGATGCGCCTGGACCACAACCGCGCCATCGCCCAGCTTGCCGAGAAGGTGAGCGCGGCCGTGGCCGACGTGACCAACATGTCGGTGTGGGGCAACCACTCGCCCACCCAGTACCCCGACATCTTCCACGCCAAGGTGAAGGGCAAGAACGCCGCCGAGGCCGTGGGCGATCAGCAGTGGGTGGAGAGCGACTTCATACCGACCGTGCAAAAGCGTGGCACCGCGGTGATCGAGGCGCGCGGAGCATCGAGCGCCGCGTCCGCCGCCAACGCCGCCATCGACCACGTGCGCGACTGGGTGCTCGGCACGCCCAAGGGTGATTGGGTTTCGATGGGAATTCCCTCAGAGGGCTCCTACGGAGTCGATGAGGGCGTGATCTGCGGCTTCCCCGTGACCTGCTCGGGGGGCTCGTATCAAGTGGTCGAAGGACTCGACCTAGACGACTTCTCGCGCTCCAAGGTCGACGCGAGTGTCAAAGAGCTGAAGGACGAGCGCGAAACGATCAGTGGGCTCGGCCTGATCTGACCGAAGTCTCGACGCCGCCTCGCACCCTCGCGGGCGAGGCGGCGTTCGGGGGATTTGTGGTTGGGGACAGGTGGGTGGGACTCACTTACCCGGCGGGGTGCCAGCCCTGGCCCTCGCGCCTCACCTGTCCGTCGGTCGCCAGCCGGGGCATGACCCGGTACAGGTAGTTGGGCTCGATGCCCATCTTCTCCGCGATCTGCGGAATCGTGATGCCCGGCGTGCTGCGGACGAGCTCGAGTGCCTGATTCGCACGGGTGCCACTGCGGCTGCGGCCGCGCGGCCTGCCGGGACGACGTGCCGCGGCCCGGCGGCGCGTTGGCTGCGCCGTGGTCGCAGCGGCGCGCGGGCGACCGGGTCGCCGGCGACCACCGACGAGCGCGTTGCGCGCGGCCTCCAGTCGGGAGACCTCTTCCTTCAGCTCGCGCAAACGGTCATCGATCTCCTTCACGGTGCTATCGACAAAGCCAGCCAAATTGAACACTCCCTCTGTGGAAGAACGATTGAGCTTGCCGCACAAGATACATGCGGTGACTGTCGTAAGGATAGGACGGTTGATAAGTTGCGCCGGGCGGTGGTGCGGACCCGAAGGTCAGCCCCGCTCCAGGAGTGCCTTGAGGCGAGCCAGTGAATTGTTCGCCTCACGTTCAGAGGTGGCGCCGACAATGAAGCGACTGGCCACGTTTCCGAGCTTTCCACCGGGCGGCGCGAACGTGTTCGTGTAGTCGAATCGGGTCGGACCGTTGCCGTCTACCGACAGCTCATACCTGATGCGTGCCAGCGAGTGCGCGGGGCCGTGTCCTTCCCATTCGGCGTGAAGCGGAGACTTCAGCGCGGTAAGGGTCCAGTGAACGTGGAACGACACGCCGCGGACATGCAGCACCTGCTCCATAGTGGAGCCCTTGCGCAAGGGAGAGTCAGACACGTCCCTGACCGAGCGGTGAATCGTGACCCAATCCTTAAGGCGGTTGGGATCCATGATGGTGTCCCACACCCGCTCGATCGGCGCCTCGATATCGATCTGTGCATGGACCGTGCTCACGACGCGCAGACACTAACGGCCCGGCCGCGGCGAGCGTTCCCGGCGAACGCCACGCCCATCGCCGGCGGCCTCGCTAGCAGCTCGCCGGGGCCGCCCGGCGGATCGGCTCGCGAAAGGCCCGGAAATTGCGCGACGTTTGTCCCGGAGTCGAAAAGTTCCCGCTTTTTGCAGGTATTTCGCCAGATGTGAAGTTCTTGCGATTTCCGGAATTCGACGTTGCACGAGGGGGGAGAAGTCGGCTTTGATGCCCGCCCATGACGTGGAGCTTTCTGTAGGAGGACTGGGGCGATGAACGGCCGGGCAAGAGCAACAAAGGTCAGCTGCGAGGACTGCTTCTTCCGTGCACACATGCTGTGCGCGGTAACGGACTCGGCCCCGTGTGCCACCTACCGCCCCAACCATCCGGAGGGCCTGAGGCCGCCCCAGCAGCTGCAGTTCGTGTTCCGGCAGGACCGCCGCCTCCAGGTCGCGTGGGCGTTCCCGTCGGCCAGCGAGCAGCGCGCGCTGCACGCAGGCGTGTAGTGTTCCGGGCATGTACTGGCCGCTGATCGGCGGATTCATCTTTGTGATTCTCCTCACGGTGCTGATCGGCTGGTGGATCGACGTCTCGCGCCAGAACGACGGCGACCGGCACTGATCCCGGAGTGCAGCGACTCCCTACCAGGCTCTCGGGCCCGGTCCTGCTCCAGCCGGTCGTACACGGCGATACGCGCGGGTTCTTTCTAGAGACCTACCGGCGCTCCACCCTGGCCGAGGTGGGGGTCGCGGACGAATTCGTCCAGGACAACCAATCGCGCTCGCGCGTGGGCGTCCTACGCGGGATGCATTTCCAGCCCGGGATGGCCAAGCTGCTTCGGTGCGCCCGTGGCTCGATCTACGACGTGCTCGTGGACGTGCGGCGAGGCTCGCCGACGTTCGGCCAGTGGGAGGGATTCGAGCTGGATGACGAGAACCACCACCTCCTGTATTGCCCGGACGGTTTCGCGCACGGCTTTTGCGTGTTGAGCGACGTGGCGGACGTGGTGTACAAGACGTCCGCCTACTACGACCAGAACCTGGAGGGTGGCTTCGCCTACAACGACCCGGCGGTGGGAATCGAGTGGCCGGGCGGGCTTGAGCTGACCGTGTCAGCGCGCGACGCCGCCGCGCCCACCTTGGCGCAACTCGCCGACTCGCTTCCCTTCGAGTACAAATGACCGGAATCGCATCGAGCCGTGCCATCGGCGGGGCCAGCGTCGTCCGGGCGCTCGAGCAGCTGGGCGTGGAACTCGTGTTCGGGCTGCCCGGCGTGCACAACCTCCCGATCTGGAAGGCACTCTCGGATTCACCCATCCGCCTGGTGGGCGTCCGTCATGAGCAGACCGCGGTGTACGCCGCCGACGGTTACGCGCGGGCCACGGGGCGGCTCGGCGTCGCCGTGGTGACCACGGGTCCGGGAGCGGCCAACACGCTCGGAGCGACCGGCGAGGCGATGGCGGCGTCCTCGCCCGTGCTGGTGATCGCCACGGACACCGCCACCTCGCTGCGCCGCGAGGGCGTCTACCGGGGCACGCTGCACGAGACGCGTGATCAGACCGCGATGTTCGTCCCGGTCACGAAGGCCGCGCGGGCGGTGACCGACGCGGAGGAGATCGCCGGCGCCGTGCTCGAGTCGGGCGCCCGTGCATTGACCGCGCCGACCGGTCCGGTGTACCTCGGGGTGCCCACCGATCTTCTCTCCCGGGAGGTATCCGATCGCGAGGGGGCACCGGTTATCCCGGCAGCGCACACCGAGACACCCGTGTCACCGGCCACGCTCGAGCAGGCCTGCGAACTGCTGGCGCGAGCGGCGCGCCCGTTGATCTGGGCCGGCGGTGGAGCGTTGCGCGCCGGTGCGGGCGAGCTAGTAGGCGAGCTTGCGGTGAAGCTGGCCGCGCCGGTCCTCACCACCTTCATGGGTCGCGGCCTGCTCGGCCCCGAGCATCCCTGCGCCGTGCCGGGCCCGGCTCACGCGCCGGAGGTGGGAGCTCTATGGGACGAGGCGGACCTGGTGCTGGCCATCGGCTCCGACTTCGATGGCACGAACACGCAGAACTGGCTGATGCCCGCGCCGCCCACGCTGATCGCCATCAACATCGACGAGGCGGACGCGAGCAAGAGCTACCCGGTGGATCTCGCCCTGATCGGCGACGCGCGTGCGGTGCTCGAGAAACTCGTGCCGCGTGTCAGCCCGCGCGACGGCCTGCCCGCGCTCCAGCAGCGTCTAAGCGCTATCGGCGAAGCGGTCGCAAGCTGGGTGAACGACGACGACGAGCAGGCCGCCCGGCTGCTCGGGATCGTTCAGCGTGCGCTTGCTCCCGAAACGGTGGTGATCACCGACATGTGCATTCCGGGCTATTGGCTCGCTGGTTACTGGCAGGCGCCCCGGCCGCGCAAGCTGGGTTATCCGCTGGGCTGGGGGACGCTCGGGTTCGGGTTCCCCGCCTCGCTGGGAGCGGCACTGGCGGGCGCCGGACCGACCGTCTGCATTTGCGGCGACGGTGGCTTCATGTACGCGTGCGGTGAGCTCGCCACCGTCGTGCAGGAGCAAATCCCTTTGACCATCGTGGTGGTCGATGACGGGGGTTACGGGATGCTTCGCTTCGATCAGGAACTGGCCGGTGAGGAGCCGTTCGGGGTCGATCTGGTGACTCCCGACTTTGCCGCGCTGGCGGCGTCCTTCGGTCTCCCGGCGACGGTGATAGAAGGATTCGGCCCGGAGTTCGAACGGGCGCTGCGCGCCTCGGTCGCCGTCGCCAAGCCCAACATGATCGTGGTGCGCGCGTCGCTCAAACCCCCGCCCACGACGTCTCCGCGCTGGTACCGAAAGCCCTGAGCCAAGCGTCCACCGTGACGCTCCGCATTCAGGTAAGAGCCGCGGGCGGCCGATCGGTGCCCCGTGAATCCGTCGGTGCCTCCGCCCGGCTTCGTACCGCCTCCCACCGAGGAAGCAGTGAGTGGGCCGCCGCCTGCCGCCCGACCGGGCCGCCGTCTCGGTTCCGGTCAGAGTCTTCGCAAGCCGCTCGCCGCCGGCCTCGGCCTGGTCGCGCTGGTGGCGGTGGCGCTCGTGCTGCTCGGGTCGACGAGCAACCAGGCGGTCGACCCGATCGCCCAGGCCGCGACCGTGTCCTCCAACGCGCTCGGATACAGGATGAACCTGAGTGTCGTGATGACCTCGTCGCAGCTGAGCGCTCCGATCTCCGCGTCGGCGCGCGCGGTGGTCGACCCGCCCGACCACGCCGCCTCGATGACCGTGGGGATCGACGCGTCCCAGCTGGCTCAGGCCGACCCGGAGCTGGGGAGTGGCCAGGTGCAGATGGGGATGGTGCTGGTCGGTCAAGACATGTATATGCGGTTTCCCCAAGTCATGGTTAACGCACTGCCGGGCCTGGGTGGCAAGCCATGGGTCGAGATCAACGTGGCCAACGCCGCCCATGTTTCTGGACTCTCATCGCTCGGCGATAACCCGGCCATGAGCGATCCCCAGGCAATGCTCCAGGAGCTCCAGTCCGTGGCCAACGGCGTGATCGACGAGGGCCACCAGCAGGTGGACGGGGTGCTGACCACCCACTACGCCGCCACGGTCAGTCTCGATCGGCTGTACGGGAAACTGACCTCGCTCGACAAAGCGGTGCTCCAGCAGATCATCCCCGACCAGAACGTCCCGATCGATGTCTGGATCGACGCACACAACCTGGTGAGGAGGGTCGTGATGACGCTCACCCTCGGCGTCCCGAACGGGCCCTCAATGCAGGAAACCGCCACCGCCGACATCACCGACTACGGCCCGCAGCCCCGTCCCACACCGCCGCCGGCCGACCAGGTGACAGGCGCGAGCAGTCTCGCCGCCGGACTGTCGAGCTGACGCGCTCTACGATCACGCGTCGTGACCGAGCTCACGACGGAGCGCCTGCGGCTCAGGCAGTGGCGCGACGATGACCTCGCGCCGTTTGCGGCGCTGAACGCCGATCCCGAGGTGATGAGGTACTTCCCGTCGCGGCTGACCCGCGAGCAAAGCGGTGCGTTCCTGAGGCACGTGTACTCAACCATCGATCGGGAAGGGTGGGGGTTGTGGGCCGTCGAGGTCCGAGACGGCGCGCCGTTCATCGGTTTCGTGGGGCTCAACCGGCCGCGCCTGGAGGCCGACTTCATGCCGGCCGTCGAGGTCGGGTGGCGGCTTGACCAGCCCTATTGGGGCCACGGATACGCCACCGAGGGGGCGAGCGCGGCGCTCACCTTCGCCTTCGAGGAGTTGCACCTTCCCGAGGTGGTGTCGTTCACCACGGCCGGCAACGAGCGCTCGCGCCGGGTGATGCAGCGGCTCGGGATGAGCCGCGATCCCGCCGATGACTTCGACCATCCGGCTCACCCGGACTGGCCGCTGCGCCGGCACGTCCTGTACCGGATCCGCCCTGAGCAGTGGCGCGCCGCGCGATCGCGGACCGGCGATCGACGAGCACCCGAGCCACTAGAGTGAGCGCCACACCGAGAGAGGAGCGGCGTGAGGATCACCGTGTTGGGCAAGTCGCCCGCGTGGCAGGACGCGGGCGGGGCGTGCAGTGGATACCTGGTCGAGGAGGGCGACTTCGCGTTGCTGCTCGACTGTGGCAACGGCGTGTTCTCCAAGCTCCGTCACTATCGCGACTACGTCGACGTCGACGCGGTGCTGATCAGTCACCTGCACGCCGACCACTTCCTCGATCTGGTGCCGTTCAGCTATGCGCTCATGTATGCGCCCCGCCAGCAGCCGGTGGCGGTCGGCGGGTGGCCGGGCAACAGCTCGCCGGCCCATCCTGATCTGTACGCGCCGAAGGGGGCGGGTGACATGTTCCGTCACCTGGTCGAGTGCTGGGGCGATGAGGAGCTCGTCGAGAAGGCGTTCGGCCTGTCGGAGTACGACGGGCCCGACCAGCTGTCGATCGGGCCGTTCGAGATCTCCTTCTGCGAGGTGCCGCACTACACGCGGACGTTTGCGGTCGAGGTCGCCGCGCGCGGCGCGCGGCTCACCTACAGCGCCGATTGCAGTCCCAACGAGGGGCTGGTCCACTTTGCGCGCGACACGGATCTCTTGCTGATCGAGGCGACGCTGCCCCGCCCCGAGCGAACCGGCATGCGCGGACACCTCACCCCGTCCGAGGCGGGCGAGCACGGCCGGCTCGCCGGCGCCCGCCGCCTCGTGCTCACCCACTTCTCCGACGAGCTCGATTCCGACTGGGCCCGGGCGCAGGCCGCCGAGACGTTCGGCCGGCCGGTCGAGCTCGCCCACGAGGGCGCCGTCTACGAGCTGCCGGCTTAGGGGCCTCCGCTTCGCTCGGCGTCCGTGGGGCCGGACGGCCGGGCGTCCGTGCCCGGCCGCGTGGTCGCGATCAGGCCGCGCGGCACGGATGCCGCGCGGAACGGCCCCACGGACGCCGCCGCAGGCGGCCCATTAACCTCCGTATCGATGTCCGAACGCGATCTGTTTGCCAACTTCGAGCGCATGCGGCGCGAGATGGACCAGCTGTTCGGCGACGTGTTCGGACGCGGCGGCATGCCCGGGCGGCGCGCCGGCTTCCGCCCCGCGGTCGACGTCATCTACGCGCTCGACCCGCCCCGGGCGATCGTCACCGCCGAGCTGGCGGGGATCGATCCGGACGAGCTCGAGATCGAGATCGAGGGCCGCCGGCTGATGCTGTCCGGGACGCGGCGGCCGTCGGGCACCGAGAACGACGTCTACCAGCAGGTCGAGATCGAGCGCGGCCAGTTCCGCCGCGTCGTCGAGCTCGGAGCCGAGGTGCGCGGCCAGGAGGCCAAGGCGCTCTATGAGGACGGGATGCTGCGGATCGAGCTGCCTCTCCTGCA
>DATJRS010000175.1:0-7941 GCA_035504535.1 Solirubrobacteraceae bacterium | reverse complement strand
GCACCCCTGGGCGATCCTGCACAAGGTCAGCAAGGATCTCCCGCCCGAGATCGCGGTCATGTTCAACCCGCTGGGCGCCGGCGTGCGCTGGGCGACGATGCTCGGCGAGGTGGGCCTCGGCGACACGGTGCTGATCCTCGGACCCGGGCAGCGCGGCCTCACCTCGGTGATCGCCGCGCGGGCGCGCGGAGCCGGGACGATCATCGTCACCGGGCTCTCGCGAGATGAGGGGAAACTGGCTCTGGCGCGCGAGTTCGGTGCCGACCACACGATCAACGTCGAGGAGGAGGACGTCGTCGCGCGCGTGACCGAGATCACCGACGGGGCCCTGGCCGACGTCGTGCTCGAGCTCACGCCGATCGCCGATCAGCCGATCCGCGACGCGATCGAGTGCGTGCGGCACAGCGGCCGGATCGTCCTCGCCGGACTGAAGGGCGGCAAGTCGGTGCAGCTCGTGACCGATCGGCTGATCAACAAGGGCGTGACGGTCCGGGGCGCGTTCGGGGTCAACGCCGAGGCGTACATCGAGGCGATCCGGATCATCGAGTCCGGGCGGTTTCCGCTCGAGCGGATGGCCTCGGGTACGTTCGAGCTGGCCGACACCGAGGCCGCGATCCAGGCGCTTGCCGACGGGGACGCGATCCACACCTGCGTATGTCCGGATGGCGGCTCTGCTTTGGCCGGCGCCATGACCAGCCGAGAGGAGGCAGCCGATGCTGGTTGACATGCACGCCCACGTGATCCCCGGCGCTCTGGACCCGGTCGGAGCCTCCGAGGATCATCGCGGGCCGCGCATCGGCCCGTGTGACGACCCTCACGCCCGGCTGCTCGAGAACGACCGCGGGATGCAGTTCAAGGCGATCGACGCCTTCTACTCGGCCGAGCGCCGGCTCGAAGAGCTCGAGCGCAGCGGCGTTGACGCCGAGGTCGTCTCCCCGATGCCGCCGCTGCTCGACTACGCGCTGTCGGGCCCCGAGGGGCTGGAGCTCTCGCGCCGCGTCAACGAGTTCATCGCCTCGCTGTGCAGCGCAGACCCGATACGGCTGATGGGCATGGGGATGGTCCCCATGCAGGCACCGTCGCTCGCCACGGCGGAGCTGGCGCGGGTCCGCGAGGCCGGGCTTCTCGCCGTCGAGATCGCCTCCAACGTACTCGGCCGCGCCCTGCACGGCGACGAGTACGAAGAGTTCTGGTCCGAGGCCGAGCGGCTTCAGATGCCGGTCTTCATCCACGCGATGCCGGCCGACTTCGGCGAGCGGCTGCCCGCCGGCCTGATCCCGATCGCGGCCTTTGCCGTCGGCGCCGACGCGCTGCTGGCCTGCGCCGGGATCATCACCAGCGGCCTGGCCGAGCGCCACCCGCGGCTGCGGCTGGCCTTCAGCCACGGCGCCGGCGGCTTCCCGATGATGCTCCCGCGCGCGATGACGTTCTGGGGCAGGACCTGGAACGAGGAGCCGTCCGATTCCGGCGAGGGGATCTCGCCGGCCGAGCTGACGCGGCGCTTCTACTACGACGGCCTGGTCTTCGACCGCCGTGCTCTGCGCTTCCTGATCGACCTGGTCGGGCACACGCAGGTGCTCGTCGGCTCCGACTTCCCGGCCATGCCGCGCGAGCAGCCGTGCGGGCGCACGCTGCGCTCGCTCGACCTCCCGCCCGAGATGCTCGAGGACATCACCTGGCACAACACGTTCCGCTTCCTCGGCATCGACGCGCCGCAGCTCGTAGGTGCAGTGACGACGACCACAGGAGAGGCAGAGTGAAGACACGCGCCGCAGTTATCAGGGGGGCCGGCCAGGCCTGGGAGGTGACCGAGCTCGAGCTCGACGAGCCTCGCGAGCACGAGGTGCTGGTTCGGGTGGAGGCCTGCGGGCTGTGTCACTCCGACGAGCACGTCCGCGAGGGAGGCCCCTACCGCTACCCGATGGTCGGCGGTCACGAGGGCGCCGGCGTGGTCGAGAAGGTGGGCCCCCACGTCTCACGGGTCCGCGAGGGCGATCACATCTGTACCTCGTGGATCCCGGTGTGCGGCCACTGCCGCTACTGCTCGACCGGGCATCAGAACATGTGCGACGACGGCAAGAACGCGGCGACCGGCGAGATGCCGGGCGGCGGTTTTCGCTTTCACCAGAACGGCGAGGACATCGGCGGGATGTGCGTGCTCGGCACCTTCTCGCAGTGGATCGTGATCCCGGAGAACTCGTGCGTGCCGATCGACGACGACCTCCCGTTCGAGGTCGCGGCCCTGGTCGCCTGCGGGGTGACCACGGGCTGGGGATCGTCGGTGTACGCCGCCGGCACCCGCGCCGGCGAGACCGTCGTCATCTTCGGCACCGGCGGCGTCGGGATGAACGCGGTCCAGGGCGCCGCCTACGCTGGGGCCAAGCACGTGGTCGCGGTCGATCCCAACCCGTTCAAGCAGGAGATGGCCGGCAAGTTCGGCGCCACGTTCACCACCGGCGACCCGGACGAGGCGCTCGAGTACGTGCGCGACCGCACCCGGGGCCAGATGGCCGACCACGCCGTGATCACCATCGGCGTGATGAACGACGAGGTGCTAAAGCGCGCCGTGGACATGATCGGCAAGGGCGGCAGCGTCGTAGTCACCGCGGTCGGCGGCGAGGGCGACACGATCGCGGTGCACGGCTCACCGGTCACCGGCTGGCACAAGAACATCCAGGGCTCCCTGTTCGGCGGCGCCAACCCGCTGTACGACATGCCCCGGTTATTGGGCTTGTACAAGAACGGCGATCTCAAGCTCGATGAGCTGATCACGAAGCGCTACAAGCTCGATGACATCAACCAGGGCTACGAGGACATGCTCTCCGGCCGCAACATCCGCGGCGTCCTAATCCACGACCACTGACATTCGCGGTGCAAAACCCACAAAGCCCCCCGCCCCGGATCCGCCAACGTGACATAAGCGCCTCACAGGCGCTTATGTCCCGGCAGGCGCGCGGGAGAGGCGGACTTTCGGGCGTTTTGCACCCCCGCCACGACTGGTAAGGAGGTTCACCGTGCCCAACGCGATCCTTGACCCGACCGGCCTTTCCGAGCGCAACGACGCGACCTCGGCTTTCATCCTCGCCGCTCGCCCCGCCGACCTGCACGGCCTCAAGATCGGCCTGCTAGAGAACGGCAAGCAGAACGCCCGCCTGCTGCTCGAGGACGTCGCCACCGTGCTCCGCGAGCGCTACGGCGCCGGCGAGGCCACCCTGCGCCGCAAGGAGAACTTCGCCCAGCCGGTGGCGCCCGAGCTCGTCGACGAACTCAGCGGCGAGTCGGACGTGGTGGTGATCGGCGTCGGTGATTGAGGCTCGTGCAGCGCGTCGGCGGTCGCCGACGGAATTCTTTTCGAACTCAACGGCAGACCATCCGCGGTGATCTGCTCGGACGCGTTCATCACCACCGCGGACGCGATGGCCGAGGTCCGCGGCGCGCCCGGCTACCGCTACCTGACCACGCCGCATCCGGTAGCGGGACTCAGCGCCGAGCAGGTGCGCGAGCGCGCCGAGGGCATCGCCGCCGAGGTGGCCGCGATGCTCACGGCGAGGAAGGCGGCTTGATGGGGGGCGAGCCCGATCCCGACCTCGCCCGCGAGGCCATCGAGTACTGCTACGAGCAGGGCTGGACCGACGGCCTCCCAGTGGTACCCGTCTCCCAGCCTCTGCTCGACCGGTTCCTGGCCCACACCGCTCGTGACCCCGCCGAGGTGCTCTGGCGGATGGACCACCTGGGCCAGGAGTGCACGGTCAGGACCGCCGCGATCAACGCCGCGATGGCGGGCTGCCTGCCCGAGTACTTCCCGCTCGTGCTCGCCGCGTGGGATGCCGTGATGCGCGACCGGGCGGCCAAAGGCGGCGGCTGGCAGTCGACGAGCGGGCCGGCGCCACTGATCGTGATCAACGGCCCGATTCGCGGCGAGCTGGAGATCAACTGCACGGGCGGGATTTTTGCCGCCGGGTTCCGGCCCAATGCCACGATCCCGCGCGCGCTCGGGCTGATGCTCCGCAACGCGTTCGGTGTCGCGCCGCATGTGTTCGACCAGACCACGCAGGGGATTCCCGGTCGCTGGGCGATCTGCTTCGGCGAAAACGAGGAAGAGAGCCCCTGGGAGCCGCTGGCCACCGAGATGGGCCTCGCGCCCGGCGCCAGCGCGGTGTCGTGCACGCTCACGCGCACGTACGAGTTCGTCGACAACCGCCACACCCAGGACCCCGAGCAGCTCCTGAACGACTTCGCCGACACCCTCGGCCGCACCGGCTCGCTGATCTTCCGCGGCCAGTCGGCTGGCGTGGTGTTCTGCCCCGAGCACGCCCAGATGCTCGCGAACGCCGGCTACTCCAAGAGCGATGTCAAGGACTGGTTCATCGAGCACGTCGGCCGCACAGAGGCCGACCTGCGCCGCGCCGGCAAGGACGCAGTCTCGGAGGGCGGCCCGGGCGCGCGGTCGGCAAGCGAATCCGAACGCGCACCGGCCGACGCGTTCACGCCGTATTTCACAGGACGCAAGGACGTTCCGATCATCGTCGCCGGCGCGCGCAACGCGGCGATCTCGATGGTCTTCCGTGTGTTCGGCGAGTGGTCGAACAGCTCGGTGCCGATCGAAACCGTGCGGTCTCCCGTGGCCGCGACGAAGGGAGCCTAAAAAGGATGTTCAGCGAGCAAGGGTTGAAGGACATGCAGGCGACGTTGGCGGCGGACGGGTACGCGATGGCCGCCTTCGAGGAGGGCGACCAGGTCGTCGTAACGATCGAGGCGACGCCCGAGGCGTGCGAGGACTGCTTGGCCCCGCCCGACGTCATGCGGGCGATCCTCGGCAAGACCCTGGCGATCCCGGTCGAGGCGATCGATCTCCACTACCCCGAATGAGGATCGACCTCGACGGTCCCTTGAGCGCGGAATGGATGGGCGGGCGCAAGGCGCTCGTCACGGGCGGGGGTGGCCGTGAGCGCGGAGCCGGCACGGTCGGCTGGGCCATCAGCCGTCTGCTGGCCCGACACGGCGCCGCCGTGGCGGTGCTCGACCGCGACCCGGCCGCCGCGCACCGAACCGTCTCGCAGATAATGAGCGCGGGCGGAAAGGCCGTCCCCGTCATCGCCGACGTCACGAGCGACGATGACTGTGCGCGCGCGGTCAGCGAGGCGCGCGAGCGGCTCGGGGGCCTCGACACGCTCGTCAACAACGTCGCCGCCTGGAGCCCGGCGGAGTTGTTCGACGTCGAACCCGACCAGTTCGACGAGCTGCTCAGGCTCAACCTGAAGACGGCCTGGCTGATGACGCGCCATGCGATAACGGTCATCCCGGCCGGCGGCGCGATCGTCAACATCACCTCAGTGGCGGCGCGGCGCGCCGGCACGATGTACGGGCTGGCCAAGGCGACACTCGAGTCGCTGACCGGCGGCGCCGCCTATCTGCTCGGAGAACGCGGGATCCGAATCAACGCGGTCGAGCTGGGCGCGCTGTGGACGGCGGCGGTGGCCGACAACCTGCCCGAGGAGGCGCGTGAGCCGCGGCGCAAGATGTCCGCGCTCCAGACCGAGGGCGACTGCTTCGACGCGGCGGCCGCGGCGCTGTTCCTGGCCTCCGATCAGGCGCGGTGGATCTCGGGGCAGGTGCTGTCGGTCGACGGTGGAGGGCCTCCGCGCGCGGCCTACCCCGGCGTCACCCGAGAGCCCGCGCGCGCGGGGGCAAGCCGATGACCGCCCGCGCAGGAGCACATCAATGACCGCCCGCGTGGCACTCATCACGGGCTGCGGCAAGCCGGACGGTGCCGGCCAGGCGATCGCCCGAGGCCTGGCCCAGGACGGAGCCGTGGTCGTGGTGGCCGACCGCCGGGCGATCGGCGTGCTCAACCGCCGCCAGGAGGTGGTTGGATCCGGGCTACCGGCCTCCTGGGACGGCCTCGACACCCTCACCGCGGAGATCGAGGCGGCGGGTGGCAAGGCGCTGGCAGTCCTGGGTGACATCGGCTCAGAGCACGACGCGCAGGCGATGGTCGACTCCGCCCTCGCCCAGTTCGGCCGGCTCGACATCCTGGTCAACAACGCCGCCGCGCCGCAGGGGCTCGACCGCGATGTGATCGACGAGATCCCGATCGAGGTGTTCGACGAGGTGATCCGCGTCAACCTGCGCGGCACCTATCTGATGTGCCGCGCGGCGGTGCCGGCGATGCGCAAGCAGCGGTGGGGCCGGATCATCAACATCTCCTCGATGGCCGGCGTGATCGGCGCGCCGCGCTCGTCACCGTACTCGGCGTCCAAAGCCGGCGTGATCGGCCTGACCCGCGCCCTCTCGATGGACGTAGCGCCGTGGGGCGTGACCGTGAACGCGATCTGCCCCGGCGCCCTTGACACCAGTCGCGCGCTCCTGAGCCTCGATCCCGACCTCGACGTCCGCGCGGAGATGAAACAGCGCGGGGCGCGCCTGCCGGTGGGCCGTGCCGGCCGGCCCGAGGACGTCGCCGCCGCCGTCCGCTACCTGGCCGGTGACGGCGCCGAGTTCGTGACCGGCCAGATGCTCGTGCTCGACGGCGGCGGTCCGGCCCCGTTTCCCCTGCCCCGACCGGATGAGGAGGCGCGTTGAAACTCAGAGTGCTCATGGAGCCCCGCCACGGCGCCACCTACGACCGCGTCGTGGTCATGGCCAAGGCAACCGAGGAGGCGGGACTCGACGCCTTCTTCCGCAACGACCACTACCTGGGAATCGACTCGACCGATCCGGAATACCGGCCGACCGACTCATGGACGACGCTCGCCGGCGTGGCGCTGGAGACGAACCGGATCAGGTTCGGGACCTTGATGACGGCCGGCACCTTCCGCCACCCGGGCGTGCTGGCCAATGCCGTGGCCACCGTCGACCAGATGTCGGGCGGGCGGGTCGTCCTCGGCATCGGCACGGGCTGGTACGAGCGCGAGCACCAGGCATTCGGGATTCCCTTCCCGCCGATCGGCGAGCGCTTTGACCGGCTGGACGAGCAGATGCAGATCCTGAACGGGCTGTGGACGACGCCCCAGGGAGAGCCGTTCAGCTTCGACGGCCGCTTCTGGAAGCTTGAGGAGGCGCGCAACTTCCCGGTCCTCGTCCAGAAGCCGCGGCCCGAGATCGTGATCGGCGGCACCGGCCCGCGCCGCACCCCGTTGATGGCGGCCAAATACGCGGACGAGTTCAACAGCGGCGGCGGCGCCGGCACCGCCGAGCGGTTCGCGAATTTCCGCCGCGTGTGCGAGGAGATCGGCCGGGACCCGGCGACCGTCCGGCTGTCGGTGACGACCCAGGTGATCTGCGGGTCGACGCTTGCCGAGGCGGAGGCGCGACTCGAGCGGCTGGGCGAACCCGGACGGCGGATGCTCTCGAGGGGCACGGTCGGCGACGTTCCCACCGTCGTCGGGGCGCTGCAGGAGCTGAAGGCGGCCGGCGCCGAGATCGCCTACCTGCACATCTTCGACATCGACGACCTCGACCACCTTCGCCTGTTCGGCGCCGAGGTCCTTCCCCAGCTGACATGAACCCCGTACCTATAGACATACATATATCTGTATATGTATGCCTATATGGACCTGACGCGAGGAGACGAACGCGATGGCGAGCATGACGACACGAGCAGCCGTGCTGCGTAAGCCCGGCACCGACTGGGAGATCACCGAGCTCGACCTCGACCCGCCGAAGGAGTACGAGGTGCTGATCCGGTACAAGGCGGCCGGCCTGTGCCACTCCGACGAGCACATCCGCCGGGAGGGCGGCAGCCACATCCGCTTCCCCCTCGTGGGCGGGCACGAAGGGGCCGGGATCGTCGAGGAGGTGGGCTCCGGCGTCACCCGCGTCAAGCCCGGCGACCACGTGGTGACCTCCTACATCCCGGCGTGCGGCAAGTGCCGCTACTGCTCGACGGGGCACCAGAACCTGTGCGACCGCGGCCTCTACGCCGGCGTCGGCTGCCTGCAG
>DATJRS010000174.1:0-19651 GCA_035504535.1 Solirubrobacteraceae bacterium | reverse complement strand
CAAATTTATATCCTGCATAAGTTCGTCCTCGGACGAACTTAGGCGACTGAAATAGAAGGAGCGAAACCAAAGTGGCGAAAGCCAAGTTCGAGCGCGACAAGCCCCATGTCAACGTCGGGACCATCGGTCACATCGACCATGGGAAGACGACGCTGACCGCGGCCATCACCAAGGTGCTGAACGAGAGGTACGGCGGCACGGAGGTGCGGTCGTTCGAGTCGATCGACAACGCTCCGGAAGAGAAGGCTCGCGGCATCACGATCGCGACTTCGCATGTCGAGTACCAGACGCCCAACCGGCACTATGCGCACGTCGACTGTCCGGGGCACGCCGACTACGTCAAGAACATGATCACCGGCGCCGCCCAGATGGACGGTGCGATCCTGGTCGTCTCGGCGGCCGACGGCGCGATGCCCCAGACGCGCGAGCACATCCTGCTCGCCCGTCAGGTCGGCGTCCCCTACATCGTGGTGTTCCTCAACAAGGTCGACATGGTCGACGACCCCGAGCTGCTCGAGCTCGTGGAGGTCGAGATCCGCGACCTGCTCTCCGAGTACGAGTTCCCGGGCGACGACATCCCGTTCGTGGCCGGCTCGGCGCTGAAGGCGCTCGAGGGTGACGAGGAGTACGAGGCGAAGATCATCGAGCTCGCGGAGGCCCTGGATACCTACATCCCGGAGCCCGTCCGTGACCTCGACAGGCCGTTCCTGATGCCGGTCGAGGACGTGTTCTCGATCACCGGCCGCGGCACCGTCGCGACCGGTCGCGTGGAGCAGGGCATCATCAAGACCGGTGAGACGGTCGAGATCGTGGGCATCAAGGCCACCACCTCGACTGTCGTGACCGGGGTCGAGATGTTCAAGAAGATCCTCGACCAGGGTCAGGCCGGCGACAACGTCGGGTGCCTGTTGCGCGGCACCAAGCGGGACGAGATCGAGCGCGGGCAGGTGCTATGCAAGCCCGGGTCGATCACCCCGCATACCAAGTTCATGGCCGAGGTCTACGTCCTGAAGAAGGAGGAGGGCGGCCGTCACACGCCGTTCTTCACGGGCTACCGGCCGCAGTTCTATTTCCGCACCACCGACGTCACCGGCGTGGCGAACCTGCCCGAGGGCACCGAGATGGTCATGCCCGGCGACAACGTCCAGATGCAGATCGAGCTGATCCAGCCGATCGCCATGGACCAGGGGTTGCGGTTCGCGATCCGCGAAGGCGGCCGTACGGTCGGCTCGGGGGTCGTCACCGAAGTAATCCAATAAGTTGATGAGGCGGCGTGGGCCTGGTGCCCCCGCCGCCTTTTTGTGTCAGATACGACCGTAAGGGGGTGAGCCCCGAGTGTGGGGCTCGCCTTCGTGCGTAGAGAGACAGACGCGTTGGCAACCATTGCCCAAAACAAAATCCGAATTCGCCTGAAGTCCTACGACCACACGGCGATCGAGACGGCGGCCAAGGAGATCGTCGAGACGGCCACGCGCACCGGCGCGACCGTGTCCGGTCCCGTGCCGCTGCCGACCGAGAAGAACGTCTATTGCGTGATCCGCTCGCCGTTCAAGGACAAGGATTCGCGCGAGCACTTTGAGATCCGTACGCATAAGCGGCTCATCGACATCCACCAGCCGACCCCGAAGACGGTCGACTCGCTCCAGCGACTCGACCACCTCCCGGCCGGCGTGGATATCGAGATCCGCCTCGCGTCGTGAGGGTTTGAGATGACGGCGATCCTGGCTCGGAAACTCGGAATGACCCAGAGGTTCCAGGAGGACGGTCGGGTGGAGCGCGTCACCGTGCTCGAGGCCGGGCCCTGTCCGGTCACCGCGATCCGCACCGTCGAGCGCGACGGCTACGAGGCGGTCCAGCTGGCCTTCGGACGTTGCAAGGAGAAGGTGCTGACCAAGGCCGAGCTCGGGCATTTGAAGAAGGCCGACGCGTCGGCACACCGCCACCTCGCCGAGTTCCGTGACGAGGCCGGCGAGCTGCTCGTCGGCCAGACCGTGACCGTCGAGGCGTTCAACGTCGGGGACAAGATCAAGATCTCGGGCAAGACCAAGGGCAAGGGCTTTCAGGGCACGATCAAGCGCCACAACTTCTCAAGCGGCCCGAAGTCGCACGGCTCGCACAACGTCCGCGCGCCCGGCTCGATCGGCGCCTCGGCCACCCCGTCGCGGGTGTTCAGGGGGCTGCGCGGCCCCGGCCGGATGGGCGGCGGTCGGGTCACCCAGCGCGGCCTCACCGTCGTCGAGCTGATCCCGGCTCAGAACCTGATGCTGGTGCGCGGTGCCGTTCCGGGTCCGCGCGGCGGGACCGTGGAGGTGCGCAGCGATGCCTAGCGCGCAGGTGCTCGGCGGCGGGACCGTGAACCTCGATCCGGTGGCGTTCGAGGCCTCCTTCAACATGCCGCTCGTACACGAGACGGTGCGCGCCGAGCTGAACGCCCGGCGGCACGGCACCGCGTCCACCAAGACGCGCGGGCAGGTCTCGGGCGGTGGCGCCAAGCCGTGGCGCCAGAAGGGGACCGGGCGTGCCCGCGCGGGATCCTCGCGCTCGCCGGTCTGGACCGGCGGCGGCACGGTGTTCGGTCCCACCCCGCGTCACTACACGGTGAAGGTCAACCGCAAGGCGCGGCGCGCGGCGCTGCGCAGCGTGCTGTCGCTGCACGCGCAGCGCGAGTCGCTGGCGGTGTTCGATGCGGCCGCCTTCACCGAGCCGGCGACCAAGCAGGCGGCGGAGATGCTGACCGAGTGGGGCGCGAGTTCCCCGATCCTGGTCTTGTTGAGCGCTGAGGAAGCCGCAGCCGGGAAGTCGTTCCGCAATCTGGCGCGCGTCGAGGCGATGCCGGTGCAGGATGCCGGGGTGGCCGACGTCGTCGGAGCGGCGTCGCTGCTCGTCTCAGAGTCCGCACTCGACTCGCTGGTGGCCTTGGCCGCGAAATCGGCGGAATCGGCTGGCGCCGATTCCGCTCGAGATTCGGCTGGCGCCGAATCTCCGGGCTCGTCTAAGGACGGGGAGGCAGCCTGATGGAGCCGACGCAGGTGATCATCCGCCCGGTCCTGTCGGAGAAGACGTTCGCGCTCGCCGAGGCCGGGAAGTACACCTTTCGTGTCCACGACAAGGCGCACAAGACGCAGATCCGCCAGGCGGTCGAGCAGCTGTTCGAGGTCAACGTGATGGAGGTGCGGACCGCTCACGTGCGGCCGAAGCCCAAGCGCCGCGGCCAGACGTCGGGGCGGACCCGACAGTGGAAGAAGGCGATCGTGCAGGTGCGCGAGGGCCAGACGATTCCGATCTTTGGCGGCCTGGAGGCCGGGGAGTAGCCGATGCCGATTCGTAAGCCAAAGCCGACGTCCGCAGGTCGCCGGTTCGTCACGTATCCGGACTACGCCGAGATCACGCGCGACAAGCCCGAGAAGTCGCTGGTCGAGGGCCTGACGAAGTCCGGCGGGCGCAACTCCTACGGTCGCAAGACCTCGCGTCATCGCGGCGGCGGGGCCAAGCGGCTGTACCGCAAGATCGACTTCAAGCGCCGCAAGGACGGCGTGCCGGCCAAGGTGGCGGAGATCGAGTACGACCCGAACCGCTCGGCCTACATCGCGCTGCTGCACTACGCCGACGGAGAGAAGCGCTACATCCTGGCGCCGCAGCGGCTGCGCGTGGGCATGAGCGTGCAGTCGGGCGAGCGGGCCGAGATCCGCGTGGGCAACAGCCTGCCGCTGGGCAACATGCCGGCCGGCACCGTGGTCCACAACGTCGAGCTGACCCCGGGTCGCGGGGGGCAGATGGCGCGCGCGGCGGGCGCCGGCGTGCAATTGCTCGCCAAGGACGGGGATTACGTGACGCTGCGTCTGCCCTCGGGCGAGATGCGCATGGTCCGGGCCGAGTGCCGGGCCACCGTCGGGACGATCGGCAACACCGACCATCAGAACGTGACGATCGGCAAGGCCGGGCGCAAGCGGCACATGGGCGTGCGCCCGCAGACGCGCGGCACCGCGATGAACCCGGTCGACCACCCCCACGGTGGCGGCGAGGGCTCGACCACGCCGGGGCGCCACCCGGTCACCCCCTGGGGCGTGCCGACGCTCGGCTACCGCACCCGGCGCAAGGGCAAGGCATCTGACAAGTACATCGTGCGCGGACGGAGGAGAGGCAAGAAGCGATGAGTCGCTCGAGTAAGAAGGGGCCGTACGTCGAGGAGCGGCTGATGACGCGGATCGAGGCCATGAACGCCTCGGGCGAGAAGCGCATGTTGCGCACCTGGTCGCGCGCCTCGACGATCTTCCCCGAGATGGTCGGCCACACGATCGCCGTCCACGACGGCCGCAAGCACGTGCCGGTGTTCGTCACCGAGTCGATGGTCGGCCACAAACTCGGCGAGTTCGCGCCCACGCGGCTGTACCGCGGGCACGCAGGCACTGGTAAGAGGCGATGACCACTTCGGATTCGGAAGACACCCCAGAGACCCCGGAGACGACCGAGCCCGAGGCGACCGAGGCTGAAGCGGCCCCGCGGCGCCGCCGGCGTTCTCGCAAGAAGCCCTCAGAACCGGCCGAGGCCGTGGCGCAGGCCGCCGACGGCGAGGACGAGGGCACCGACGACGAGGTCGAGGGCAGCGACGACGAGGTCGACGAGGCTCCGGAGGACGTGGAGGCCGAGGAGGCCGCGGCGGACGTGATGCTCGAGGCCGACGCCGAGGCCGAAGGCGAGGATGAGGACGAAACCGAGGCCGAGGCGGAGGCCGACGAGGAGGCGCTGGCCGACCTCGAGCCCGTCGAGGACGAAACCGAGGACGAAGCCGAGGACGAAACCGAGGCCGAGGCCGAGGCGCCCGCTCCCGCGCGTCGCCGTCGCCGGCGCGGTGCCGCGGCAGCCGAAGCCGAGACTGATGAGGAGCCGGCACCCCCGCCGGCCCCCGCCCCAAGCCGGCGCAGAAGGCGGGGCGAGCGCCAGGACGTGGTCGTGCGCGCGCACGCCAAGTACGTGCGCTCGTCGGCCAGGAAGGCGCGCCTGGTGTGCGATCACATCAGGGGAAAGAGCGTTGAGGAAGCGCGAGCTATCCTCGCTCACACCTCGCGTGCGGTCGCGCGGGATTGGAGCAAGCTGCTCGAGTCCGCGGTGGCCAACGCTGAGAACAACCACGAGCTCGTGGGCGAGGACCTGTATGTGATGGCGGTCCACGCCGACGAGGGTCCGACGATCAGGCGCTTCCGCCCGCGCGCGATGGGTCGCGCGACGAGGATCCGCAAGCGCACCAGCCACCTCACGATCTTGCTCACGCCGAAGGATTAGTCACTACATATGGGTCAGAAAGTTCATCCCGAATCGCTCCGCGTGGGCTACATCCACGACTGGAAGTCGAACTGGTTCAACGAGCGCCAGTTCGCTGACTTCCTCGACGAGGACACCAAGATCCGGGAGCACATCATCGGCCGGCTGTCGCACGCCGGGCTTTCGGACATCACGATCCGCAAGAACCAGAACGAGGTCGAGGTCAACATCCACACGGCCCGGCCTGGGATCGTGATCGGCAAGTCCGGCTCGGAGGTCGACCAGCTCCGCCGCGACCTGCACCGGATCACCGGCAAGCAGGTCAAGGTCAACATCCTCGAGATCAAGCGCCCCGAGCTCGATGCCCGCCTGGTCGCGCAGTCGATCGCCGAGCAGCTCCAGAACCGGGTCGCGTTCCGCCGCGCCATGAAGCGCGCGCTGACCAGCGCGATGCGCTCGGGCGCCAAGGGCGTGAAGGTCCAGGTTTCCGGGCGCCTCGGCGGCGCCGAGATGGCGCGCACCGAGGGCTACTCCGACGGCCGCGTCCCGCTGCACACGCTGCGCGCCGACATCGACTACGGCTTCCACGAGGCCCGCACGACGTTCGGGCGGATCGGCGTGAAGTGCTGGATCAACAAGGGCGAGATCATGCCCGAGGGCTACACGGGCGCCGACCTGACGATCATGGACGAGCCCGCGCCCCAGGCGCCCGAGCGGGACGGTCGCGGTGGTCGCGGCGGCCGTGACGGTCGCGGCGGTGGCGGCGGTGGCGGTCGCGGTGGTCGCGGCGGCGGCCCGGGTGGCCGCGGACCTGGTGGTCCCGGCGGGCCCGGTGGCCGGGGTGGCGGTCCCGGCGGCGGCGGTGGTCGTGGCGGCGGTGGTCGCGGTGGCGGTCCCGGCGGCGGCGGTGGTCGTGGCGGCGGTCCCGGCGGCGGCGGTGGCCGCGGTGGCGGTCCCGGCGGCGGCGGTGGTCGTGGCGGCGGCGGTGGTCGTGGTCCCGGCGGTCCCGGTGCTCGCGGCGGATCCGGCGGTGGCGGTGGCGGTGGCCGTGACCGGCCGAGCGGCGGCGGCGCCGGCGGAGGCAACGGCGGCGGCGGAGGCGGTGCTAGCTGATGCTCGCCCCCAAGCGCGTCAAGCACCGCAAGGTGCACCGCGGACGCCGGCACGGGTTGTCCCGCGGGCAGACCAAGGTTCAATTCGGCGAGTACGGGCTGAAGGCCCTCGACGCCGGCTGGCTCACCAACCGCCAGATCGAGGCCGCTCGAATTGCCATGACCCGCAAGATCAAGCGCGGCGGCAAGGTCTGGATCAACGTCTATCCAGACAAGTCCTACACCAAGAAGCCGGCCGAGACGCGGATGGGATCCGGCAAGGGGTCGCCCGAGGGCTGGGTCGCGGTGGTCAAGCCCGGCCGGGTGATGTTCGAGCTCGCCGGCGTGCCCGAGCCGCTGGCTCGCGAGGCGATGCGGCTGGCCGGACACAAGCTTTCGGTGCGCACGAAGTTCGTGATGCGAGAGGACGGCTGAGATGAGGGCTTCCGACGTCCGCGACCTCACCGACCGCGAGCTGGCCGAGCACATCAAGACCGCACGGCGCGAGCTGTTCGGACTGCGCTTCCAGAGCGCCACGGCCGAGCTCGAGAACACTGCAAGCCTGAAGCGAGCCAAGCGCGAGATCGCGCGGGCGCTCACCATCCAGCGAGAACGAGAACTCCAGAGATCTGACAATGGCTGAGACCGAGAACAACGAGAACGAGACCGCGGAATCGGCGTCAGCCGAGGCCCCTCTGGAATCGCCGGCTGCCGATTCCGTTACGGAATCCGCTGGCGCGGATTCCGGAGCTACGAGCGAGCCTGTCGAAGTCGTCCCACCCAAGGAGCGGCGGCGTCGCTCGCGCGCGGCCAAGGCGGCGCAGACCAAGGCGCGCAAGGCGCTGACGCCGGAAGAGCGTCAGGCCGAGCGAGCGGCTGAGCGTGGGCGCAAGGCGCAGGCTCGCCGGGTCGAGCGGACGCGCTCGCGCGAGAAGGCGCGGGCTGCCAGGGCCGCCGGCGCGGGCGAGGGCCAGGCGACCCCGCCACGCGAGCACGGACCCGGCCGGCAGAAGACGCGGCAGGGCGTCGTGGTCTCCGACAAGGCCGACAAGACGATCACGGTCCGCATCGACGTGGCCCGGCGTCACCGCCGCTACGAGAAGATCGTCCGGGTCTCCAACACGCTGCATGCGCACGACGAGTCCAACGACGCCCACATCGGAGACACCGTGATCGTGCGCGAGTGCCGGCCGATGTCACGCCTGAAGCGCTGGCGGCTGATCCAGGTAGTCGAGCGGGCGGAGTAGGGCCCCGATGATCCAGAACGAGACCCGACTGCGCGTCGCCGATAACACCGGCGCCCGTGAGATCCTGGTCATCCGGGTGCGCGGCGGCCATCGCCGCCGCTATGCCGGTGTGGGAGACATCGTCACCGCCACGGTCAAGCAGGCCAGCCCGCAGGGCTCGGTCAAGAAGGGTGAGGTCGTGACCGCGGTGGTGGTACGCACCCGCAAGTCATACGGACGCGAGGACGGCACCTACATCGCCTTCGACGAGAACGCCGCCGTGCTGATCGACGCTCAGAACAACCCCCGCGGGACGCGCATCTTCGGCCCGGTCGCCCGCGAGCTGCGCGAGCGCAACTTCATGAAGATCGTCTCGCTGGCCCCGGAGGTGTTGTAGGGATGCCCGCTCGACTCAAGCAAGGCGACGAGGTCATCGTGATCGGCGGCAAGGACCGCGGCAAGCGCGGGCGGATCCTCCGCGTCGAGCCCAAGAAGGATCGGGTGTACGTGGAGGGACTCAACATCGTCAAGCGCCACCAGCGCCCGCGGCAGGTGGGTGGCGCCCAGCGCGCCGAGACGGTCGGCGGCGTGATCGAGAAAGAGGGCCCGATCCACGTCTCCAACGTGATGCTGGCCGATCCGAGCGACAACAAGCCGACGCGCACCGGGGTCGAGATCCAGGACGGTAAGCGCTTCCGAATCGCCCGGCGCAGTGGGACTAGATTGGACTGAGGATGCCCGAAGCACGACTTCAGACCCGCTACCGCGAAGAGATCCTCCCGGCGCTGACCGAGCGCTTCGGCTACTCGACGCCGATGCGCGCCCCTCGGATCGAGAAGGTGACCGTGAACATGGGGGTCGGCGACGCCAAGCAGGACTCGAAGATGCTCGACGCGGCGTCCGAGCAGCTGGCCACGATCACCGGCCAGCGGCCCAACGTTCGCCGCGCGCGCAAGTCGATCGCCCAGTTCAAGGTCCGCGAGGGGATGCCGGTCGGCGTGGCTGTCACCCTGCGTGGTGCGCGCTCCTACGAGTTCCTGGATCGGCTGATGTCGGTCGCGATCCCCCGGATCCGCGACTTCCGCGGCTTGAATCCACGCTCGTTCGACGGTCGTGGGAACTACTCGATGGGCGTGCGCGAGCAGATCATCTTTCCCGAGGTGGACTACGACGAGGTGGACCAGGTCCGTGGCCTGGACATCACGATCACCACCAGCGCCCAGAGTGACGACGAGGCGTTCGCGCTGCTCGAGGCGCTCGGAATGCCATTTGCCAGAGAAGGCCGCCCGGAGGCGGCTACGACGTAGAGGAGCCCATGGCTAAGACTTCACAGGTTGTCCGTCAACAGCGCCCGGCGAAGTACAAGACGCGCGCGTACACGCGCTGCCGTCGATGCGGCAGGGCGCGGTCGGTATACCGCAAGTTCGGCCTGTGCCGGATCTGCCTGCGCGAGCTCGCCCACAACGGCTTCATCCCCGGCATGACCAAGTCGAGCTGGTGACACCATGACGATGACCGATCCGATCGCCGACCTGCTGACCCGGATCCGCAACGCTGCGGCCGCCCAGCACCAGGACGTGACCATCCCGGCTTCAAGGCTGGGGCGCGAGATCGCCCGCATCCTGCACGAGCAGGGCTACATCGAGGACTACGAGGTCCAGGATGCGCCTGCCGGCCGGCCCGGCCAGGAGCTGACGATCACGCTCAAGTACACCCAGGCGCGCAAGCCGGTCATCACGGGCCTTCAGCGCGTGTCGCGCCCGGGCCAGCGCACGTACGTCGACCACGCCCACATCCCCCGCATCCAGGGCGGTATGGGCACCGCGATCATGTCGACCTCCCGGGGCGTCATGACCGGCCACGAGGCCCGCATCGAGGGCGTCGGCGGCGAGGTAGTGGCGAGGGTCTGGTAGACCGTTGATTTGAACCTATGTCTCGTATTGGCAGACAACCCATCCCGGTCCCGGCCGGCGTGACCGTCGCGATCGAGCCCGAGCGCGTGACCGTGAACGGGCCCAAGGGCGAGCTGTCCGAGCGCGTCAACCGCGACATGTCGGTCGAGCAGAACGACGGGCAGATCGTGGTCACGCGGCCCACCGACCGCGGCGAGCATCGCGCGCTGCACGGCCTCACGCGCACGCTGATCGCCAACATGGTCCAGGGCGTGACCGCCGGGTTCGAGAAGCGCCTGGAGATCCAGGGCGTCGGCTACCGCGCACAGCTGCGCGGACGCGACCTCGAGCTCGCCCTCGGCTACTCGCACCCGGTCTCGATCAAGGCCCCGGACGGGATCGAGTTCGAGGTCCCGCAGCCGACCCGCATCGTGGTGCGGGGCGCATCCAAGCAGCAGGTGGGCGAGATCGCGGCGCTCATCCGCAAGCAGCGCAAGCCCGAGCCCTATAAGGGCAAGGGGATCCGTTACGAGGGTGAGTACGTGGCCAGGAAGGTCGGTAAACGCGCATGACGTCCTCGAAAACTTCGTTTTCGATTGCGAGTTCGTCGAAGACTTCGTCTTCGATTGCGAGTTCGCCTGGCGGCGAACATCGCGGGGGGACGGAATCATGACGGTTTTGACCAAGCCCGCTCAGCGGTTGAAGCGCCGTCGGCGCGTGCGCGCCAAGATCCACGGCACCGCCGAGCGGCCCCGCATCTCGGTGTTCCGCTCCAACCGCGGCATCTTCGCGCAGCTGATCGACGACGACTCCGGTCGCACGATGGCCTCGGTCAACTGGACCGAGCCCGAGCTCCGCACGCTCGGACCGATGGAGCAGGCGCAGCGCGCCGGCGGCGTTCTGGCGCAGCGTGCGATCGCGGCCGGGATCTCGAGCGCGGTGTTCGACCGCGGCGGCTATCAGTACCACGGGCGCGTGAAAGCGCTTGCCGACGGTGCCCGCGAGGGCGGGCTCACCTTCTAAGACCGCTACTCTGGATCTGCTGATGCCTGCCGTACGTGATCGCACAGTCTCTTCAGCCGGACTCGACCTCCAGGAGCGCGTGGTCGAGATCAACCGCGTGGCCAAGGTGGTCAAGGGTGGCCGGCGCTTCTCCTTCACCGCTCTGGTCGTGGTCGGCGACGAGCGAGAGGTCGTCGGGATCGGCTACGGCAAGGCCAACGAGGTGCCGGTGGCGATTCAGAAGGGTGTCGAGCAGGCCAAGAAGAACCTCTACCGCGTGCCCAAGCACGGCTCGACCATCACCCACCAGACGACCGGCATCTTCGGCTCAGGCCGGGTGTTTCTGAAGCCGGCCGCGCCCGGTACCGGCGTGATCGCCGGCGGTGGGGTGCGCGCCGTGCTCGAACTCGCCGGCATTCACGACATCCTGTCCAAGTCGCTCGGTTCCCAGAACCCGATCAACCTGGTCAAGGCGACGATGGCGGGGCTGCAGTCCTTGAGGACTCCTGATGAAGTCGCTGAGATCCGCGGTCTGTCAGTCAACCAGGTGCTTGGCCTCACCGCTGAGCCGGAAGTTGCCTCCGAGACGGTCTCGGCGCCTGCTCCCAGCTCGAATGGCGACGGCGCGGCCGAGGCGACACCGGTCGACGAAGCGGCGGCAGAGCCCGAGGAGCCCGAGGCGTGAGCAAGCTGGTCGTGACCCAGCGCCGGTCGCGCAACGGTTCGGATCAGCGCCAGCGGGACACGCTGCGCTCACTTGGTTTGCGTCGGATTGGCCAACGCGTGGAGCATTCCGATACGCCGCAGGTTCGCGGGATGATCGCGAAGGTGGCGCATCTGGTGGAAGTCTCGGAGGGGTCCGATGACTGAGAACGACGCCCCGCGGGCCGAAGAGCGCGAGGAGGAGCGGATCGGGCTGCACAACTTGAGGCCTGCGCCCGGATCGCGCCGGCCGCGCAAGCGCATCGGCCGCGGCGAGGGATCGGGGACCGGAAAGACATCGGGCCGGGGCCAGAAGGGCTGGGGCTCGCGGTCTGGAGCGAAGCGCCGGGCGCGCTTCGAGGGCGGGCAGAACCCGATCCACATGCGGATGCGCAAGCTGCGCGGCCCGCACATGAAGAAGTCGATGCCGTTCGAGCCCTTCCGGACCCACAGCCAGCCGGTCAACCTCGTCGATCTCGAGGCCCGGTTCGAGTCCGGTGAGGCGGTCACGCTCGAGGCGCTGCGCGCCAAGGGGCTGGCCACACGCAAGGGAATTCCGGTCAAGATCCTGGCCAAGGGCGAGCTGTCCAAGCCGCTGACCGTGCACGCGCACGCGTTCAGCGCGACCGCCCGGGAGCGGATCGAGGCGGCCGGCGGCACCTGCCAGGTGATCATCGAGGCCAACGGCGGAGGCCTTCCGAAGTGATCTCGACCATCCTCGGCGCGTTCCGGGTTGGCGACATCCGCAAGAAGATCCTGTTCACGGCTGCGCTGCTCGCGCTCTACCGGCTCGGCACGCACATCCCCGCTCCGGGCATCAATTCGGCGGCGGTCCAGGCGATCCAGAACAACTTCGGGGGCTCGAGCATCCTCGGCTTCCTGAACCTGTTCTCCGGTGGAGGGCTCGGCCGGATCGCGATCTTCGCGCTCGGGATCATGCCCTACATCACGGCCTCGATCATCCTGCAGCTGCTGCAGGTCGTGGTCCCCTCGCTCGAAAAGCTCTCCAAGGAGGGCGAGGTCGGCCAGGCGCGGATCACGCAGTACACGCGCTATCTCACGGTCGGGCTGGCGTTCGCCCAGTCGATCGGCTACGTGTTCCTGTTCCGCAGCTTCGAGCAGTCGGCCGGCGTGACCGTCATCACCAACTTCAACCTGGCCAAGGTGCTGCTGATCGTGATCTCGCTGACGGCGGGCACCGTCCTCTTGATGTGGATGGGCGAGCTCATCACCCAGCGCGGCATCGGCAACGGGATCTCGCTGCTGATCTTCGCCAGCATCGTGTCGCGGATTCCGAACGGCATCCACTCATGGTGGACCAACCCCGACCAGGTGTTCCGCGTGATCATGCCCTTCATCGCCATCGGCGTGGTCGCGGCGATCGTGTTCGTCCAGGAGGGCCAGCGCCGGATCCCGATCCAGTACGCCAAGCGCGTGATCGGGCGACGGATGACGCAGGGCAGCCAGACCTACCTGCCTCTGCGCGTGAACATGGCCGGCGTGATCCCCGTCATCTTCGCCGCCAGCATGATGGCCATCCCGCCCACGCTCGGCCAGCTGCTCGGGCAGAACCGCAACAACTTCTGGACCGACGTGCAGAACTTCTTCAGCCCCCAGGGCTGGCACTACGTGCTGGGCGAGAGCATTCTGATCATCCTGTTCACGTACTTCTACACGGCGGTCACGTTCAACCCGGTCGACCAGGCCGACAACCTCAAGAAGTACGGCGGGTTCATCCCAGGGGTGAGGCCAGGCAGACCGACGGCAGAATTCCTGGATCGGATCCTGGCGAGGCTGACCTTCCCGGGCGCGTTGTTCCTGGCCGCGATTGCTGCTCTGCCCACGATCCTCATCAGCCAGACCTCGGCCAACTTCTTCTTCGGCGGCACCTCGATCCTGATCGTGATCGGCGTGGCGCTGGACACGATGAAGCAGCTCGAGGCGCAGCTGATGATGCGCAACTACGAAGGCTTCCTGAAATAGCTCTCGCCCCCGGTCGACGGGAGTAGTGCGCCCGTAGCCGGAGGCGCGTCAGACGCTCAGAGCTTCGGCCAATTCCCGACGGGTCTGAATGTCGAGCTTGCGGTAGGTGTTGCGCAGGTGGTACTCGACGGTCTTGGGGGTGACGAACAGCGCCTGGGCGATCTCGCGGTTGCTCTGGCCGGTGGCGGCGAGCTCGGCGATACGCCGCTCGGAGGGCGTGAGCGACTCGGGCCCACTGAGCAGGACGTCGCGACGCGGCCGCGCCCCGGTGGCGGCGAGCTCCCCCCGCGCCCGCTCATGTAACGCCACCGCGCCACCGTGGCTGGCCATGTCCGCCGCTTGAGCCAGTGGCTGGCGTGCCTCGGTGCGGCGGTTCTCGCGTCGGAGCGCCGCGCCCAGATCGATCAGCGCGCGCAGGGTCTCGAGCCGCGGTGGCGCGTCGGCGCCAAGCTGCGCGGCGGCGCGCAGGCTGCGGATGCCCTTGGTCCCCTGCTCGCATAGCCCCACGACGCGACGGGCGCGGATCCGCAGATGCAGGACGTCGGTCCGCTCGGCGCGAGCGAGCTCCTCATCGGCCAGCGCGAACGCGCGGTCGCGCTCGCCGAGCAGGAGCGCCGCCTGGGCCGCCGTGGTGCGCCATGGGCAGTAGCCGAGGAAGCGTACGGTCCGCTCGCCGATCTGACCGACCAGCAGCGCGGCCTCGAGGGCCTCGCGCGGACGCGCCTGGGCCAGACGGAGCTCGGCCAGCGAGTACACGCGCAGAACGTCCTCGATGTCCCGCGGGTCATCGAGCGGCCCGTCCTCGGCCAGCACTTCCTCGGCCCGCTCGAGCTCGCCCCGCTCGGTCAGGCACAGCGCGTAGTGCGCGGCGGCCGAACGGGCGAACTCCTGCCAGCCGTAGCGCCGGGCGTCTCGGGCGAGCTCGAGGTCGACCACCGCATCGGTCACCCGCCCCTGCCAGAGCCGGGGCAGCCCGCGGACGTGGCTGGCGGTGGCGAACGCGAGCGGCCAGGCCCGCTGGCGGGCGTCCTCGAGCGCCGCGTCGGTCACCTCGATCGCACTCTCGAGCTCGCCGTTCAGGAGGAAGGCGGCGGCGACCATCCTCCAGCCAATCCACTCGGCGTGCGCGTGGCCGAGGATCCGTCCGCCATCCCAGGCCCGCTCGGCGAGCTCGACCGCGTTGTGCGCGGACTCGCCGGTGGTGGTGGAGTGGAGCGCCGTCTGGGCCAGGAGCAGCCGCTGACCCTGGGTGCGGGGACCCTTCACCGCGTTCTCGATCACCCGGGTCGAGCGCGCCACCGCCACCGGCTGGAGGTCGGGGACGATCGAGGCGGTCGAGATGAAGCTGGCCTCGAGCTGGTCGCGCAGCTCGAGCTCGTCCGGGTCGCTCGGCTCGTCGACCAGCTCGGACAGAGCGGCGTCGTAGGCCATCGCCGCCCGCTCGTGCCGTCCCTGGGCGTCGAGCGCCCGGCCGAGCTGGAGGGCCAGCTCGGCCCGCCGGCGCGGATCGGACGACGCCGCGGCCGCCTGGGCGAGATGGTCCGCGGCGTCGGGCTTCCCGAGCGCGGCCTCGGCCGCGCCCAGCTCGGCCAGCACCTCGGGGCGCAGCTCGGCGGCCGGCGGTTCCTCGAGCGCGCGCTCCAGATAACGCGCCGCCGGCTGGGCGGCGCGCGCCTCGCGCGCAGCGGCGCGCAGCCGCTCGACGACCCACGGGTCGCCCCCCGCGTGCGCCAGGAGCAGATGGGCGGCCACCCGTTCGACCTCTTCGCCCTCGGCGTACAACAGCCGGGCTGCATCGAGATGGCGCGTGGAGCGCTCGAACAGCGGGATGTCCTGCTCGATGGCGTGCTGGACGAGCGGGTGCACGAACCGCAGGGGCTCACGTGCGAGCAGCACCTCGACCCGGGCCAGGGCATCGGCGGCCGCACTGGCCGCGTCGATCTCGAGGCCGGCGAGCGCCGCCGCTCGCCGCAGCGGGACGTCGTCGCCGAGGATGGCGACGGCGCGGCCGAGCGCTGCCGCGTCGGGGCCGAGCCTCCCGACGCGGACGCGCAGTGACCGGATGACCGCATCGGGGGCCAGGGCCCGGGCGCGGCGAGTGAGCTCGGGACCGGACGCGTCTGGCTCCTCGGCCAACGCGACCAGCAGCTCGTGCAGGTAGAACGGGTTGCCGCTGGTGACCTCGACCGACACCTGCGCCAGGGCGGGCTCGGCTCGCTCGCCGAACGCTTCTCGCGCCAGCGCCTGGGCGGCCTCGGCGCCGAGCGGCGTCAGGCTTTCCACATGAACCCGCGGATGGCTGGCGATCAGATCGAGCGCCTCCGTCGACCCGTCGCCCACTCCGGGCCGACGGGTCATCACGATGGCGGCGGGCAGCTCATCGAGGCGGTGAAGGACGTAGAGCACGAACTCGAGCGACGCGACGTCGCACCAGTGCAGATCGTCGAGCGCCAGCAGCGTGGGCCGCGTCTCGGCGGCGCCGGCCATCACCGTGAAGAGCCCGTGGGAGAGCGTGAGGTCGCCGGCGTCCTCGAGTTCGGGCAGGTTCTCGCCGGCGCCGGCCAGCGAGCGCACGCGCTCGGGCGCCTCGGCCAGGAACGCCTGCCGTGCCTCGGGCCGCAGGTCGGCCACCAGCGCACGGACCAGCTGACCGGCCACTCCAAAGGCGAGGTTCTGCTCGAGCTCGGCGCCGGCCGCGCGCAAGACGCGCATGCCGAGGCGCCGGCCCTCGTCGAGCGCCGCTTCGTGCAGCCGGGTCTTGCCCATCCCGGCGTGTCCCTCGAGCAGCAGCGCGGCGCCGTCGCCGGCCGCGATCGAGTCCAGCGCAGCAGCGATCGCCTGGAGCGGAGACTCACGCTCCAGGAGGCCCCTGCGTCCACGCAGGGGCCGACCACGTCTGTCGGGCGCCTCCCGCACCGGCATATGGAGCAATGTACCCCGACTGGTCGGTTTTGAGCGCTTAACGAGTCGGGCAACTCGACCGGACGTCATCCGGAGATGACGAGCATGTCATCACGCTGACGCTCCAAATCCTGGGGTGGCTCCCTGGTGCGGAGTCCGGTCCAACACGCCAAATTTGTGGCCGGTGTCGAGAGGTACCGCCCATCTCCAGCTGATGATCGACGTCGACTCCGACCCGATCAGCGGCTCGGTATCCAACGGATGCCGGGTCGCGCAGCCGTTCACTGGCTGGATTGAGCTGGCCGCGGCGATCGAGGCGGCCCGGACCTCGAGCCACCTCTCGGGGGGTCGCCAGGCCGCCGGGAAAACCCTGGGGTCGCTCCCTGGTGCGAACGGCGAGCCGGCGTAGTTAGCTACCAGGCGTCGCATGACACCGACGAACCAGCAAGCCATGAAGAGAGTGGGGGCGCGTTGCGGGTTCGGTTGGGCTGGGGGCGCCTGGGGGCGCAGGTCAGTAGTGGGGGCAGACAAGTAGTGGGGGCAGACAGGTAGTGGGGGCAGACAAGTAGTTGGGGCAGACAAGTAGGGGGCGCACAGGCAGGACGGATGGAGATGGCGTGGGGGACGCCTCTCCATCCCCCCCGGGGCGGAAGCAGGGGGCACCGGGGAAGGGCGGGTGACGATGGACGCTTGGCAGCGGGCCGGCAGGGATGCCGGCCCGCTGTGCGCGTTCACCTCGAACCTGGTGCGACCGATACAGTCTTGCCTTTGTGTCAGAGCTCAACCTGATCCTGTTCGGTCCTCCCGGCGCGGGCAAGGGGACGCAGTCCGAGCGGCTGCGGTCGGACTTCCAGCTGCCCTACATCGCCACCGGCGACATGCTGCGCGAAAACGTCAAGAACGGGACCGAGCTCGGCAAGAAGGCCAAGGAATACATGGACCGGGGCGACCTGGTCCCCGACGACCTGATCGTGGCGATGGCGGCCGAGCGCCTGCAGCAGGAGGATGCCCAGGACGGCTTCATTCTCGATGGCTTCCCACGCACGGTTCCTCAGGCGGAGGCGCTCGACAAGCAACTCGCGCAGATGGGCCGGCGCATCACCACCGTCCTGCTCATCGACGTGCCCGACGAGGAGGTCGTGCGGAGGCTGTCCGGCCGGCGCGTGTGCGTGAAGGCGGGACACAACTATCACGTCGAGTTCGACCCGCCCAAGCATGAGGACGTATGCGACCAGGACGGCTCGCGCCTGGTCCAGCGCGACGACGACAAGCCCGAGGTGGTCAAGAAGCGCCTCACCGTCTACCACGAGCAAACCGAGCCCGTGATCGGCTACTACGATCAGAAGGGAATTCTGCGTCGCGTCGATGGGACGCGCCCTCCGGCCGAGGTGCACGACCACATCCGTGCAGTGATCGCGACGCTCCGTCTAGAGGAAGACGTTTGATCATCAAGAAGACACCCGAGCAGATCGAGCAGATGGCGGCCGCCGGCGCCATCCTGGTCAAGACCATGAACCTGCTCGCCGGCAAGATCCGGCCGGGAGTCACCACCGCCGATCTCGACGGGGCGGCCGAGAAGTTCATCCGCTCGCAGGGCGCCACACCGGCCTTCAAGGGGTATCGGGGCTTCCCGGGGTCGATCTGCGCCTCGCCCAACGAGATGATCGTGCACGGGATCCCGGGTTCGTACGGGCTCGCGCGCGGGGACATCCTGTCGGTCGACATCGGGGTCGTCTACAACGGCTGGGTGGCCGACGCCGCCCGGACGTTCGCGGTCGGCCCGATCAGTCCGGTGGCGACCAAGCTCCTGCGCGTGACCGAGGAGTCGCTATTCATCGCGGTCGAGGAGTGCGTCGCCGGCAACCATCTCGGCGATGTCTCCCACGCGATCCAGGAGCACGTGGAGGCCGCCGGCCTGTCGATCGTCCGCTCGCTCGTGGGCCACGGGATCGGGCGCGAGATGCACGAGGAGCCCCAGATCCCCAACTACGGCAACCCCGGTACCGGAGTGATCCTCGAGGAGGGGATGGTGCTGGCGGTCGAGCCGATGGTGACCGCGGGCCGGCATGCCGTGCGCGTCGGCGATGACCACTGGGCGATCTACTCCCAGGATGGCTCGCTGGCGGCCCACTTCGAGTTCACGATCGCGATCACGGCCGGCGGGCCGCGGATCCTTACGCCCTGGCACGAGGCCAAGGGCGCCCGGTCGGCGGCGTAGGTCTTTTTGGGGCCGCCTGCGGCGGCATCCATGGGACCATGCGGGCCCGTCCGGACGGGGATTTGCACCCCACCCCGACCCCCAACCGCCCCACGGACGCCGGCCGAAGGCCGGCCCAAAATCGCGCCGGAGCCGCGGGAACGCACCCCTGCTAACATCGCTCGTTACGCGCCCGCGCGCGATTTGTCCCGCGCCGCGAGCGCCGCTGCAGCTCGGTAGCGGCGACTGAACCGGTCGCCAGAGCCGGGTTGCGGGAACTACTGGTTTCAATAGACGACGAGAGAGTTACGAGCGAGCGTGAAAGTACGACCGTCGGTCAAGCCGATGTGCGAGAAGTGCAAGATCATCCGCCGGCACGGGCGGGTTCTCGTCATCTGCTCAAATCCCCGCCACAAGCAAAGGCAAGGTTGAGATGGCACGCATCTCGGGTGTCAACATCCCCCTCAACAAGCGCGTCGAGATCGGGCTGACCTACATCTACGGGATCGGCCGCTCGAGCTCCAACAGGCTGCTGGCCGAGCTCGGGATCGAGCCCGACCGCAAGGTGCGCGACCTGACCGAGGAAGAGGTCATCCGGCTGCGCGACGCGATCGACCGCGAGTACACGGTCGAGGGCGACCTGCGCCGCGAGCGCTCCCAGAACATCAAGCGGCTGCAGGAGATTGGCTCCTACCGCGGGCTGCGCCACAGGCGCGGGCTGCCGGTCCACGGGCAGAACACCAAGACCAACGCGCGCACGCGCAAGGGCCCGAAGCGCATGCAGGTCGCCGGTAAGAAGAAGGCGACCAAGAAGTAAATGCCAGCACCTCGGAGGCCACAGCGCGGCCGGCGGCGCGTTCGCAAGAACATCCCGATCGGCCAGGCGCACATCAAGACTTCGTTCAACAACACGATCGTGTCGTTGACCGACCGCGAGGGCAACGTGATCGCGTGGGAGTCGGCCGGCGGCGCGGGCTTTAAGGGCTCGCGCAAGTCGACCCCGTTCGCGGCCCAGGTGACCGCCGATGCGGCCGCCCGGAAGGGCATCGAGCACGGCCTGCAGCGGGTCGAGGTGTTCGTCAAGGGCCCGGGCTCGGGTCGCGAGACGGCGATCCGGTCGTTGCAGGCGGCCGGACTCGAGGTCACCGGCGTCAAGGACGTCACCCCGCAGGCCCACAACGGATGCCGGCCCCGCAAGCGGAGGCGTGTCTGATGGCTCGCGATACCTCACCCCAGTGCAAGCAGTGCCGCCGCGAGGGGCAGAAGCTGTTCCTCAAGGGCGAGCGCTGCCTGACCGACAAGTGCGGCGTGGAGCGCCGGTCCTATCCGCCCGGTGAACACGGCCGTGGTCGCCAGCGCCAGAGTGAGTACCGCGTTCAGTTGCGGGAGAAGCAGAAG
>DATJRS010000173.1:0-3768 GCA_035504535.1 Solirubrobacteraceae bacterium | reverse complement strand
AGGCTCGCCAGCTGGAGCGTCTGAAACATCGTCTCGTTGTGCTGATGCTCGTGGCGCAGAACCATCTCGTGCAGCAACCCGTCGCCCACTCCGCGCTCGTCGATCACCTCGAGCACTCGGGCCCGCACGTCGCTCAGATAGCTGCGGGCCGCGTCCGGTCCGAGCAGCTCGATGTCACCGCGCAGTGCCCGCGGCGTCTCGAACGCGTCGTAGGTGGCGGCGAGGTCCTCGTGCAGAAGCGGCCGCTCGCCGTAGCGATGCGCGAGCCACAGGTCCTCGTAGGCGGCGATGTGCGCGAGGTCCCACACCAGCGGGCTCATCAGCGGGTTGTGAACGCGCTCCAGATCGGCCTCCGATACGGACGCCACCAGCGCCAGCGTACGACGCCGTCCCTCCTCTAGCGCGCGCACCATCCGCGCCGCGGCGTGGGAGGTGGTTGCTGCCGCGGTTGACCCGGTCACTACTGCCATTGTGGCAGGTCACTTCCTTAAGTCGAAGTGAATTACGGTCAGCTTCTGACAGTGACCTCTGAGTTAACCGCTTCACCAGTAGAGGTGAAGCGGTTAACCAATTCAGGTGAACCGATTCACCTGATGGCGTAACGCAGATACAACGCGCTCGCGTGCTCGAGCACCCAGACGAGATGCAGGTGGCGCAACGACGCCAGCTCGGGGCCGCTGGTGATCGAGGGGGCGTTACCGCCGCCGGTGAGCTTCGGCGCCAACGAGATGAACAACTCGTGTACGAGGTCTTCCTGCAGTAACGCGCCGAACAGCGTCGGTCCGCCCTCGCACAGGAGCGTGTGCACGTCGTAGTCGGAGCGCAGCCGGCGCATCATCGTGGTCAGGGTGAGCTCGCCGGGATCGAGCCGGACGACTTCGATCTGGGCTCCCAGCCCAGAGGTGTCGAGGCCGGCGGGCGAGAACACGACGATGCGCGACGCCGGATCCGCGAACAACGGGATGTCGATGGGGATGTCGCCGCTGCGGCTGAAGAGGCAGGCCAGCGGGTCGGGCGCGAGCCCCGACGCGGCCCGGCGGTGGCGGCGCTCCGGGTCGCGGATCAGGCGTCCGTAGCGCTCGACGCGCAGCGTCCCGGTCCCGACCAGGATCGCGTCGATGTGCTCGCGAAGCCCGTGGAACAGTTCGCGGTCAGCGTCGTCGCTCAGCCAGCGCGAGCGGCCCCGGTAGGCGGCGTGCCCGTCAGCGCTGGCCACGAAGTTGGCGATCGTGTACGGTCGCTCGGTCGGGGCCTTCGCGGTCAGGTTCAGCTCCTCGAGCAGGGCGCGGACTGCGATCAGCCTTTGCTCGGGGTAGAGCTGGTGCAGGGGCGGAACGGGGTCAGGGCTGGGAGGACCCGGGGTCACGACGTGATAAATACACCCCCGGAGCCAACCGCGCTCGGAGAGGGAGACGAGATGCTCGACTGCACCTATCGCGTCCAGATACCCCATAGCGCCGGACAGCTGGCGCGGGTCGCCCAGGCGATCGCCGACGGCGAGGGGCTGATCGGGGACGTCGTCACGGTATCGCTGGGCCGCGAGGACTCGGTCCGGGACATTACGATCGAGGTGCGCGACACCGCGCAAGCCAGCCAGATCGCCGACCTGATCGAGGCGCTCGAGGGCGTGCACGTGCTCTGGCACAAGGACCGGGCGTTGCTTCGGCACACCGACGGCAAGCTCAAGATCGTGGCCCGCTCGCCCGTCCGGACGGTCCAGGAGATGCGCGACGTGTACACGCCGGGGGTGGCTCGGGTGTGCACGGCGATCGCCGGCCAGCCCGAGCTGGCGGCGCAGTACACGATGATCTCGCGCACGGTCGCGATCTGTACCAACGGCACCCGCGTGCTTGGACTGGGCAACATCGGTGCCGTCGCCTCGATGCCGGTGATGGAGGGCAAGGCGGTTTTCTACGACCAGTTCGCCGGCATCTCGGCCATGCCGATCCTGATCGACGCCGACGACGTCGACACGTTCGTCGAGACCGTCGTGCGGATCGCGCCGACCTTTGGGGGCATCCACCTCGAGGACATTTCGGCGCCGGAATGCTTCGAGATCGAGCGCCGGCTGATCGAGCGGCTGCCACAGCCGGTCATGCACGACGACGTCCACGGCACCGCGGTCGTGTCGCTCGCGGCGGCGATCGTCGCCTGCCGGTATGCCGGCGTCGAGCTGCGCGCGGCCACCGTGGGCCAGCTCGGGCTCGGGGCGGCGGGGTACGGGATCGCGGCGCTGATGGTTGACGGGGGTGTCAAGCGGGTGATCGCGTTCGATCCGCTCCAGGCCTCGCACGCGCGGGCGCGGGCGCACGGGGTGGATATCGTCAGCATGGAGCAGGTCCTGGCCGAGGCCGATGTGGTGGTGGCCACGACCGGACGGCGGGGTCTCATCGACCCGAGCATGATCCGGCCGGGGCAGGTCATCCTCGCGCTGACCAACCCTGAGCCTGAGATTGAGCCTGAGGCTGCCGAGGCCGCAGGCGCCGCGTTCGCCGCCGATGGGCGGAGCGTCAACAACGTGGTCGGCTACCCAGGCATCTTCCGAGGCGCGCTGCAGGCGGGCGCGGCGGGGATCAACGTCGAGATGAAGCTGGCCGCGGCGCGCGCCATCGCTTCGCTGGCCCCGCCCGGCGAGCTGGTCCCCAACGCGCTCGATCAGGCCGTCCACGACGCGGTCGCCGAGGCGGTCAGGACCGCCGCGACGACCACCGGGATCGCCCAGCCCGACCGCGCCGCCTCGGCCACCGGGATCCCGGCGCTCAACTTCGTCACGACCGCGCTCTAGTGGGTAGGCTGGCCGCCGATGCAATTCAGGCAGCTCGATCGCGGTGAGCTCATCGCGGTCCTCGGTGGGCTGGCCCTCGGCGTGTCGCTGTTCCTCGACTGGTACAAGCTCGGCGACCAGTTCGCGGTCCTGAACACCTGCCGAGGACCCAACGGCACGTGCACGGGCTGGAAGGCGCTGGTGATCCTCCGCTTCCTGCTCCTGATCGCGGCGGTGGCACCGGCGGTGCTGGCCTGGATCATCCTGCGCGGCCACGCCCTGTCCTGGCCGCGGGGTGAGATGACCGCGATCATCGCGATCGCGGCGCTCACGTTCACGCTGTTCCGCGGACTGATCGACCGGCCGGGAACGCCGTCCGGCGAGATCAGCATCAGCTACGGCTGGTGGATCGGGCTGGCCGGGGGCGTGCTGATCCTGATCGGGTCGGTCTGGCGGGCGCAGCAGAGCGCGGGCGTGCGCAAGCCTCCGGGGCTGCCATGAGCCTCGATCACGGGCCCGTGCGGGTCGATCGCAACCTGGCTCTCGAGCTGGTCCGGGTGACCGAGGCGGCGGCGCTGGCCGCGGCTCGGATGGTCGGCCGCGGGGACAAGGAGGGCGCCGACCAGGCCGCCGTCGATGCGATGCGCCACGTGCTCGAGTCCGTCTCGATGGACGGCATCGTGGTGATCGGCGAGGGCGAGAAGGACGAGGCGCCGATGCTCTTCAACGGCGAGCGCATCGGCGACGGCAGCCCCCCGATCGTCGACATCGCCGTCGACCCGCTCGAGGGCACGACGCTGACGGCGCGGGGGATGCCGAGCGCGCTGTCGGTGATCGCGCTGTCGCCGCGCGGCACGATGTTCGACCCCGGCCCCTGCGTGTACATGGAGAAGATGGCGGGCTCGCCGGAGATCTCAGACCTGCTCGACCTCGATCGCCCGCTGGGGGAGACGGTGCGCTTGGTGGCGCAGCGCAAAGGCTGCGAGGTCGCGGACGTGATGGTC
>DATJRS010000172.1:0-12933 GCA_035504535.1 Solirubrobacteraceae bacterium | reverse complement strand
CGTCGCGCCCAGACAGAAGAGCAATAACACGCCCTCATTTGGGCGACGAACTAGGCCGCTGAGGGGGATATCGTCAATGCAATGAGGGAGGTAACTAGCTAGCAATATACGGGCTAATCGTGCCATCAGGTCCCGAACGGATGGCGCGGCTATGAGCGCCCTTCTGCATGTTACAATCTTGGATGTCGTGGCAGCAGAGAGCAACCCCGTCCCTTCTAGAGTCGAGGCTGCGTACGTGGCCTTGTACCGGGCGACGTCCCTCGCGGACAGGCCGGGGATCGTGCTGGCGGAAGAGGACCTCCCGGCTGTCGACAACATCAGCGGATCACGGTCTCGAAGTCATGACCTGATCGCCGACTTGGAGGGCGCTGGGCGCCTTCGACCTGTTCGTCGTGGGGCCTACGTGCTCGTCGACCCCGGCGGGAACGTTCGCGTCGACATCCTCGAATTGATAGCTGCACTAAGTCCGAAGCCACATTTGATTACGGCGGGTCGCGCGCTTCAGTTTCACGGCCTGACGGATCAGCACTTCCGACTCATCGTGGTGCTAGTGACGCGACAGGCGCGTTCTTGGTCCTGGCGGGGGGAGAAGATTCGTTACTCGCGGAGCAGTCGGACCTTGACAGGTGCAGGGGTCCGGACGCGCCGGGCGCGCGCGACGATCGCAACGCCGGAGCGCGCTCTGGCCGACAGCCTCGACCACCCGCAGTGGGGCGTGACGCTCGCGCAAGTCGCAGAAGCTCTCGACGTGATGCTCACTCGAGACCGTGCGTTTGCGGATCGGCTGGCAACTGAGGTCGCTCGAGACTACGGTCCAGCCTCGGCCCGGAGGTTCGGGCTCTTGGTCTCCCGGTTGGCGGACGACGAGACGGCTCGTGCCTTCCTCCCGCTTAGGGGTCGAAGTAAAGCCGCGGTGAAGCTCGTCACGACGGGCCCGGTCGCCGGACCAGTAGATCCGGTTTGGGGAGTGCGCGAGAACGTTGATCTGAGCCGACTAACACAGCACCGAGGGCAATAGAGATGACGGAGCCCGTCCGAAGGATCCGAACCGAGTTCGAACTCCGAGATCTGATCGACTCGCTTGGACGTGACGCAGATCTCGTCGAGCGCGACTTCGCGCTCGTAACAATCGCGGCGGGGCTGGTAAGGGAGTACGAGGCCGCCCTGTGCTTCAAGGGTGGTTTCGTCCTTCGTCACGTCTACGGCCACGAGCGGTTTTCGAGGGACATCGACGCTACCCGGATCAATCCGCCCAAGAGCAAACTCGACTCGGTCGAGGTCGCTCGGACCATCAAGATGGCGGGGATCAAGAATCTGCTCACGCTGAACCCCGGCGCGCCTGCCACCGACAGCGGAAATAGCCTCGACTTCGACCAGATCCTCTATGCCGGTCCGCTGGGTCGGGGCCAGGTCTCGGTGGAGCTCAGCTATCGGGAAGACATCGTCGAGCCGCCCGACATCGTCACGATTGGCGAGCCATATTTCGAGCCGTTCGAGGTTCCCGTCCTGCAATTGGATGAAATCGTTTCGGAGAAGCTGCGGACCCTGGCTCAACGCGTCCGACCAACCGACTTGTCCGACATCGCGATGATCCTTGAACGGGAAACGATCGACTACACCCGAGTTCCACGCCTAGTCGCCAAGAAGTTCGAGCTCGTTAAACGGGGCGATCAAAGACAACGCATCGAGGGCAATATCGCCGAGATGGCGGCTGAATACGATGCGGCGGTCCGTGCCGTCGCTCCCGACGCTCCGAGCTTCAGCGAGGCAAGCCGAGTTGTCCTTCGTCACCTGTCGAAGCTCCTGCCGTAACCCCCGGCTGCCAGGTAGCGGGTGTCAGCTCTGCTCAAATCGAACAGAGTGTTCTAGTCGCAACGACGAGCGTACTGACCAAGATTGGAGACCATGAGCTGGAGTCCTGATGTTGCGCTGTGGGCACCGTTAGGAAGCACGGCTGACGACGCCGACGCTGAGGTGAGGGAGCATCTGCGCGCCGAGTTGCGGGCGATGCGTAGCCGCGCATCAAAACTCGCCAGTCGCATTGACGCCGACTTGCCTGAGTTCACCGTTCACGACAGGTCTCATTTGGACGCGTTGTGGGGCGCGGCGGATCTGGTCGTAGGCGGGGCTGCAGTTCTGACGCCGGCCGAGGTATTCGTCCTCGGCGCAGCGATCTTGATTCATGACCTTGGTCTAGCGGTAGCTGCTTATCCGGGCGGCCGTGCGGAACTTCGCACGCTTCCAGCGTGGTCTGATGAACTCGGTATGACCCTGCGTGCGCACCTCGGTCGCGCTCCGAGCGCAGAAGATTTCGAGCACGCAAGTCCTGAACAGCGCCTTTCCGCAGATCAAGCGGTCCTGCGACAGCGTCACGCTGAGCAGGCGGAGTCCCTAGGCGCCATATCGTGGACCGAGTCCGGTGAGCAGCTCTATTTGATCGCATCCGATGACCTGCGACGCGGCTACGGTCACGTGATCGGTCAGGTCGCCGCGTCTCACTGGTGGGCGGTAGATGAGCTTCAGGATCGGTTGCCCCCGCCGATGGGCGCTATTTCCGGGACACCGAGCGCGTGGACGGTCCGACCCGTTCTTTTGGCATGCATCCTCCGCTGCGCCGACGCTATCCACTTGAGCGCCGACCGCGCACCGACCTGGTCAAGGCTCGGGCGCATCCTCGGTCCGGTGGCACAACTCCACTGGGATTTCCAGCAACGGCTGACGCAACCCCAGCTACATGGAGAGCGACTGGTGTTTACCTCTACGGCGCCCTTCGGGCCAGACGAGGCAGACGCTTGGTGGCTGTGCTGTGACGCGCTTCGTGTCGCCGACCGCGAGTTGCGCGACGCTGATGTGTTGATGACGGATTCTCAGCTCCCTCGATTTGACGCTCGATCGGTTCGAGCGGTGGACGATCCCGCCCGGTTGGCTGAGTTTGTGCGAATCCAAGGATGGGTTCCGATTGATGCACGGGTCGAAGTCAGCGACGTCTCGCGGCTTATCGCGAAGTTGGGTGGTCGGGCTCTCTACGGCTACCAAGCGGACGTTGTGCCGATCCGAGAGCTGATTCAAAATGCGAGCGACGCTGAGCTCGCCCGGCAGAGCCTTGAGTCCGAGCACCAGAGTCGCGTGGTGTTGCGCTGCGGCTCCGATACCTCCGGTGGCTGGGTCGAGATCTCCGACGAGGGCATGGGGATGCCCCCGCGAGTCCTGAGCGGAGCCCTCCTCGACTTTGGCCGATCGCTCTGGGATTCACCTGAGCTCCCCGTGGTCGCACCAGGCCTTGCCTCAACGCGGTTCAGGCCGACCGGCCAGTTCGGGATCGGCTTCTTTAGCGTCTTCATGTGGGCAGATCGAGTGAGGGTTTCATCACGCGCTCGCGGTGCAAGTGCTTCAGACACGTGGGTCCTCGAATTCGCGCACGGTTTGGCAGGGCGCCCGCTGCTGCGGCGCGCGGATGCAAGCGAGCGCATGGCCACCACCGGCACGATCGTGCAAGTGTGGCCAGTCCGGGGCCCGCTCGGTGGCGCCCACCTCGGCGACTCGGACAGGGTCACGCAACTCGCGAACATTTGCTACCGCCTGTGCCCGGCGCTCGCAGTCAACCTGTGGCTGGACGCTGGCGATGGCGCCATCCATTCGTTGGTCGCGGCTAACGACTGGCTGACGATTGATGGTGCTGCGCTGGTGCGGCGCTGCTCGCAGGTCGATGTCACAGATGAAGACGCTCTCCGCCTTGGTCGTGCGCTACGCCCAATCACCGATGCAGAGGGCCGAGTCGTGGGCAGGATAGCCCTGCACTCGGGCCATGGCCACGGAGTATTCGCGTCCGGCGGGCTGCGAGTCGCTAGCTCCGGACAGGTTGCTGGTGTGCTTGAGGCCACTGGTGTCGACGCGGCGAGGAACCAAGGGCATGCGCAACTCGCTCGCGAGCAAGCCGCGGCTTGGGCGACCGATCAAGCTCCGCGGCTCGCCCAGGAGGAATGGCCAATTCTGCAGCCCGGGCAGGCCTCGGTTGTACTCGAACTAGGCGGACATCCTGGCCCGCTGAAGGTCGCATCGAACGGTCAGACCATGCTCAGTCTCGACGAGATCTGCGATTGGGCGGCGACGCGCGAAGAAGTCGTGATCACGGATGTGGTGTCAGAGGTCGGGGCGTGGGCGCAGTCAGCAGGAATCGGGTCGTACAGCCACGGCGGCCTCGACGGTGTTCTCAACGTCTCAACGAATCATGGGCGGATTGATCAAATCATGCTGACTGGGCCGCCACCGTCACAAGACGTCTCGGTCTGGGACTGCGTTCGCGAACGCGTTGTGGACGCGCTCAGCAGCGACGAGCAACGGGCCACCGTGACGAACGAGACGCGCGCCATCGCGAGTCTCGTAACTCCACCTCACCCAATCCAGGGAATCGAGACGATAGAAGCCACGGTCGAGGGTAAGTGTTCCGTTGTGCGTCGTCCAGCGTCGGAACAAACGCCACCGCCAACCGAGGAAGGCGAGAGCGCCGGCTGACGATTTGCGCCACAGCCGCGCCACAGTCGACCCCACCGGGGCGGCCAGCTTGGGCCGGTGTTGTTTACGTCCACGCGGTTCGGTACCGTGATCCGCAGCCCAGAAGCAAAGGATCACGGGCGCATTGTCCGCGATGCCATCCCGCTGATGGGTGATAGCCCGAACGGCACGCTGGACCGTTGGCGCGATTCAGCGGCAGTCATGTGAGCAGTTACGTGAGTTACGTAGGTGTGGAGTTCGGGCCGGAGAGATCAAGCGTGCCGACCTGGCGCGGCGCATCTCCGATCCAAAGCTGTTTCGTCGAGAGGCACAGGCGACCGTCACAGCGCGCGAGCTTCAGCCAGGAGGGGCTGGCAGCGCGCGACACGGACCCGCAGTGCAATCACGAAACAAGAGAAGAAGTGGGACCGAAAGGCGGCTCCGGACCGTCGAGCAGATCGAGCGCGAACGACTCCGCGAGGAAGTGCGCTTGATGAAACTTGTTCGGATCGAGCGCAGCGTGTTGCTCGGCACGTTCGTCGCATCAGAGGGCTTTGCCGTCGCAATGGTCGCGCTCGGCCATCCGCTCACTGCCGCCGGGGGCGGGGTTATCGGCATCTGCGCCCGGGTGCTCGCTCGTGCGCGGTCTTCATGAGCATCGGTCCCAATCGTTCCGTCCGCGGCCATGCCTACGATGGCCTGTCGCAACGCAAACGGCCGGACTCGAAGGAGCAGCTTCCCGTGGGAACTCTTGTCACTCTGTCGGACCATCAGCACATCTTTCTCGTTGGCGACGCGGAGCGCTACATTCGCGGCGTCGCGGACGCCTTGAACCTCCAAAACAGCAGCACCGACGCGACGGGCAATCCCGTTCCGAAGGGCTTTCTCCGTTGGAATGACGCTAACGGCCAGGATGTCATCGTCAACGCCGCGCAGATCGTTTCGGTACGCGAGGCTGAGAAGCCGCCCACGAACTGGCAGGTGCTCGATCGGCCTGGCGTCGGCTGAGGACTACCCCCATGTTCATCGAGCAGACGATCCGCAACCTGCGCGAGTATCCGGCGCATGGGCCAGACCGCGACATCATCGAGCGAGCGCTTGTGGTGCTCGAAGGCACGACGGCGCTGGAACCTGCATACGAAGTCGGAGACATCGAGTTGTCTCAGTGGTTCTTCCCGGAAGGCTCGGCCGAGGACGTCTTGGCAGCGGTCGATCTGATCGCGCTCGACTTTGACGAAGTGACCAAGCTTTTCGATGAAGCTTGGCCCGGGTGGGAGCGCGACCCATCTCTGGCCCTCTAGGGCCGGTACTCGCGTCGTAGGCACGCAGTCGCGGACCGTGCCGCGCTACGCTGCGACCATGGGCGAGAAGACGGCGGATGAGCAGGCACGGGAGCTGCTGTTCACGACCAGGGGAGAGCGGGAGGCCCACGCCGCGGCTATGCAGGCGCTGCTCGCAGGCAACACAGCGCTACGAACGAACGACGAGCTCATCACCGAACAGCTTCGCGTCGACTCGGAGTTCCGGGCCGAGTGGGAGCGCACCGCGCTTGGACGCGCTGCCGCCGTTGCAATGGTTCACTACCGCGCCGAGCACGACCTCTCGCAGCAGGAGCTGGCGGGCCTACTCGAGATGACGGCGGCGCAGATCGCGGAGTTTGAGGTTGGCGACGCCAACCCGAGCGCGGACACCGTCGACAGAATCTCGGCACGGCTCGGCAGTGCGCTGGGCCCGTTGCAGTAGGTCGCACGGGGCCACCTTCGCGTCCGTGACCGACGCGGAGTCAAGCATCGCCCAGTCGAGCCGAGCGCGCAGCCCTCAGTTCCTCGCGTGCGAGCGCCATCGCTTGAGCGTCGTCAAACTCGCTTGCTGCCTGGAGGCGGCGGAGGAGTGCTCGCAGGTCCTACGCGCGGACGGCGCGGTCGATGTTCTCACCCTCGGTGGCATGCGCCTCTGCCGCGTGTTTGCCGAGAACGCTGCGACCTCGGTGTCGAGGTCGACGCTGACGCGTTCGCGGTGGCCATGACCAGACGGTCCCTGCCCGCTGCCAACCTCATCGGTTACGTGGCAGAGCCATTCGACTGCTTGGCACGTAGGCGGTAGCGGGCTCATCGTGACCACGCCGGACCCTCCAGGCCCGGCCCCGGAACCGTTCAGCGTCCCGCAGCGTAGGTCGCTCCTTTTAGGGTCGAGCGGGAACGCGGTTGCCCCTGGCAGTTCTGCGGAGATTCGTGCCTTGAGAGCGCACCGATCGCGCGCCACCAGCTCGGCGCGGCAGGGCTGGCGGCAATCCGACGCGACGGGCTATTGCGGGCTCCGGAGGCTGCTCGGGCTAGCTGGGTTGTATAGGATCGGTACGGGCTATGGAGACTGGTGTTGCCGCAGCCGGGCGGCACGGAGCCTTGCGCGGGCGAGTGAGTGAGTGCGCCCTGTTGGATGGTTTGTTGGCCGATGTCCGGCGGGGTGAAGGTCGGTCGTTGGTGCTGCGGGGTGAGGCCGGGATCGGCAAAACAGCACTGCTGCGCTACCTGATTGAGTCGGCGTCGGACGTGACCGTTCTACGGGCGGCGGGCGTCGAGTCTGAGATGGAGCTGGCGTACGCGAGCCTGCACCAGCTGTGCGCGCCGCTGCTCGATCGGCTTGAGGGGCTCCCGCTGCCGCAGCGAGAGGCGTTGCGGGTCGTGTTCGGCATGACCGCGGGCCCACCGCCGGATCGGTTCCTGTTGGGCTTAGGGCTACTCAACCTGTTGGCCGAGGTGGCCGAGGAGCGTCCCTTGTTGTGCGTCGTCGATGACGCGCAGTGGCTGGATCAGGCATCGGCCGTGACGCTTGCGTTTGCGGCCCGTCGCCTGTTGGCGGAGCCGGTGGGGATCGTGTTTGCCGCACGCGAGCCCGGCGACGAGCTACGAAAACTCTCCGGGCTGGACGTACGCGGCCTAAGTAATGGCGACGCTCGCGCGCTGGTGGGGGCAGCGGTGCGGTTCATCTTGGACCGGCGAGTCCGCGAGCGGATCATCGCGGAGACGCGGGGGAATCCGTTGGCGTTGCTCGAGCTGCCGCGCGGGTTGACGGCGAACGAGTTGGCGGTCGGGTTTGGGCTGGTGGATGCGCGGGCGCTTTCCGGGCGGATCGAGGAGAGCTTTATGCGCCGTCTGGAGTCGCTGTCTGAGGATGGAAGGCGTTTGTTGCTGGTCGCGGCGGCTGACCCGGTGGGCGATCCCGTTTTGCTCTGGGAAGCGGCAGCGCGACTCGGCATCGAGCCTGGGGTCGCCGCTCACGCCCAAAAGGAGGGTTTGCTGGCGATCGACGAGCGGGTGATCTTCCGTCACCCGCTGGTGCGCTCCGCGGTGTATGGGTCAGCCGTGGCGGAAGATCGCAGGGCCGCGCATTTGGCGCTGGCGGAGGTGACCGATCGGGAGGTCGATCCTGATCGTCGGGCGTGGCATCTGGGCGCGGCGGCGGCGCGACCCGACGAGGAGGTCGCCGCGGAACTGGAGCGGTCGGCCGATCGGGCGCAGGCCCGCGGCGGCATGGTCGCGGCGGCGGCGTTCCTGAGGCGATCGGTCGCGCTCACGCTCGACCCTGCGCGGCGCGCCCGGCGGGCACTCGCCGCCGCGCAGGCGCATCTTCAGGCCGGCTCGTTCGATGAGGCTCTGCAGGTGTTGACCACCGCGGAGGCTGGGTCGCTGGACGCGCTGGGGCGTGCTCGGGTGGAGCTGTTGCGTGGTCAGATTGCGTTTGCTTCAGCCTGGGGCGGCGAGGCTCCGGCGCTGATGCTGTTGAAGGCGGCCCGGCGGCTTGAATTGCTGGATCCAGCGCTCGCGCGCGAGACCTACCTGGACGCCTGGATCGCTGCATGGTTCGCCGGTCGGTTCGCGCCTGCTGGAACTCTGCGTGAGATCTGCTGGGCCGCCATCTCCGCCCCCCAAGCCCCCCGCACTCCGCGCCCGAGCGACTTGGTGCTAGACGGGTTCTCCGTTCTGGCCGTCGAAGGACGACTCGCGGCGGCGGCGAGGCTGAGCCGGGCATTGAGCGTATTTGCGTACGGCGAGGTCGACATGGCGGAAGGACTGCGTTGGGGATGGCTGGCGTCGGTCGCCGCGATCATGCTCTGGGACGACGAGAGCTGGCGTATGATGCTCGCCCGCCAGTTGCAGTCGCTGCGCGATGCGGGCTTGCTCGTCCATCTGCCGATCTATCTCCAGTCGCTGGGAATTCTCCCGGTCCTGCGTGGCGATTTTGCGACGGCTGGTTCGCTGATCGCGGAGGGTGACACGGTCGCGGAGGCGACAGGGACTCGTCTCGCCCGCTTTGCGGCCGTAGCTCTCGCCGGCTTGCGGGGAACCGCCGACGCTCAAGCGCTGATCGAAGTCGAGGCGAGCAACGCGTCAGCTGCCCGTCAGGGCGTCGCGATCCAATGGTGCCAATGGGTATCCGCGATTCTGTGCAACGGTCTTGGCCGCTACGAGCAGGCTCGGTCGGACGCTCAGCAAGCGGCCGAGGAGGCGCCCGAGCTGTTTCTCTCGGTGTGGGCGCTTCCTGAGTTGATAGAGGCGGCCGCGAGGACCGGGAAGACGCGGGTGGCGGGCGCAGCGCTGGAGCGGCTGATCGAGGCGGCAAGCATCGGCGACAGCGACTGGGGGTTGGGTGTCCTGGCCCGCTCGCGGGCGCTGCTCAGCGAAGGCGAGGACGCCGAGGATGCCTATCGCGAGGCGATCGACCGGCTGAGCCGCACCCGGCTTCGTCCCGACCTCGCCCGGGCGTATCTGCTCTATGGCGAGTGGCTGCGCCGCGAGAACCGGCGTGTCGACGCACGCGCCCAGCTCCGCACTGCGCACGAGTTATTCACGAACATCGGGATGGAAGCGTTCGCCGAGCGTGCACGCACGGAGCTACAGGCAACCGGCGAGCACGTCCGCCCCCGCACGATCGAGACGCGCGACGACCTCACCGCGCAGGAGCGACAGATCGCCGAACTCGCCCGCGACGGGCTGTCAAACCCCGAGATCGGAGCCCGGCTCTTCCTGAGCCCACGTACGGTGGAATGGCACCTGCGCCACGTATTCGTCAAGCTAGGCGTCCGCTCGCGCCGGGATCTGGCGAAAGCCCTGCCCAGCTCCAGCTAGGAACCGGTCCCCGTGGGATCTCAGGGGCCCGGAGAAAGCTGTCGCTCAGACTGCGCAACCAGTGGCGAGCGGGCTTTTTGGGTCGCCGGCTTCTATAGGATCAGTGTGGGCTTATGGAGAGCCGTCTTACCAGCGCCGGGGGGCCAGCTCCCCTGTGGGGGCGGGCAGACGAGTGCGGCCTACTGGACGGATTCGTGGCTGATGTCCGCCGGGGTGAGGGTCGGTCGTTGGTGTTGAGAGGTGAGGCCGGGATCGGGAAGACGGCGCTGCTTGAGTATCTGATCGCGTCGGCGTCGGATATCACGGTGCTGCGGGCCGTGGGGATGGAATCGGAGCTGGAATTGGCGTACGCCAGCTTGCACCAGCTGTGCGGGCCGATCCTCAGTCGGCTCGCGGGGCTTCCAGATCCGCAGCGTGAGGCGTTGGAGATCGTGTTCGGGTTGAGCGCGGGCGCACCGGCGGATCGCTTCCTCGTGGGCCTGGCGGTGCTCAGCCTGTTGTCCAAGGTCGCCGAGGAACGGCCGTTGCTGTGCGTCGTCGATGACGCGCAGTGGCTCGATCGGGCTTCCGCTCTGACGCTGGCCTTCGTGGCGCGCCGCCTGCTCGCGGAGGCGGTGGGCATTGTGTTCGCCGCGCGCGAGCCCGGCCAAGAGCTGCAGCCAATCTCCGGACTGGAGGTCCGGGGCCTGCGCAACGGGGATGCCGGTGGGCTCTTGGGGACGGCGGTGCGGTTCGTGCTGGATAGGCGGGTGCGGGAGCGAATCATCGCGGAGACGCGGGGGAATCCGTTGGCGTTGCTCGAGTTGCCGCGCGGGCTGACGGCGACGCAGCTGGCTGTCGGGTTTGGGCTCTTGGATACGCAAGCCCTGCCCGGGCGGATCGAGGAGAGCTTTATCCGCCGCCTCGAGACGCTTTCTGACGGTGCCAGGCGTTTGCTCCTGATCGCAGCGGCTGAGCCGGTCGGCGACCCCCTTTTACTCTGGCGTGCAGCAGACCAACTCGGGATCGAGCCCGGGGCCGCCGACCAGGCGGAGCGCGAGGGGCTGGTGGCGATCGGGGAGCGGGTGATCTTCCGCCATCCGCTGGTGCGTTCTGCCGTGTATCGGTCGGCAACGGTGGATGATCTCAGCGCGGTGCATTTGGCTCTGGCGGAGGCGACTGATCGGAACGTCGATCCGGATCGTCGGGCGTGGCATCTGGCCGCGGCGACGAGCGGGCCCGACGAGGAGGTGGCCGCGGAGCTCGAGCGCTCGGCGGGTCGGGCTGAAGCTCGTGGCGGCGTTGCTGCTACGGCGGCGTTCTTGAAGCGGTCGGTCGCGCTCACGCTCGACCGCGGGCGGCGGGCCCGGCGGGCACTCGCCGCCGCGCAGGCGCATCTTCAGGCCGGCTCGTTCAAGGAGGCGCTGCGGCTGTTGGCGACCGCAGAGGAAGGGCGACTGGATGAGCTCGGGCGCGCTCAGGTTGAGCTGTTGCGCGGCCAAATCGAGTTCGCCTCAAGCCTCGGCGGCGACGCTCCGGCGCTGCTCCTGAACGCCGCCGAGCGATTCGAGCCGCTGAATCCAGCACTTGCCCGCGAGACCTATTTGGACGCTTGGGCCGCCGCAATGTACGCCGGCCAGTTCCTCGCCGCCGGGTCGCTGGCGAACGTCTCCCGCGCCGCCCTCTCAGCGCTACAGCCGAGCCCGGCACCGCGCCCAAGCGATCTGCTGCTCGACGGTTTCTCCGTCCTGGTCACCGAAGGACGCGCCGCAGCGGCGTCGAGGCTGAGGCGGGCATTGAGCGTATTTACGGACGGCGAGATCGACATGGCAGAAGGACTGCGGTGGGGATGGCACGCCGTGATCGCCGCATTCATGCTTTGGGACGATGAGAGCTGGCATCAGGTTCTTGTCCGGCAGTTACAGGCGGTCCGCGACGCGGGCTTCCTCTCCGTTGCGCCGACGTTCTTACATGGGCTGGGCGTGAACCTGACCTGGCGCGGCGACTTTGCAACAGCTCGCTCCCTGATCGCCGAGGCTGACGCGATCGCAGCCGCGACCGGAACTCGCTACGCCCAGTACGCGACCCTGCTGCTCGCCGGGTTGCGAGGGAACGAAGCTGAAGCGTCCGCGCTGATCGAGGTGGAGATGCGGAACGCATCCGCTGCAGGACAGGGCCTCGGGATCCAGTGGTGCCAGTGGGCATCGTCCGTCCTATACAACGGACTTGGCTACTACGAGCAGGCGGTGGTGGAGGCCCAGCGCGCCAGCGATGAAGCGCCCGAGTTGTTCATCTCGGCGTCTGCGCTTTCTGAGTTGATCGAGGCGGCCACCAGGACTAAGAGGACACCTCTTGCTCTTGAGGGGCTCGAGCGGTTGGCCGAGGCGACGAGCATCGGCGAGAGCGATTGGGGTCTGGGGGTGTTCGCGCGGTCGCGGGCGCTGCTGAGCGAAGGCGAGGCCGAGGATTTCTATCGCGAGGCGATCGAGCGTTTGAGCCGCACCCAACTTCGTCCCGAACTCGCCCGTGCTCACCTGCTCTACGGCGAGTGGCTGCACCGCGAGAACCGTCGTGTCGACGCGCGCGCCCAGCTGCGCGCCGCGCACGAGCAGTTCACGTCGATCGGAATGGAGGCGTTCGCCGAGCGTGCACGGACGGAGCTGAAGGCGACCGGCGAGCACGTACGTGCGCTCACCCCCGAGGTGCGTGATGATCTGACGGCTCAGGAGCGACAGATCGCCGAGCTCGCCCGCGACGGGCTCTCAAACCCCGAGATCGGAGCGCGGCTGTTCCTCAGTCCACGGACCGTGGAGTGGCACCTCCGTCACGTGTTCACCAAGCTCGGGATCAAATCGCGCCGGGAGCTTGCGAACTCGCTGCCCAGCCCCAGCTCTGCGACGGTCCTGGCCTGATCCCACGCCCCTGCGAACGCCTAACCGTCAAACTGCCGCAACCGCTCGCGTTTCAAGCAAGCTAAAGCCGGCTCGTCGCCGGGCTAGGCCGTCTTCTGGAAGGCGAGCAATGCGCCAACCAGCTCGCGGTCCCTTCGGGGCGCGCTGACCTTGCCGCGCCACAGTCGCGCCACAGTCGACCCCGATCGAAGGCGGTTATACGCCCCTCAGCAGCGGTGCACGCTAACCCGAGAACCGATCGATTTGCAGGGCAATAAGCCCAACGTCACTCCTCAGAGGCTGGCTTCGAATCCCGGTAGCGGTACTTCAGAACCCCCGTGTTTTCGGGGGTTTCGTCGTTCTTGGGGTCGTGCGCCACAGTGTGCGCCGCAGTCGGGGTCGGTTGTGTCGGCGTGAGGAACGCATCGAGACGCTCTCGTGCCGCG
>DATJRS010000171.1:0-37849 GCA_035504535.1 Solirubrobacteraceae bacterium | reverse complement strand
CGACCAGCGGGTCAAGGACGCGATGAACAACATCAACGCCTCGCAGCGCAACCAGATCGCTGCTGCGGCGCAGGGCGATGCGCAGAAGACGCTGGCGGTCAAGAAGGCCGAGGGCGAGCGGGAGACGATGCGTCTCCAGGGCGAGGGCGTGGCCGCCGAGCGCAAGGCGATCGCCGAGGGGCTGCACGAGTCGCTCGAAATCATCGCCCAGCATGGCCTGGACATGCGGGAGGCGATGGCGCTCGTGGCGCTCACGCAATACACCGACATGATCCGTGCCCTCGGCGAGACTGCGAACAGCAACACGATCCTGCTGCCTCACTCACCGAGCGCCGTGGGCGATCTGATGGGGCAGATTCGCGACGGCATCCTGGTTGGCGATTTGGCCAGCGACGGCGCAAACAATGCCATCAAGAAGGCCGGGCTTCCGGCCGGGCGCCGCCCGGAGCCGCCGCCCACCAGCTGAGGCCGCCGCGCGAACAAATTCCCTGCACAGGTGCGCAATCCCGGGTAAGGCCTGGTGCTCAGAAACTAAGGTAGAAAGCTGCGCAACCGGGTGCGAATTGCCGATGACGCACGGCTCGGCTTAGCCGAAACTAGCTGCTGTCCGAAGCTCGCAGAGGCGAGTCCGAACATCGAAAGGAGCCAGACGTGCTTACGTCAGCGACATCGAATTCCCAGTCCAAGAGCGCCGTCAGGCGGCTGAAGCGTCTCCTGGCCGAGCTCGACTACGTCGAGCGGCGCGTGTTCGAGATCCGCACGGGAGTCCCGGCCCGCCGTCCGAAAGTCAGCCGCAGCGTCGAGGAACTCGAGCAGCTCTACGCAGCCTAACCGTGGCCGACCCCATGGCCGGTTTCGCGGGGTCGAGTGGTTCCTGATCTAGAGGCCGGGTAGCCTTCGTGCACCATGTGGCATATCGCCTGGGTGCTGGCATTTGGCCTCTGTCTCGGTGCACTCGGCCTCGCGCCCGGCCAGTGCCCTGAGCGGCGGCCGCACTTTTGGGCTCGGCTTGGGGCGGTAGCGCTTCTTCCCACGTGCGCGTTGTCGATCGCCTCGGCGATCGTCCCCATCTGGAGGATGCAGGTCGTGACGATTGGGATGTTTCTGGTGGCCATCCCGGCGCTTGTCGTGCTCCCCGCGTTGCTGTTCCGTCCGTCCGTCCCACCTCCAGGTCCGAGCGGAGACGAGGGCGGGGGACCCGGTCCCGGCCCGCCGCCGCCCGCGCCGCCACGGCCGCGCGGCGGCATCCCGTTGCCGGACGCTGAGCCGGCGCGCGCCCGCGTGCGTGACCACGTCCGGCCGCGGCTGACCAAGCTCAGGCACCGTCGGCCGGCCCGAGAGCCCGCTCGAGACCCTCGGCGAGTGCCCGCGCGCTAGGGGCCGAATTCCGCCGCAACGCGGCCGAATTCTGGCGCGATGGACGCGCGCCGGTTGGGGGGGTAAGATCGCCGCGGAGTTGCAGGAGAAGGGATCTCTGAGGAGGGTCCATGGCTAATGTAGTCGCGCCGGCGGGCGAAGCGCCCGCAGCAGTTCTGGACGCCGAAGGCCTTGACCGAGGGATTGGTTTCCTCGGGCTGCTATGGGCCTCCGAGACGTCAATCATCGGGTCCGGGTGGCTGTTCACAGCCCTGGGCGCCGCCGTCATCGCGGGGCCATCCGCGATCATCGGCTGGGTCCTCGGATCCATCATCATCATCAGCCTGGCGCTCGTGCACGCCGAGCTGGGTGGGCTGTTTCCCGTCAGCGGTGGCACGAGCCGGTTCCCGCACTACGCGTTCGGCAGCTTCGCGGGCGCGACGTTCGGCTGGGCGTCCTACCTGCAGGCGGCCAGCGTGGCGCCGATCGAGGTGCTCGCGTGCGTCCAGTACCTGTCTACGGCCCATTGGGCGCGCAACTTCTATAAAGCGCATGCCGTGGGGCCAGGCACCCTCTCGGGCGTAGGCATCCTGGTTGCCGTCCTGCTGATGGTGTTCTTCGTCGTGTTGAACCTGGTCGGCATCCGGTGGCTGGCTCGCGTCAACGGCTATATCACCGGGTGGAAGATCGCGATCCCGTGCATCACGGTCCTGGTCCTCCTGATCACGCACTTCCATCCGTCGAACTTCGGGAACGCGGGCGGAGGGTTCTTCCCGACACACGGGTCAGCGCTCAAGGCGATCCTGCTGACAATGCCGGCCGGAATCATCTTCTCGCTCCTCGGCTTCGAACAGGCGGTGCAGTTAGGCGGGGAATCGAAGAATCCGGCCCGCGACCTGCCGCGCGCCGTGATCGGCTCGATCCTGATCGGCGCCGTGATCTACCTGCTCGTCCAGATCGCCTTCATCGGGGCGATGAAGCCGAGCCTGCTCACCTCGCAGCACGGTTGGACGGGCCTCGGCCCGACCAACACCGACCCCACGGTGGTCAAGCTCAACGCGGGTCCGTTCTTCACGGTGGCCAGCATCGCCGGCCTGTCCTGGCTGGCCACGATCCTGCGGATCGACGCGGTCGTATCGCCGGCGGGAACTGGTCTGATCTACCAGACCGCGTCCTCGCGGCTCAGCTTCGGGCTGGCCAGGAACGGCTACATCCCGAGCATCTTCGAGAGCATCAATCAGCGGACCAAGGTGCCGGTGTTCGGAGTCATCGTCGCGACGATCATCGGGCTTCTGTTCCTGCTTCCGTTCCCGGCCTGGAGCGAGCTGGTGAACGTGGTGACGTTGGTCTCGGTGGTGATGTACGCGGCGGCCCCGCTTGCGCTGGCTGCGCTCCGAAGGCAGAAACCGGACCTGCCACGAACGTATCGGCTGCCCGCCGGGGAGATCTTCGCGCCGGTTGCGTTCATCTTCGCGACCTGGGTGATCATCTTCTCCGGCTGGGAGTCGTACACGACGTTCATGGTCGCGATGCTCCTTGGCTACCTGATCATCTGGCTGTCATACCAGTTCCACCTGAATCCGAAGGCGCCGAAGATGGACTGGCAGGCGGCACCCTGGATCCTGGCCTACTTCGTGGGGATGGGGCTCATCTCGTACTTCGGGGACTTCGGCCCGGGCGGCATCATCGGCGGCATCGGGATCTTCAAGCACGTCCTCGACCAGGGCGGAAACGACGATCTCACTCTCGGCGGGACGCTGGCCCTGTCCGCGCTGCTTGCGCTCGGGGTCTACTGGTGGGCGTTGTCCGCGCGGCTACCCGAGCACGTGGTCGACGAGTACGTGCGCGACGTGTACCCGCCGCCTTTGGCGGAGTAGCCGACCGTACTGGTCAGTTTCTTTGTTCCCGATCAGGCGGCCCCAGGGCCGCCTGATCGCCGGAGCGGCTCAGACCGCCCAGGGTCGCAGCTGGCGGGCAGCCTGCGCCGCGCGCACGGACAGCGAGTCGCCGGTGCCCGCGTGATAGAGCGGCCCGGTGCCGTCTGTGATCAGGAGCCAGGCCTGCGCGACCCCGTGAGCCGCCACCGGCCCGGGGTCGTCCAAGGTGTCGGCGAGCGCGTTTAGCTCGTGGCTCGCCGCCCGTACAGTGCCGGGGTCTGGCCTGACCGGCATCATGCGTCCGAGCCGAAGGCGATCCTGGTCCGCCTCCCGGATGATCCGCCGTAGTGCACCCGCGATCGACCAGCGACGATCCGGTTCGGTCAAGCGTTGCGCGCGCAGCGCAAGGCGGGTGTTGGCCTCCGGCGAGACCCCCTCCGCCAGGGCCCGGTCGAGTCGGCGAGCGCCCCATTGAGCCGCGAGACGGTCGCGCAGCCGCGGGCGCTCGGCAGCCAGGGTTCCGGGCCGTCCGCACGCCAGAAGCACCGTTGAGGTTTGATTGGTGAGTTGTAGTCTCATGACCGCCAACCATGGTACGCTGGTCATGATGACCTGTCAAGTTAGTTTGGTGGTCACGTGACTACAATCGAGCCGATGACGTTGGATCGGACCTGGTTGCAGGGCAGCGAGAAGAAGCCCGCGCCGATGCCGCTGCTCCTGGTGCAGGCGTTCGTCAACACGCTCGACCTCGAGGAGGGGACCGACGTGCTCGCCGATGCCGACGCGGCGCGGGATTGGCTCACCGACGCCAGCCTGCTCGGTCAGGGCGTATCGGCGAGCGCGGCCGAGTTGAGCCGCGCGCGCGAGGTTCGCGAGGCCCTGCGGTGGCTGTTACGGCGCGAGGATGAGACCCGGGAGGCTCACGAGGAGCGCTTGGCGCCGCTGCGCAGGCTGACCGAGACCCATCGGGCACGCCTGACGCTGGACGACGGCGGAGCGATCGGGCTTCAGAGCACGCGCTACCAAAACCTCGACGACGGTCTGTTCGAGCTTCTCTTGATCGTCCGCCAGGCTCAGGAAGACGGGACCTGGGCGCGGCTCAAGGTGTGCGGCAACCCCGACTGCCAATGGGCCTTCTATGACCGGTCACGCAACCAGCAGGGGAGCTGGTGCGATATGTCGCTCTGCGGCAATCGGCTGAAGAACCGGGAGCTGCGCGCGCGCCGGCGCTGATCTGGAGCAGGACCGGGGCGCACCGGGGGGAGTCGACCGGCGCGCCCCATGGGCCCTGGGAGATGGGCGGAGCGTCGAATAAAAGGACGACGCCCCGGCTAACCCAATGGGATCAGTGCCACACCCAGCGAGCGAGGTGGATGACCCACGACACGGTCGGTGCGCCCGTCTGCGTCGCCGTGATGGTCACCGGCAGCAGGTGCCAGACGCCATTGGACCCGAGCTCGGTTTGACCGGTCGAGTTGAGTTCCATGTTCTGGAAGCCGCCGCTGTCGGCCGGGATCGAGTAGTCGCGTTGCGCGATCGTCGTCCCGTTGTGCGACATGGTGAGGTGACCCGCGCAGTCGCTTGTGCCGTGGAAGCAACCGAGCTCGGCGCCAACCACCCAGCCGGGCGAGACGAACCCCTCGTGCCCGAGCACGGCCACCTGGCTGACAGCCGTCGACGGCGTGGTCAGCGTCTGATCGGCACCATCGGTGGTGCCGGCCGAACTCGTGGCCACCAGCCGGTAGTGATAGGTGGTGTTCGGGCTGAGGCCGAAGATCTCCTGGTGGACGGCGACGGGCGTCGTTCCCGAGCCCACGTCGGCGGGGCTCGTCTGCGTCCCGTACGTCGTCGACGTGCCGTACTCGATGTAATAGGTGGTCGACTGACCATTCGGATTGATGGTCCCGCTCAGCATCGCCGTCGACTGACTGATTTCACTCGGTGTGGCAGTCGTGACGGTGGGTGGACTAGAAGCGGCCGAGGCCGGCGCCGGACGTCCGGCGGTTGTGATGGCGACCGCGAGCACGCCAAAGACAATCAGCACGATTGCCGCGGCGACGCGCATTCTGCGCATGCTGCCTCCCTTCGTGTCTGTTCAGTACATCACCTAACAGAGGCACGAGCTGAGAGTTGCGAGTGACTCGCAAAGAACAGTTTGATAACTGACACTCGCTTTACACGGTGCCGCTGGAGCGCTCGATCGCCAGGCGCGGGATTGAGATGTGCGCGATCGGCCCGATTCCGAGCGCGTACACGACCGTGCCGAGGCCAACCGTGCCGCCCAGCAGCCAGCCGGTCAAGAGGACCGTAATCTCGATGCAGGTGCGCACCACGCGGATCGAGTGACCGCGCGCGGCCAGGCCGACCATGAGGCCGTCGCGCGGCCCCGGCCCCAGGCCGGCGCCGATGTAGGCGCCGGTGGCGATCCCGTTCAGCACCACGCCGCCGCACATCACGAGCACCCGGGCGGGCAGCCCATGCACCGGGGGCACCGCCGCCAGGACCGCGTCGATCACCAGGCCAACCACGATCACGTTGGAGACCGTGCCGAACCCCGGGCGCTGCCGGAGCGGAATCCAGAGCAGCAGCACGGCGAGGCCGACGATGATCGCCCACGTGCCCACGCCCAGGCCGAGCCGGCGCGAGAGCCCCTGATGCAGGACATCCCACGGGTCGACGCCGAGGCCGGCGAGCAGGAGCATCGAAGCGCTGAGCCCGTACAGGACGAGGCCGACGTAGAGCTGGACCAGGCGTCGGACGCGTGGGGGCCGGAGCCAGGACATTGGCCGAGTCTGCCAGACAATGGCCTGTACAGTCGCAGGCCAATTTGCTAGAAGTGGTCGGTGGCCATCGTTCCGGCCCAGCGAGTTGTCGAGCTGCTCGGCCCGTGGCGGCGCGATGGCGTCAGCCGGGAGCGGCTCGCCGGAGCGGTTCGGGCGCTGGTCCTCGACGGCCGTCTCGCGATCGAGAGCCGGCTGCCGGCGGAGCGCGGGCTAGCCATCGCGTTGGGGGTCAGCCGGGCGACGGTGACCAGCGCCTACGACCAGCTGCGCGAGGAGGGCTACGTCGAGAGCCGGCAAGGCGCCGGGAGCTGGGTGACCCTGCCGGGGGGGAACCGGGCGGCTCCTTCGGATGCGATCGTCTCCGGCGCCGGGCTCGACCTGCGGATCGCGGCGCTGCCGGCGCCGGCCGCGCTGGAGGAACTGTTTGCGGAGGCTGTCCGCGAGCTGCCGCGGTGGCTCGACCACCACGGCTATGACCCGCTTGGCCTGCCTCCGCTGCGTCGCGCGATCGCCGCGCGGTTCGAGCGGCGCGGGCTCCCCACCCGCCCCGAGCAAATCCTCGTCACCAACGGGGCGTTGCACGCACTCGACCTCGCGATCCGGGCAACGCTCCCCCGCGGGCGGCGCGTCCTGGTCGAACTGCCGAGCTATCCCGCCGCGCTGGACGCGCTGCGCGGCGTCGGGGCACGTCTGACGCCGGTGCCGCTGGGCCGGGACGGCTGGGACGTCGACGCCGTCGAGGCCGTCGCGCGCGATGAGTCAGTGGCGCTGGCATACCTAATGCCCGATTTCCACAACCCAACGGGAATTGTCATGGACGCGGAGGGCCGCCGGCGTTCGCTGCGCGCGCTCGTGGGCGTGGGCGCGACCGCCGTGATCGACGAGACGTTCGCCGAGCTGAACCTGGACGCGGTGCCGATGCCGGCGCCGGCCGGCGTGTTCGGCGACGCGCGCACGATCACGATCGGCTCGCTCAGCAAGGCGGTGTGGGGCGGCCTCCGGGTGGGATGGGCCCGTGCCGATCCGGCGGTGATTCACCGCATGGTCACCGCGCGCGCCGCCATCGACCTGGCGAGTCCGCTGTTCGAACAGATCGTGGCCACGCATACCCTTGCACGCCTGGACGAGATCCTGGCCGAGCGGCGCGAGATGATCCGGATCCGGCGCGCCGCGCTGGCCGGCGCGCTGGACGTCCGGCTCCCGGCCTGGCGATACGAGCTGCCGGCCGGGGGGCTCTACATCTGGGCGGAGCTGCCGGGACCGATCAGCACCAGCGTGGCGCTCGAGGCCGCGAGCCGCGACGTGCACCTGACGCCGGGCCCTCGGTTCGCGGCCGCCGGCCTGCTCGAGCGCCACATCCGGCTCCCGTTTACGCTTCCGCCGCCCCAGCTCGAGCGCGCGGTCGAGATCCTCGCCGAGGTGACCCCGGGCGAGTCGCGCCAGGACAGCTCACCGCGGTTGCGGGAATATGTCGCCTAACGGGGCTTCTGTGGCGTAACGTTTTTTCTGTGGGTGTTTCGGGGAATCGGCCCCCAGCTCAGCGTGCCGTCGCCGTCCTCCAACCCTCGTGATAGGAAACCCGGGCCGGCTCTGAGTACGGCACTGGGCTGACCACCGCGCGGACGTGGATCTGCTGGTGGGGGTGGTCGACCGTCGTCTTGCGGGTGCCGCCGTTGGGCTCGCCCCACACCACGTGGACCTCGCTACCGATCTCGACCGCAGGGTCGACGGTGGCGAGTGAGAGCCCCCGCTTCTCGTTGGCGCTGTAGCCGGTGAACATCGAATAGCCCAGCACGTTGCCGTCGGCATCGAGCACCGAGTCGAAGTTCGACGAGCCGTAGTTAGCGATCGGCAGATCGAAGAACTGGAACGGCTCCTCATGAGCAAACGTCACCGAGGAGAGGATCCGCGTCAGGTCCTCGTCGTCCCAGGCCAGCGTCACCTTCTTACGCTGAGCGTCGGGTTCGATCTGCTCGAGCGCGTCGCGGCCGATGAAGTCGTGGTCGAACTTGACGAACTGGCCGTACCCGAGCTCCCACGGGTTCAGGTAGTAGTCCTCGATCTTGTCCGAGACGAAACTGCCCGCCAGTGCATTGTTCGCCTCGTAGCTGTCCGCGCCGAGCCATTCCCGGTAGCTGCGGAGAACCCCGTCGCCGGTGTAGATGGCCGGCAGGGGCGAGGGGATCCAGCCCGACTCGAGCGTGTTGGACGCGTAAGCGCGGGCGCCGCACGGCTCGAGGCCGAACTCCTTGCCCGCCTCGAGGATGGCACCGCGAATCTCGTCGTAGGTCTCGTACGCGCCCCAAAGCTCGAGACCCGGCTCGCCCGCCATGCCGTGCCGCAGGGTTCGGACGCGCTGGCCGGCGACGTTCATCTCGGCCATACGGAAGAACTTGAGCTGCTCGACCGGGCCGCCGTTGACCGCCTCGATCACCTGCCAGGCGTTTGGGCCCTGGATCTGGAAGCGCCAGTACTTGCGCGTGACGGCCTTGCCGTACGGGCGGGAGGGAGAACGGTTGTCGTACTCGAAGTCGAGCTTGTAGCCGCCCGTTGCGGCGTGGTAATTCAGCCAGTTGGCGGCTGGATTGCGGCCGACCCAGACGAACTCGTCCTCGTCGAGGTGGAACAGGATGCCGTCGCCGATCACGTGACCAGCCGGCGTGCAGGGGACGAACTGCTTGGCCATGTTGACCGGGAAGTTCGCCACGCTGTTGATCCCGACGTCGGAGACCAGCTTGAGGGCATCCGGACCCTTGAACCAGAAGTTCACCATGTGGTGTGACTGGTCGAACAGAACCGCCGTCTCGCGCCAGGCACGCTGCTCGTGGCGCCAGTTGGTGAACTCGTACGGCACCACCGGATAGATATAGGCGCCGATCTGCGAGTTACGCAGCAGCTCGACGACATCCCCGGATTGATCCAGGACCTCTTGAAGATTGCTTGCAGCCATGCCTCTCTCCTTGACGTCAGTTGTTGGCAGTGTCTTGATTCCGCGGGCCGCACCGACGAGGCCTTCGGCCTCGCGGCCCGCGTTGATTCAGCGGGCCGCACCGACGAGGCCTTCGGCCTCGCGGCCCGCTAGCCGCTGAACTCGCCGGACTTGGCGTGATGGTCACGGCCCAGAAATGTGTTGGCCCACGCGCTGGTCCGTGCCAGCGCGTTGTCCTTGAGCACCACGGGGTTACTCAGCATGTCCTCCTCTTCACCGTAAGCCTTCAGGCGCTCGTAGGCCTGTGACCAGATGCACTCCGAGTCATACACCTCGCACAGCCCATCGCGCGTCCCCCCGCAGGGACCATTTCGCTGGTTCTTGGCGCAGATCGATTCCGGACACACGTATGCGATGTCGGGCAGCGAACAGTCACCGCAGTCGCGGCACTTGAACATCGGCACCTTCGCGGCCTGCTCGAGCAGGTGGGCGGCGCGGCCGACCGGTCTGGGGGCGGCGTCGACCTTCTCGTAGAACGAGCGCGCCGGCTCGTACAGCGCTCCGGCGGGATCGAACACGGTCTGGTGGACGCGGCGGCTGAAGCGGTAGCTGAGTGGCACGTGCAGGTCCGTGCGGCGCTTGCGCTTGGAGGCGAGGTAGTTGGGGTTGAACTGGTCTGAGGACAGGCCCGTGTCGGGGTCGGCTTCGAACAGGTAGAACTCGCCGGGGCGACCGAACCGCAGCTCCCGGGACAGCTCACGCCAGTCGGAGCCGGCGTAGGCGCGGGCGCGATCGAGGATCTCGAAGAACGTCTCGCCAGTGGCGTGTCCGCCCAGGTACGCGCCGTTGAAGCCCAGCCCGCGTGCGACCATCAGCTGCTTGGCCGCCAGGTCGAGGAAGAAGGCGCGGCCCTTGTCGGGGCTGGCGCCCTGGCGCTCGGCCAGGGCCAGGAGCTCGTCGGTCACGATGACGCCGGGGATCCGCCCGGCGTGAAACGCGCGCGCCGCCGGGCGGGAGAGGAGGAACACATTGGCCAGGCTCCGGACTGGGAGATCCTCGCGCGCGATGTAGCGGAGGAGCTCGTCGTCCTTGCGAGCGTTGTAGCCGATCTGGTTGATCACGAACCGCGCACCGGTCCGCGCCTTCTTGGCCAGCTTCTGGTACTGGGGGACGACCTCACGCTCGTGGAGCTTGTGATTGGTGACCACGCAGCCCAGGAAGAAGTTGGTCTGCTCGAGCCGTTCGTCGGTCTTCGCGACATGCAGGCCGGCGTTCATGTCGCTGTAGAGCTTGAGCAGGCCGACCGAGTCGATGTCAAACACCGGCGCCGCGGTACCACCGTAGCCGTCGAGCGGGTAATCGCCCGACAGGCACAGCACGTTGTCAAAGCCCTCGGAGGCGAGCTTCCAGCCGCGGCTCTCGAGCGCGTTGCGGTTCCAGTCCTTGCAGGCCAGATGGATGATCACCTGCTGGCCGCGCGAGAGCAGGTCCGTGCCGAGCGTGTCCGGCGCGAGCATGGCGTGGCCACCCGGGTTGTCGGTGATCGACAGCACGTCAATCCGCGGGTCGGCGGCCAATGCGCGTGCCTTATCGACCAGCGCACGGCTGCGCTCGGTCGTGACCACGCCGCGGGCCGTCACCAGCTCGACCGCGATGGTGAACGCGCCGGACGCCTGTAGGGAGTCCCGAAACGGCGTCGAGGTCGTCAACTGAGGTGCGCCCTCATGGCTTGAGCCTATGGGCGCTTGTGAGGGACCGCAACGGACCCTTCCGCTCAGCGGAAGGAACCGCAACAATGTTCGCTCTGGGAAAAGTCAGCCAGCGAGACCCCGGCCGATCGGTCACCGGACGCGCGTTCGCCGTGCTCGAGACGTTCACCCCCGAGTACCCGGCGCTGACGCTGTCGGAGATCGCCCGCCGCGCGAGACTCCCGCTCACCACGACCCATCGTCTGGTGGGGGAGCTGTGCGGATCTCGGGCGCTCGAGCGCGACGGCGATCGCAGGTACCGCATCGGCCTTCGTCTGTGGGAGATCGCGTCGCTGGCGCCACGCGGCGTGCCGCTGCGCGAGGCCGCGCTGCCGTTCCTGGAGGACCTGTACGAGGTCACCCACGAAAACGTCCAACTCGGGGTTCGGGAAGGCCATGAGGTCGTCTACATCGAGCGAATCGCCGGTCGGCAGGCGGTGGGGGTGCTAACCCGGGTAGGGGGCCGCTTCCCGCTGCACGCCTCCGGGAACGGGTTGGTCCTGCTCGCGCACGCGCCCGAGCCGGTGCAGCGCGATGTCCTCGGGGGAACTTTGCTCCGTTTCACGGAGCACACCGTCACCGATCCCGAGCGGCTGCGCCGGATGCTGGTGGCCATCCGGCGAGACGGCTTCGCGGTCTCCGACCGGCAGGTGACGGTCGATGCCGTGTCGGTGGCCGCACCGATCGTCGACGCCCGGGGCGAGGTGATCGCCTCGCTGTCGATCGTCACCAGGGCCGGGGGCACCGTCGTCGAGCGGCTGGCGCCGGCGGTGCGGGCCGCGGCCCTCGGCACCTCGCGCGCGCTATCGGCGCGGCGCCGGCTGCCGTGAGCGCAGCCTGAGCGGGTCAGTCGTTGTCAGGCGTGCCGTAGTCGTGCCAGCTCGGCGGAAACACGGTGCCCCAGCCGATCCCGCGCCGGCGCTCGGCGGCGGTCCAGATCCGGGTGGGCGGATCCGGGTCGAGCACCAAGTCTGCCCCCGTGGTGACCTCGATTCGGTTGCCACCCGGCTCGAACCCGTACAGGAAGAAGCTGCGCCCGATCGTGTGCTGGGCGGGTGGCACCTCGATCGGCACTCCGCGATCGATGAAGATGTCGGCGGCGCGCAGCACCTCCTCCCGGGTGTCAACCCAGAACGCGACGTGGTGCAGTCGCCCGGAGGAACCAGAGCGATCCCGGGTGTAGACGAGCTCGAGCGGCCGCTGACCCGCCGACAGCCACGCCGCGCTGGTCGACCCGTCGTCCTCGCGCAGCTCGTCGTAGAGCGACAGGCCGAGGTGCCGCCAGGCGAAATCGCGGGCCGGCGAGACGTCCGCCGCGAGGAGATTGACGTGGTCCAGACGACGGGTCGCGACGCCGGGGCCGCCTCGCCGGCCGAGGCGGTCGCGAGGAAGCGGTGGCTCGCCGGGCTCCTGCGTCTGGCGCTCGGTCTCCCAGTAGAGCTCGATGGCGTGGCCCTGGGGTGCGGTGAAACGGAAGGCTGGGCCGTGGCCGAACTCGCCCTCGATCCACGCGCCTGCGACGCCGGCCTGCTGGAGTGCTGCGACCCGGCGTTCCAGAGCCCGCGCCGCAGTCGTTCGCAGGCCGAGATGGCCGATGCCGGCGCACGGAGCCGCCGTCAGCTTGAGCCCGTAGCGCTCGTACTCGGATTCGCCGCGGAGGTAGACGCTGTCCGCGCTGCGGTGGACCTCTCGCAGGCCGAGCACGTCGACGAAGCAACGGAGGCTGTCCTCGGGGCGGGGTGTGAGCAGCTCGACGTGGCCCAGATGTGCCATCTCTGCCGACGCCGGAGAGCGCCCCTCGGGCGGCTCGGCGCGTGGGTCATGCGTGGCGCTAATGAATACACTCTACTGTTGTGCATCCATTAGAGGCGGGGAGTTGAGCGACTGGATCGTTCCCACCGGGCTGGGGCGGCTGCGAGGAGCGCGGTCACGCGCCGGGGTCGGGATCTGCCGCGGCGTGCCGTACGCGGCCTCGACGGCAGGGGCCGGAAGGTGGTCCCCGCCGGCGCCCGCGGCTGCGTGGGTGGGCGAGCGCGATGCCCGCTGGCCGGGACCGATCTGCCCGCAGCCCGCGCGGCCGTTCTCGGAGTGGGCGCACGGTCCGCTGGCGCCTGCCGCCGAGGACTGTCTCAGCGCCAACGTGTTCTCACCGCCCGGGGACGGTCCGCATCCGGTCTTCGTGTTCCTGCATGGAGGAGGTTGGGCGCTCGGGTGGGGGAGCAATCCGCTGCTCGAGGGCGAGCGATTGGCGCGCCGGCTAGACGCCGTGGTCGTCACGATCAACTATCGACTGGGCTCACTCGGCTGGCTGTGGCACCCGGACCTGGCGGTCGACCCGCTCGGCCCGGCCGGCAACTGGGGGCTGCTCGACCAGCTGGCCGCGCTGCGCTGGGTGGCCGAGCACATCTCTGCCTTCGGTGGGGACCCGGCGCGAGTGACGCTCGCCGGCGAATCGGCCGGCGCCGGCAGCGTCCTGCACCTGCTTTCCCAGCCCGACGCCGCTGGGCTGTTCGGGCGCGCGATCGTCCAGTCCCCGCCGCTGCACGAGCTCGTCGTCGACGCCGAGCTGGGTCGATCTTGGAGCGAGGCGATGTTCGCGCGTTTGGCGGGCGGTGCGCTCGCGGGCGGCGGGGGCGTGCGGTCTCGGCTGAAGGCGCTGCGCGAGCTGCCGGTGCAGACGATCGTCGACTGCCACGAGGAGCTGCTGGCCACACCGGCTTTTCGGGGCACCCGCGGCGGCGCGATGCCGATCGTCGATCCGGCGAGCTTGCCGGCGGATCCGGCGCAGGTGCCCGGGGCCAGCGCCGAGATCCCGGTGTTGATCGGGACCAATTCGGCGGAGGGTACGTTCTTCTTTCGGGCCGGCGGCCGGCGCGTCGCCCCCGACGAGGAGCGGCTCGAGGAGATGGTCGCGAACCTGGCTGGAGCGGAGGACGCGCGCGGTTTGATCGCGGCGGAGCGCGAGCGCGCGGCGGCGGCGGGACGCGCGGTGAGCGCGAACGACGTCTTGTGCGCGATCGTCACCGAAGCGTGGTTCTCCGGGCCGGTGCGACGGTGGAGCGCGGCGCGCGCGGCCGCCGGGGCCGACGTCCATCGCTACCTGATCGAGCATCCCGCCGCCGAGGACGACCTGGGTGCCACGCATTCAATCGACGTTCCGCTGCTATTTGAGAGCTGGCGGGACGGTGGTGTCGCCGGTCGGCTCGCCGGGGAGGGAGACGCCGTTGCGGCGGTGTCGGACATGTTGACTACCGATTGGCGGCGGTTCGTCCACAGCGAGACGATGGACTGGCCGCCGCTCCAGGCCGACGGGCAGGCCGGTCGCATGGCCGTCTACGGTGCGCCCGGGACGCCGCGGGCGATCGCCGATGTGTCATCCGAGGGGGCGCGGCCGGTGACCGCGTGAGCGACTCGGGGCGGCTGATCGGGGTGGAGGAGCACTTCATGCTCCCGGAGCTGGTCAGCGCAATGCAGCAGTACCTGGAGAGTCCGGCGGCCGCCGGCAGCGGCTGGCGCGAGGCGGGTGCCGCGCTCGAGGATGGCGCTCGGGAGAGACTCGGGGTACGGTCTATGGATCTGGGCGCCGGCCGGATCGCCGCCATGGACGTCGCCGGCATCGATCTCCAGCTTCTCTCGCTATCGACCGTGGCCAACCTGCAGATGCTCGAGCCCGCCGAGGCGACGGCGCTGGCCCGTGTCGGCAACGACGGACTGGCCGAGGGGGTGGGCAAGCATCCGTCGCGGTTCGCCGGCCTCGCCTGCCTCGCTCCCCAGGATCCCGGGGCGGCGGCGGCCGAGCTCGAGCGAGCGGTGGGGCGGCTGGGTTTCCGGGGTGTGGTGATCAACTCCCACGCCCGCGGCGAGTATCTCGATGCCCCGCGGTTCGCCCCGATCTTCGAAGCCGCCGAGGCTCTGGGTGCGCCGATCTACCTGCACCCGGCTTTGCTGCCCGCCGGCGCGGTCGAGCCCTACCTCGACTACGGGCTTATGGCGGCCATGTGGGGCTACGCGGCCGACGCCGGCTTGCACGCGTTGCGCATCATCCTGTCCGGAACCTTCGATCGCTACCCCGGGCTGCAGATGGTCCTCGGCCACCTTGGCGAGCACATCCCGTTCTCGCTGCCGCGGCTGGACGCCCACCACGCCCAGACGAAGGCCAAGACCACCCCGCACCTCGAGCGGCGCCCGAGTGAATACTTCCGCGAGCACTTCCTGGTCTCGACCAGCGGGATGAACCACGCGCCGGCCTCGATCCGTTTCTGCCTGGAGGTGATGGGCCCCGACCGCGTCCTGTTCGCCGCCGACTACCCGTTCGAGGACCTGAGCGAAGAGGTCAAAGCGTTCGCCGCCGTACCGCTCACCGACGAGGAACGCGCCGCGCTCGCCCACGGCAACGCCGAGCGCGTCTTCAAGCTATAGGTATACGTATACAGATATTTATATCTGTATACGTATCGGTATTGGTGCGACGAAGGCGGGAAGGCGGAAAGGCAGGAAGTCGGGGGGCCGGGAAGCCGGGAAGTGGGGAAGCCGGGCCACTCGCCACTCGCCCGGCCGCTGGCGGTCAACGGCCGTTTACTCGGCTCTGGTGCGGAGAACGGGCCACTCGTGGCCCGGGACTTGGCGAGTGGTGAGTTGTCCGTCAGGTTGAACGGGCCTCGCTCGGGGATTCGGGGTCAGCCCGCTTCTCAGGCGAGACGTAGCTGCGCCGGATTCCCCGAGCGCGGGGCTGGGGAAGCCTCGTCCGGCTGCGGTTAGGCCTTGGCCGTCTGCGAGTCGGGGACGAGCCGGTGACCCCAATGGGCGAATGTCGCGACGCCGGCAGCGATCTCATCCGCCCGGGCGGCGTGCCGCGCCGCGGTGTCGAGGATCTCCAGCGAGTGAGCACGCTTCTCGGTCATGCTGATCACGGACTTCTCGAGTCCCTCGGGCGGAAAGACAACTCGGACGCCGCTGCCGTCCGCCTCGAGCCGCCCCTCGGCGCCGCAGCTGGCGCACTCCACCACCTGGCCGCGCACGTCGATCACGTTGAGGTGACACAGCGGGCACAGCCCCGGCTCGCCGCGGTACTCGACGTCTTCAAACTCCCGACCCAGTTGCTCGGCCACGTTCCGTCCCAGCTGACGCGCCCGCGCGACGGCGGTCGGGTCAAGCACGACCGAGGCGGGCGTGCCGGCGCCGGAGACGCACATCTGGTCGACGACGCCGTCGCGCATCGAGAACGCCAGGGAATGCATCTCCGGTAGCGCAAGGGTGGTCCATTGCGATCCGAGCGCGCCCCCCACCGCGATGAAGCCGACTACGCGATTGCGCAGCGCCCGCTCGTCGGGACGGAACGGAACCCGGATCGGATCACCGGCCCGCTGCCGCTCCATCAGCAGCTCGATGAACCCCACGTCGGCGTGGGGCCCGAACACCCGGTCGGCGATCAGGCGCAGCTTTCCGGGGATCATGCGCGAGTAGATCGGCGCGCTGTAGATGATCCCGTTCGCCGCCATCACCTGGTCCCAGAACCACGGGCAATCGTCCTCGACCTCGCCGAACATAGGCCCGGTGGCAATGCGCAGGTCGTCGAGTCGTACCCATTCGACCTCGTGGCCGAGGGCCTCCGCCTCCATCAGCGCAGCCTCGAGCAGGATCTCCGCACTTCCGCCGGCCCCTCCGGCGGACACTCCGAGCAGCTTCATGTCATCCCTCCGGCATCAGGTAACTGAGGAAGCGTCCTTCCGGGTCGTGCTTAACCCGCAGGGCCTCGAGCCGAGCGGCGTTCTCGTCCGACAGGAATCGGGCCGGGCGGGCATGGAGATTCTCGTCCGCCAACTGGATCCCCAGCGACAGCGGCTCGAGGCGCCGCATTTGCGCAACCGGCCAGGCCAGCATCGCCTCGTCTTCCCCCGGGTCGGTCCAGCCGGCGAACGCGGCCAGGTACAACGGACCCTGGACGGAGATCGCGGCGTCCGGCAGCTCGCGTTCGCGCCAGGCGTACCAGAACACGTGCGACGCCCCGGACGGGATGGTGTCGAATAGGTCGGCCACCGCGGGCACCAGCTGACCCGGTCTGGCGTTCGTCCACATCCCGTCGGCCGCCCACCGGAATCCCTCGGGTTCGACTGAATCCGGTCCGTCATAGAGGTCGACGAACGAACGCTTGCGCGCCGGCATCGCCTCGAAGGCGCGGTCCCGCACGGGGCAGCCGTCGAGCAGGGCCAGCGCTGCCTCGGCTTCCTCGTCGCTATTCGACATGACCGAGCACATCAGCACGAGCGCCGGCGGGCCGTCGATCACGCTGCCGTCCGGCCCACGAGGGGTCGTCGCCATGATCGCAAACTCAAGCTCGTCCGGGAACGAGGGCTCGGCCTCGAGCGCCCACGTCAGCACCTCGTCGCGAAGCTCCATCGGATAGACGTGGTGGGCCTCCCAGATCGCCGCCGGCCGCGGGTGACAGTGCAGGTAGAAGCGCGTCACGATTCCGAAGTAGCCGGCTCCGGCGCCGCGCGCCGCCCACAGCCAGTCCGCGTTCTGCTCGGCGTCGGCGTGGATCAGCTCGCCGGTCCCGGTGACCACGTCGACGCCGACCACGCTCAGGCACGCGGGCCCGATCACCCGCGAGAGCCAGCCCCACCCGCCCTGGAGCAGGAACCCACCGAGCCCGACCGTCGGGCAATGGCCGGAGGGAAAGAACAGGCCGTGATCGGCGAGCAGACCATTCAACTCACGTCCCTTGCACCCTGGCTCCACCGCCGCTATCTCCGTCCCCGCGTCGAACTCGATCGCCGTCATGCCGCTCAGGTCGATCAGCAGGGCCCCCTCGCGCACGCTCGAGGCCGTCCAGCTGTGCCCGCCTGAGCGGGCCTTCACCCGCAGCGCGCGTTCGCGCGCGTACCGCACCGCCTCGCGGACATCCTCGGCGCTGCGCGCGAGCACGATCGCCTGCGGATAGCGCTCGGGCTTGTACTCGTTCCAGATGGCGGCCCTGCGGGCCCGCTCGTAGCCCTCCTCGCCGCGCTCGAGCAGCACCGCGCCTGTGGACAGAGCCATGCTCAGGCGCTCGCGGCGGTCACGGCTAGGCGTGCTCCAGGGTGCGCGGCGCAATATCCGGATGCGCCGACTCCCAGGACACGACGGGATTGCGCAGCATGCCGACGCGCTCGATTTCGGCCTCGATCACGTCCCCGGGTTTCAGGTACAACGACGCTGCATCGTCGCTGAAGCCGGCGACGCCGGAGACCGTGCCGGTTGAGATGATGTCGCCGGCGGTGTAGCCCATCGCTGAGTAGTGGCTGATCAGCTCGGGCACCGTCACTGACATCCGGCTCATGTGTGACTGCTGCCGCGGCTGACCGTTCACGCGCAACTCCATACCGAGCTCGTGCGGGTCGTCGACCTCGTCGGGGGTCACGATCCAGGGGCCCAGGGGGCAGAACGTGTCGATGCTCTTGGACAGGCAGAACACGCCCGACTTCATTTCCTCGCGCTGGATGTCGCGCGCGGTGATGTCGTTGAAGACCACGTAGCCGGCGATGTACTCCTCGGCCTCCTCGGGCGAGAAGAACTTGCCCGACTTGCCGATCACCACCGCAAGCTCGAGTTCGTAATCGAGCTCGTTGGTCATCCCCTCGGGGTACACGATCGCCTCGTCTGGCCCGATGATCGCGTCGATGTTCTGGAAGAACACGATCCACGGCAGCACCGGGTGTGACCAGTTGACTCGGGTGGACTCCTCATGGTGCTCGCGGAAGTTGCCGGAGGTGTGGAAGAACTTCTTCGGGATGATCGGCGCGCGTAGCGTCACGTCCTCGAGTGCGTGTTCCTCACCGGTCGGCTTCGGCGCATCGCCCCTCTCCATGCGGGCGAAGTACTCCCGCATCGACGGCACGTCAAGCGTAATGACGCGCTCCCCCTCGACGCGCCCCACCCGACCGTCGTTATAGGTGACGAGCTTCATGAGTGTCTCTGGTTCCCTTAGTCGTTGGACGCCGGACCCCTGCCCCGGCCTGCGCGCATAGAATACAGAAACTCAACCTGTATGCAACCGGGCCTTTGTTCGACATTATCCCGTAGGATGGAATGATGGCGGTAGGCGAGCGATCCGAGCATGTGCGCTGGGCGACGCCCGAGTATGAACTCGATCGCCGCTGGCGCGAGGTTCGGGCGAACATGGCCGAGCATGGCATCGACGCGCTGCTGATCCACAACCACGTCGACAGCCTCGGCGGGTACGTCAAATACTTCTCCGACCTGTCGGCGTCCGGCGGGTACCCGCTCAGCGTGATCTTCCCGGCTGAGGGGCCGATGGCGCTCGTGATGCACGGCCCCCACGGCCAGGAGCGAGATGTGTCGGGCGACCCCTCGCTGTACGGCGTGGAACGGGTCCTGACCACCTGGAGCTTCTCCTCGGCTTCCTACACCGCCGAGTACGACGCGGAGCAGATCGTGCGCGTGCTGCGCGAGCACGCCGGCGGCCGGATCGGCCTGGTCGGGCTGGCGCAGATGCCCTACCGCCTGGTGGCGCACGTCAAGGAGGAGTTGCCGGACACGACGTTCCTCGACGCCGCCGATGTGGTCGACCCGGTCAAGGCGATCAAGTCTCCCTACGAGCGGGAGGCAATCGCCCGCAGCGTCGCGCTTCAGGTCGCGGCGTTCGAAGCCGCGCTCGAGGCGATCGAGCCCGGTCGCACCGAATGGGACGTGTCCGCGGCGGCGCAGGCCGTGGCGCGCGAAGGTGGCAGCGAGCACGGGCCGATCATGGTCGGGGCGGGGCCGCCCGGGGAGCCGGTGATCTTCAAGCCGCCCCGCAACCAGACCCGCGTCCTGCAGCGCGGCGATCGCCTGACAATCCTGGTTGAACCAGCCGGCCCCGACGGGATCTACAGCGAGCTCGGCCGGACGATCGTGATTGGTTCCGCTGACGAGGACCTCCTCGCTGAGCACGAGTTCGCGGTGCAGGCCTGGCGCCACTGCGCCACAGCGATCCGCCCCGGCGCGAGCGCGCGCGGGGTGGCGGCCGATTACAACGCGTTTCTGCGCGAGCACGGCCGGCCCGAGGAGAAGCGGGTGCACTGCCACGGCCAGGGCTATGACATCGTCGAGCGTCCGCTCGTGCGCAGCGACGAGCCGATGGAGCTCGCCGAGGGGATGCTGCTGGCGCTGCACCCGATGTACGTGCATCGAGGCGCGGTGCTGTGGGTGTGCGACAACGTGTTCGTCGAGGCGGGCGGGGTCTCGCCGCCGCTCCACGGGGTGGAGCAGAAGGTGTTCGAGGTATGAGCGGCCGGTCCGGCCATACCAGCTGACGCGCTGCCCAAGACGATGCGCGCGCTGGTTCCGATGGCCGAGGCGCTCGAGGAGATCGGGCCGCTTCCGGACGGCGTAAGCGTCGAGCTCTGGGACGCCAGAGGAGATCCGCCGGGCGGCGGGGACGGGGTCGACCTCTGGGTCCCGCCGTTCCCGCCCATCCCCGATTACGCGATCCCGCTGAGCAAGCTGCCACAGCTGCGGGTGATCCAGATGCTCACGGCCGGCTATGACCATATCCGGCCCTACGTGCCCGACGGCGTCACGCTGTGCAACGCGGCAGGCGTGCACGACGGGCCGGTGGCCGAGTGGGTGCTGGCCGCGCTGCTGGCCATCGCCCGGCGCCTGCCCGCCTACGTCCACCAGCAGGTGAGCGGGTCGACGGCGCGAGAGCAGAGCGACAGCCTGATCGGCAAGACCGTGCTCATCGCGGGCTACGGAGGCATCGGCCAGGCGGTCGAGCGCCGGCTCGCCGGATTCGAGGTCGACGTCATCCGCGTCGCCAGCCGCGCCCGCGAGGGCGTGCACGGTCCCGAAGACCTACTCGAGCTCCTGCCTCGGGCGGATGTCGTCGTGCTCGCCCTGCCGCTGAGCGACCGGACGCATCATCTGGTCAACGCGGAGTTCCTGGCCCGCCTGCCGGACGGGGCGATCGTGGTCAACGCAGCGCGGGGTGCTGTGGTGGATCAGGACGCGCTCGAGTCGGAGCTCAAGCGAGAGCGGCTGCGCGCGGCGCTCGATGTAACGACGCCGGACCCCCTTTCGCCCGACGATTCACTCCGCAAGCTACCGCAGTTGCTGTATACCCCGCACGTGGCGGGAGCGACTACGCTGACGCTCCCGCGCGTTTTCGGTCTCGTGGGCGATCAAATCCGCCGCCGCCATGCCGGCGAGCCCCTACTCAACGTTGTCGCCGGGCCGCATGATTTAGGACCCGCGCACCCCGCCCACCCCGCCCACCCCGCCCACCCCGCGGATTCGGGCGAATCGGCTTCTTAAGAATGCGTTTCCCTCACTTGCATACATTCCAGGCAAGTGTGTAGACTCGCGGCGGCGGTGCTCAGTTACCGCACCACTGTCACTGCACGACCTGTTCGGGCCGTGCGCGCCAGAGAGATGAGAGGCGAGGCTATGACGCTACGGTTGGGAAGGAAAGGCGCGCTCGCGGGCGTATGCGCGCTGGCTGCCATTGGCGCGGCCGCCTGCGGAAGCAGTTCGAGCAGTAGCTCGACGTCGAGCTCGAGCGCCACACAGGCCGCGAGCACCGCGACGTCCACATCGGGTAGCAGCGGGGGCGCGAGCAGCGGGGTGCTGGGGACGCCGGATGCGGCCACGGGCAGCCCGGTCGTGTTCGGGATGATCAACATCGAGACCAACCCGGGCGTGGATTTCCCGGAGATCCGCGAGGCGGCGCAGGCGACCATCGCCTACGTCAACGCGTATCGCGGCGGGCTCGACGGACACCCGATCCAGCTTCAGTTCTGCGCTACCGACGGGTCACCGGCGACATCGAGCCAGTGTGCGACCAAGCTGATAGCCGACCACCCGGTCGCAATCATGGGCGCCAGTGACCTGGCCGGCGCGGACACGCTCCCGCTCTATAAGAAGGCGGGCCTGGCCCTCATCGGCGGCATGGACCTGACCCCCGCGGAATCCTCGGCGCCGAACTCGATCATCTTCAACGACATTGCGCAGAGCGGCAACTCGGACATCGGCGTGTATGCGGTGAAGAACCTCAACGCTAAGAAGGTGTCGGTGATCGCGGTCGGTGACACGCAGGGCATCTTCCAGGCAAAGAACTACGAGGTGCCCAGCGTCCAGCAATCGGGCGGGACGGCGAAGCTGTACTCGCTGCCGCCGTCGGTCGCGGACGCCTCGTCGGTCGTGGCCAGCGCGCTGGGCAACAGCCCTGACGCGATCCTGCTCGAGAGCCCGTCGCAGTGCGTCTCGATCCTGACCGCGCTGAAGAGCCTCGGGAACTCGAAGCCGATCCTGTCGATCGACCCGTGCTCGGCTCCCAGCGTGATCAAGGCCGCTGCCGGCGGCGCCGACGGCATGTACTGGTTCGAGCCCTACCAGGACCTGTTCGCGGCCGACCAGACGCCGGACGTGATTCTGACCAAGGCGATCCTGGCCAAGTACGCGCCCGCCAAGATCGTGGTCGACTCGCCGGCCCTCGGGGGCGTGAGCACCGTCATGGACATCTGGCAGGCGTTCCACACCACGCCCGTGAGCAAGCTCAACTCGACCTACATGCTCAAGGTGCTGAAAACCGGCACCCATCCGGCCTTCCTGAGCACGACGTATGACTGCAACGGCCAGGCCATCGCCAAGGAACCGGCGATCTGCTCGGCGAACGAGTATCTGTACCAGGTGAAGGGCACCACGCCGACGCTCGTCCAGAGCGACTACACGGCCGGCGCCAACATCGGGCCGTAGCCCCGTAGCAGCGAAGATCGCGCCGCCCCTCTCCTCGGCTGAGCGGGGGGAGGGGTAGGGCGGTCGTAACTATCAAGTGTCAAGCTACATCCTGTTTCTCCTCCTCGGCCTCGGCTCAGGCGCGGTGTACGCCGTGCTCGGGCTGGGGCTCGTTCTCAAGTACCGCAGCGCCGGCGTCGTGGACTTCGCCCACGGCGCCGTGGCCATGTTCTGCGCGTACGTGTACATCGAGCTGCGCTCCAACGGCGAGCTTCAGTTCCCCTGGATCCTGATCCCGCACCAGGTCAAGGTCGCCTCCAGCAATGGGATGGCCGTGATCCCGTCGATCGTGATCACGCTCGTCTACTCGGCAATCCTCGGACTGCTGTTCTACGTGCTCATCTACCGGCCGCTGCGACGCGCTCCGGCGCTGGCGAGAGTGGGGGCGTCGATCGGCGTGATGCTCGCCCTCGAGGGGATCGCGATCCTCAACTACTCGACGTTCGCACTCAGCTCGCCGCCGATCCTGCCCGACTCGCCGCTGCACGTCGCCGGGCTGTTCGTGCCGAGCGACCGCCTGTACCTGGCCGGATTGACCATCCTGGTCGGGTTCACGCTCGCCGCCGTCTACCGGTTCACGCGATTCGGGCTGATCACCCGCGCGGCGGTTGAGAACGAGCGCGGCGCGGCGCTGCTCGGTCACTCCTCAAGCCGGATTGCGGCCTACAACTGGGTAATCGCCACCGTCCTGGCGGCGGCGGCCGGCATCCTGATCCTGCCTATCACCACGCTCAACCCCGGTACGTACACACTGTTCATCGTGCCGGCGCTGGGGGCGGCGCTGATCGGCCGGTTCTCGTCGTTCAGCGTGACCGTGATCGCGGGGCTGGTGATCGGCATGCTCCAGTCGGAGCTGACGAAGCTACAGACGGTGTGGACCTGGCTGCCCCAGCAGGGGCTTCAGGACGGGCTGCCCTTCATCTTCATCATGATCGCGATGATCCTGCTGGCGCGGCGCCTGACCCCGCGCGGCGCGATCACCGACGTGCACAACCCGGCCGTCGGCCGGCCTAACCGGCCCGCGATCACCGCGGGCAGCTCCGCGATCGTCGGGATCATCGCGCTCCTGCTGGTGAGCTCCGAATATCAGTCGGCGATCATCTCCTCGGCGATCACCGCCTGCATCTGCTTCTCGGTCGTGGTCATTACCGGCTACGTGGGTCAGATCTCACTGGCTCAGAACGCGCTCGCCGGGATCAGCGCGTTCATGCTCAGCCACATCGCCCAGAGCCTAGGGATCGGTTTCCCATTCGGCCTGATCCTGGCCGCCCTTTGTGCGGTGGCGGTCGGACTCGTGATCGGATTGCCGGCGGTACGGGTGCGGGGGGTGAACCTCGCGGTCACCACCCTCGCCACCGCCGCGGCGCTCGACGCCCTGGTGTTCAACAACACCTGGTTCAGCGGCGGCTACGTCGGGCGACACGTCGGCGGCCCGAACCTGCTCGGTCTCAACCTGGCGATCGTCGGCGCCGGTCGGACCTACCCCCGGCTCGCCTTCGGGATCTTCGTCGTGATCATGGTGGCGCTGGTTGGCTTTCTTGTGGCCCGGCTGCGCAACGGGCGCATGGGGCGGATATTCCTCGCGGTCCGTTCCAATGAGCGCGCGGCCGCGTCGATCGGCGTCGACGTCGCTCGCACCAAGCTGGTCGCGTTCGCGATCGCCGCCTTCATCGCCGGGATCGGCGGCGGGTTGCTCGCCTACCAGGAGCAGAACATCAATCCCGATGCCTTCACGCTCTGGACGTCGCTCACCATCCTCGCGATCACCTACGTTGGCGGAGTCGGCCGGATCACCGGCGCCGTCGCCGCCGGCGCGTTGCTGGCTTCCAACGGCGTCGTGCCGACGCTGCTCAACAACGTTTTCAACTTCAACCAGTATCAGCTCGTGATCGCGGGTGTCCTGCTCACTCTCACCGCAGTGGCCAACCCAGACGGAATGACCAAGGAGATGGGCGCCGGCATGACCAAGCTGCGCCTGAAGATCGTCGATGCTGTGCGCGGACAGAAGCCCGCCGCCGTCGGCGTCACCGAGTCGCCGCCCGCGTCGGCACCGAAGGAGATGGTTGGTCGATGAGCGCGTCCGTACCGGCGGCGGTGCCACCCGACACGGCGGCGGCGCCGATCCTCGAGGTCCAGCAGTTGCGGGTGCAGTACGGCAACGTGGTCGCCGTCAACGACGTGAGTTTCGGCGTGAAGCAGGGATCCGTGACCGGTCTGATCGGGCCCAACGGCGCCGGCAAGACGACGATGATCGACGCGCTTACCGGCTATACGCCTGCCAGCCACGGGACGATGCACTTCGAGGGACAGGAGATCACCGGTGCGCGTCCTCACCGTCTCGCCCGACGTGGACTGGTCCGCACGTTCCAGTCGGTCGAGCTGTTCAACGATCTCACCGTGCGCGAGAACATGCTTGTCGCGAGCGAGCCACCGGGGATGCTGTCCGCGCTCGGCCATGTCTTCTGGCCGGAGCGTCGCGGCGCCCAGGAGGCGGCGGAGTGGGCCCTGTCGCTGACCGAGCTTGCCGACGTCGCCGACCGCGTCCCCACCGAGCTCTCGCACGGCCAGCGTAAGCTCGTCGGGGTGGGGCGCGCGCTGGCGCGCCGTCCCTCCCTGTTGCTGCTCGACGAGCCGGCGGCCGGCCTTGACACCGAGGAGACACGCGCGCTCGGCGAGCGCCTGCGCACGCTTCCCCAGAACGGCGTCACCGTCCTGCTGATCGATCACGACATGGGGCTCGTGCTGAGTATCTGCGAGCGCGTCATGGTGCTCGACTTCGGCAACCTCATCGCCCAGGGGACCCCGGCGGAGATCCGCGCCGACCAGAAAGTGATCGAGGCCTATCTGGGCACCGAGCGAGGAGAGCCGTGAGCGCAGAATCCGCGAGCGAGCCGCTGCTGACCGTGGCGAACCTCCACGCCGGTTACCTCGGCATCCCGGCCGTGCGGCAGCTGTCACTGACCGTCGCCCCCGGGGAAGTCGTGGCTCTGCTCGGGCCCAACGGTGCGGGCAAGACGACGACGCTGTCGACGATCGCCGGGCTGCTCAGGCCGATCTCCGGCACGATCCGGCTCGGCGACCAGGTAATCGGCGGCCAGCCCGCCTACCGGCTTGCGCGCCTTGGGATCTCGCTCGTGCCCGAGGACCGTGCGCTGTTCGGTGCGCTCACCGTGCGGGAGAACCTGCGCGTCGCCCGCAGTGATCGTCCGCTGGCCGTGGATGAGCTGCTCCAGGTCCTCCCCGAGCTCGAAAAGTGCCTCAGCCGTAAGGCGTCGGTGCTCTCGGGCGGCGAGCAGCAGATGATCGCGGTTGGGCGCGCGCTGGTCAGTCGTCCGCGGCTTCTGCTCGTCGACGAGATGAGCCTTGGACTGGCCCCAGTGATCGTCGAGCGACTGCTCCCGGTCCTGCGCCGGATCGCCGAAGACCTCGGGTCGGGCGTGTTGTTCGTCGAACAGCACATCTCGCTTGCGCTCGAGGTGGCCGACCGCGCCTACGTTCTCAACCATGGGGATCTGGTGCTCGAGGGGCCGGCCGAGAGGCTCCGCAGCAATCGCGAGCTGGTCGAGGCGAGCTACCTCGGCGAGGCGACGATCGACGAGCTGAACGGCGCGGCCGCGCCGGGCGGATGAGCCTCCGGGGTCCGGGACCGCCGGCCGCTCCGGTGGCCCTGGTCACGGGCGCGGCGGCGGCGGACGGGATCGGCGCCGCCTGCGCTCATGCCCTGGCGGCCGCCGGCTGCCCCGTGGGCCTGCTTGACCGCCACTCCTGCGCCGACGTGGCGGCCGAGATCGAGGCGACCGGAGGTCGTGCCGTCGCGCTCCAAGCCGACCTCACGTCGGAGGCGCAGATCGACGACGCGCTCGATCGGCTCGAGCAAATCCTCGGGCCGTGCTCGATCCTGGTCAACAACGCGGCTGACCTGACGCGGGGCACCCTGGCCGAGACATCGGCAGCCGCGATGCGGCGGGTGCTCGCGGTCAACGTGGAGGCGGCCTTCCTGCTGTGTCGCCGACTCGCGACTGGGATGGCGCGGCAGGGGTGGGGGCGGATCGTCAACATCGCCTCGGACACGTTTGATCGTCCGCCCGGACCGGGACTGCTGGCGTACATCACGAGCAAGGGCGCGATCATCGGTCTGACCCGGGCGCTGGCGATCGAGCTCGGTCCGGCCGGCATCACCGTGAACGCAATCGCCCCCGGCTTGACCCGCACCGGCGCCGCATCGGCCGGTCAGCCGGACGAGTTGTTCGCCGCCGTGCGCGAGCAGCAGGCGATCAAGCGCACGCTGCAGCCCGAGGACTACGCCGGACTTCTCGCGTTCCTGGTCTCGGCCCAGGCGGCGGTCATCACCGGGCAGACGATCAGCGCCGACGCCGGGCTGGTTCTGCGCTGAATGTCCTCACCGGTGGTCGACACGCATGCCCACGTGCTGGACCGGCATGCGCTGGACATCGCGGGTCCGCACGGCGCTGCCTCCGGCTTCGGCGCGCGTCCAAGCGTCCCGCCGCCGGGAACGCGCTTCGCCCACATCAACGAGCTGATGCTCGATCCCGCGCGTCAGGTGGCGGCCATGGACGAGCGCGGCGTCGACGTTCACCTGATCTCCGCCATCCTGGCCGTCACCCCGACCGGATGGGCGGCTCCGAACGTCGCCCTCGAGCTGAGCCGCGGCTACAACGATCTGGTCGCCGAGGCGGTGCGGGCGTTTCCGACGCGTCTGGTCGGATCGTTCATCGTGCCGCTCCAGCATGTCGAGCTGGCGCTGGGTGAGCTGCGCCGCGCGCACGAGGAGCTCGGCCTGAGAGTGATCCAGCTGCCGGCGAGCATCGACGGCGTGTATCTCGGCGAACCGCCGCTGCGCACACTGTGGGAGGAGATCGCGCACCGAGACCTGCTCGTGTTCATCCATCCCGACGGTGTCCGCGACCCGTGGTTTCAGAACTACTCGCTGTGGAACTCGGTCGGTCAGCCGATCGAGGAGGCCAAGGTGCTGTCCTCGCTCATCTACGAGGGCGTGCTCGAGCGCTTCCCTGACCTGCGGATCGTCGTCTCCCACGGCGGCGGCTACCTGCCGCACTACTACGGGCGGCTGGATCGCAACGTCCACAACCTGCCCGACAGCGCCGTACACATATCGCAGCCCCCGAGCGCGTATCTGAGGCGGCTGTACTACGACACGTGCGTCTACGAGCCCTCGACGCTGACCGCGCTGGTTCAGCAGGTCGGCGCTGAGCGCCTGGTGATGGGGAGCGACTGGCCGGTGGGGGAGGCCGATCCGATCGGGTTCGTCGAGCGCTGCCCGGCGTTCGATGACGCCGGCCGGCGCGCCGTCCTCGGCGGAACGGCCGCGACCCTGCTTGGCCTCGGGACCTGAGGCGGGGTTTTGGAGTTGGCCAACCGCGGGCCCACCATCTACCGAGCCGAGGTCGTCGGCTCGATGCTGCGACCTCCCGAGCTGGTGGCGGCGCGCGCGGAGATGCGCGCGGGCGAGCTGGCAATGGACAGGTATCGCGCCGTGGAGGACCGCGCGGTCGACGAGGCCCTGCGGATTCAGGAAGAAGCCGGCGTCGACGTCGCGACCGATGGGGAGATGCGCCGCGACATCTTCTTTGACTTCTTCGTCTCGGGCATGACCGGCCTGGAAATGGTCGGCGGCCAGACGGTTCGTTTCCACGGCCGCGACGAGGCGGCCGAGATGGAGGTCGAGGTGCCGTTCAGCGTGACCGGCAAGGTCAACGCGAGGACGTGTCCGGGAGTTGCCGAGCTCCAGTACGCGCAGCCGCGGTCGAGGCTGCCAGTGAAGGTCACGGTCCCGAGCCCGATGCTGCTCGCGCTGGGCTTCTGGAACGAGCGATCGCGGGCCGCCTATCCCGATCCGCTCGAGCTGGCGCACGACGGCGTCACCGCCGTCCGTGGCTGGATCGCCGAGCTGATCGAGGCGGGCTGCAAGTACGTCCAGATCGACGCGCCCGACCTGGCCGAGGCGTACGCCGATGCCGGCGTTCGGGACATATTCGAGCGTGACTCGGGCATCCCGGCCGAGCAGTTTCTCCCCGCCGCCGCCGAGCTGATCGCCGGCCTGGGAGACATCGAGCGCCCCGACGACGTCACCCTCGGGCTGCACGTGTGCAAGGGCAACGGCACCCAGTCGTGGCTGGCAGAGGGTGGCTACAACGCGCTCGCCCGGGCGGTTTTCCCGCGGGTGGGCGGCTTCGACGTCGTTCACATGGAGTACGACGACGACCGCTCGGGCGGGTTCGAGCCACTCCGGGAACTACCCGACCACGTCACCGCCGCGCTCGGGCTGGTCTCGACCAAGTGGACCGAGCTGGAGGACGCCGACGCCCTGCGACGCCGAATCGAGGATGCGGCGCGCTTCCATCCGCTCGAGCGTCTGGCCATCGGTCCCCAGTGCGGATTCGCCTCGGCGTCCGAGACGGCCGTTCAGCGCAAGGTCACGGCCCAGACCCAGATCGACAAGCTGCGGCTCGTCGCTGAGGTGGCGCGGTCCGTCTGGGGCTAGCCCGCGAGCCGCCTCGAGAAGAGCTCGAGCGTCCCCGACCAGGCGCGCTCAGCGGCGTCGTGATTGTAGGCGGGCCGGTCCGGCATCGTGTAGCCATGTTCCGCGTCCGGTAGCACCTCGATCGTGTACGGGACGCCGTGCAGCTCGAGTTGCTCGCGCAGGGGCGGGATGCTCGAGACCGGAGTTACGTGGTCGGCCTCGCCGAAGCCGAGGTAGAGCCCGCCGACGATCCGTTCCACCTCGAGGTGCGGGGAGTCCGGCTGGTCGGTGACGATGCGCGAGGGATGAAGCAGCGAGGCGGCCGCGATGTCTGCGCCGAACGTCTCCGCCGCTCGCATTCCGAAGCGACCGCCCATGCAGAAGCCGACGCATCCCCACGGACCGGCGGAAAGATCCGGCAGCGCTTCGAGCATCAACTGTGTCTCCTCGAGCACGTCGTCATCGTGCACGCGCGCGACCAGGCCGTGCATTCGCTTGTACTCCTCGGGGTCACCTGCGCCGAGGCGCTCCGAGTTGAGTTGCTCGTCCGGATCGAACCGGTAGTACAGATCGGGAAGCAGCGCGGTGTAGCCCGCGCCGACGAGGCGCTCGGCGTGCTCGCGCAGGGCCGGCCGGACCCCGGGGGCGTCCATGTAGAGAACGACGATCGGGGCCGGTTCGTCCCGGTCGGGTCGGTGTACGTGGACGGGCATCGTCCCGCGGGGGGTCTGCACCTCGACCATGGTCTGGCTCATTGGGCCTCCTCGGGTTGGAATGGGGGTTCAGGGCGCGGTGACGCCGGCGAGTTCGGCCGCGGCCGCGGCTTGGCGTCCGGCAATCCGACCGAACACGATCGCGTCGGTCAGCCCGCCGCCGTGTTCGGTCAAGTGTCCCCAAATCGAGCCTGCCGCGCCGGCTGCGAACAGCCCTGGAACCGGCTCGCCACCGGGTTGCAGGACGCGAGCCTGGGCGTCGCGCCGGGGACCGCCCGAGGCGGTGGCGACTCCGGGGGTCATCTCGATCGCGTAGAGCGGCGGTAGCAGCGGCACCAGCGTGTCCGGGGTGCGGCCGAACTCGTAGTCGCTCCGGCGGCTCACCGCGGTGGCATACCCGGCGAGGGTCGCTTGGAGCACGGCAGGATCGAGGCCGGTGGCAGCGGCCAGCTCGGCGGAGTCCGCGCCGCGCTTGATCCACCCAGCGGCCACCTCGGCCGAGTTGTCGGGACTCCAGCCGTAGTCGTTGGGGCTGCCCACGAGGCCGTGGAGCGGCCCGGCCTGGCGAGCGGCCTCGTCGAAGATGATCCAGCCCGGCATCCGAGGGCGGTTGGGGCGCCGGGGGAGATAGGTGGTGAGCGCGCGCACGCGGTCATGTACCTCCCAGCCCGTCTCGTCCGCGAGGCGCCGCCCGTCGCCGTCGACGAAGATGTGGCTGGGGGCATGGACGTCGAGGGTGAACCCGGCGGGGTAGTCCGGGTGGACGAAGGAAAGCCATCCGAAGAAGGCGCTCATGTGCCAGAGCGACGCACCCGCGGCCTGGGCCAGGCGCAGCGTGTCGCCCGTGTTGCCGGGATGGCCGACCGGCACGAGGGGGAGGGGGAGGTAGGTGTCGCGCAGCTCGGCGTCGGCCTCAAAGCTTCCGCCGGCCAGGATCACCTCGCGTGCGGCAACGGTCGTCCGTTGGCCGTCATGCTCGACCACCGCACCGCTGACGCGCTCGCCATCGATCAGCAGGTCGATCACCGGTGTCTCGAGCGAGACCGGGATGTCACGCTCGCTCACGGCGGCCTCCAGCACCCGCCACAGCCCCCGGCCTGGCCGTTCCGCCGGCTCGGGCACGAACTGCCGGTAGCGGACGTGCCCCGCGCCCGGGAAGTGCGGCCAGGAGGGAAGCATCCCGCCGAACGCGTCCATGTCGACCACCGCGGTCGTGCCGCCAAGGTCGTTCACGAAGTCGGCGACCGCCGGTAGGCCGTCGGCGTAGGCCTGAAGAACGGGGCGGTCGGTCTTACCGAAGCACAGCGCGTCGAGGTGCGCGACGGCGTGGGGGGCGTCCAGCTCGAGTAGGAAGCCGCCGGAGTGCACGCAGTTGCCACCGCCGGCGGCTGTCTTCTCCACCACCGCCACCGCCGCGCCGGCGTCGTGGGCCGCGATCGCGGCGGTGGCGCCGGCGGGGCCGAACCCCACGACGAGGACGTCGACCTCGGCGGGTGGAGTCATGCCGGTGGCTCGGTCAGGACCCGGTACGGCTCCGATCCATCCCATTCGCGGGACGCGTCTCGCAACATCGCGTAGAAGCCAAGGAGCTCGTCTCGCCGCTGGAGCACCTCGACCGGGTGCCCGAACAGGTCACCGCCTTCAAGCCAGACGGCGGACACTGGATCAATCCGGCCCGTGTGAAAGACGGTTAGGCCGCTTTGTTGTAGCCGCGCGACCTCGTCCTCGAGCGAGTCGGCCAGCCAGCCGACGTGCCCGATGCCCGCGCCCGGCGAGGTGAGTGCGTCACGCAGCCCCGCTGGCTGAGCGTCGTGAACCTGGGTCAGCTCGACCATGATCGACCCCCATTGCCCGAAGGCCGAGGAGTGGTCGTAGACGGCCGGCGCGCCGCGATACGTGACCTCTTCGAAGACCAGGTGCTCGATGGCGAAGAACGGGCCAGCGCCCGTCGTAGCCGAGAATTGTTCGACGCCGGCTCGTAGATCGCTCACCACGTAGCCGATGTGGTGATGCGCACGCGTCACTGGGGGTAATGTAGACGAAACGTCAATCTGTATGCAAATATACGGCTAGTATGCGGATGGGGTTCGATCACGTCGGCCTGTCGGTTGCCGACCTCGAGGCGGCTGAACGGTTCTACTCGTCCGCATTCGGGTTCCAGCGCCAGCTTGTCTTCGAGCTCTCGCCGTACCCGATCCGCGGGATGATGATGACCCATCCATCGGGGTGCCGGTTTGAGCTCTTTGAGCACGCGGCGTCGGCGCCGGGGCTCCAGGCCGCCGACCCGATCGAGGCCCACGCCACGCGGGGCTACAACCACTTCGCGATGTCCGCGCCCGATATAGATGCGGTGTTCGCCGCCGCGCTTGCCGCAGGCGCGAGACCTGTGATCGAGCCGCGCCCGTCGCCCGAGCCGGGCGTCCGCTTTGCTTTCCTGGCCGACCCCGAGGGCAATCTGGTTGAGCTCGTCGAGAAGGAGGGCTGATGGGACGGCTCGACGGAAAGGTCGCGCTGATCACCGGGACCGCCGGCGGGCAGGGTGCGGCAGCCGCTCGACTGTTCGCCGCCGAGGGCGCCACCGTGGTGGGTTGCGACCTCGATGAACCGCGCGCCCGCGCGGTGGCTTCGGAGATCGTGGACGCGGGTGGGGTGATGAGCGCGGACGCGCCGGTCGATCTGTCGGACCCGGCCGCCGCGACGGCGTGGGTCGACGCGGCGGTGGCTCGTGCCGGCGGGATCGACGTGCTCTACAACAACGCCTCGGCGCCCCGGGTCGGGCCGTTCACCGAGATGACCTGGGACGACTGGCGGTTCACGATGCGCAACGAGCTCGACCTGATCTTCACGGTCACGAGTGCCGCATGGCGGCACCTGGTGGCGGGCGGCGGCGGCGTGATCATCAACACCGCGTCGGTGTCCGCGTACCGCGGGGCGACCTTCATCGAGCAGGCCGGGCACGGTGCGGCCAAGGGCGGGGTGCTGGCCATCACCCGTCACCTGGCGGCATCGGGCGCGCGACACGGCATCCGAGCCAACTCGATTAGCCCGGGACTCACCGTCACCCCTCAGATCGAGCCGTTCCTCGACGAGCCGGGTCACCCGGTGCACGAGATGCTCCACACGCATCCGCTGGGGCGGCTCGGCCAACCCGACGACGTCGCGCGGGTAGCGCTGTTCCTCGCTTCCGACGATGCCTCGTACCTCAACGCGGTCGACATCGTGGTCGACGGCGGTCAGTCGGTTATCTCGTGAACACTTGATCCGGTATGAACCGGTTGGAAGGAGAGAAGATGTCCTACCGAGTCGACAGTGACGTGCCGTTGCGCGAGCTTCCGGGCGAGGCCGTGCCCTACTCGCTGGCCGACGGCGACGGACGCGCCCATCTGCTGCTCGGCCAGGTCGGCCGGGCGCTCGCCGGGACCGAGGAGACCGCGAACGCGATGTCGGTGATGACCGCGCTCGGGCCGGCCGGGCGCCCGATCCCGATGCACTACCACGAGAAGGAGCACGACTACTTTCTGTGCGTCCGCGGCCGGATCCAGGTGTGGGCCGACGGCGAGAGCCGCATCCTGAGCCCGGGCGACGTCGCCAGCGTGCCCGCCGGGGTGCACCACGCCTACCAGTTCCATTCGCACTACAGCCAATTCATGGGACCGATCGCTCCCGCCGGTTGGGATCGCTTCTTCGACTTCACCGGCACCCCGTATGCGGGGCCGGCTTATCCGCAGTTCGATCCCAGCCCGCCGCCATTCGAGAAGTTCGGGGCCGCCGAGGGCAAGTTCGCGATGAAGTACCTGCCCGAGGAGCCATACGCGGAGGCGAGCACCGGTCCCGATGACACGCTTCCCGGGAAGTCCGTTGCGTACTTCCTGCGCGCCGGCGAGGGTCCGCGGCACACTCTGTTCGGCCAGGTCGCCTTCCAGGTGCTCACTGGCGCAGAGTCGAACGGAGCGCTGGGCATGACCGTGACCGAGGGCCCTCGCGGAAGCTCCGTCCCGGCCCACGCGCACGCGCGGACCTACGAGGGGATCTACGTGCTCGACGGCCGGCTCAAGGTGAGCGCCGACGGCGACGAGCACGTGCTGGTGCGCGGCGACTTCATGAGTCTCCCGTCCGGGGTGGAGCACCATCTCGTGTGCGATGCACATCTCACCCGCTTCGTAAGCATGTACGGGCCGGCGGGCCCAGAGCGTTTGTACGAGATCGCGGGCGAGGTCGCCGAGCAGAGCATCTTCCCGGAGGCCGCCGAGCGGGCCGACGAGGCTCGGCTCGAGGCGGCTGCGGCTGAGCTCGACGTCGCATTCGGAGGGTGAGCGAGTGAGGGTTCTCGGCCTGAGTGCGGGCAACCCGGACGGCAGCGCCGAGATCCTCCTCAAGCTGGCGTTGCAGGCGGCGGAGGCCGAGGGCGCCGACGTGGCGCTGGTCCGTCTGCACGACCTAGCGCTGCCCACACGTCCGCTCGGGCCGGGGGACTCGCCAGAAGGTGACGACGGGGCGTGGCTGTGGGATCAGCTGATGGAGTCAGACGGGCTGCTCGTCTCCACGCCGATCTACTCGCGGACGATCGCGGGCGCTCTCAAGCTGGTTGCTGACCGGTTGGCCGGGCCCGCCGCCGACGTGGTGTTCGTCGAGAGTCACCAACGGCTGCTCGACGCCCGTGACGCCCCACAGGTGGCGTTCCCATATGACGATCGCGTGCTCCGCCCGCGGGTGGCCGGCTTCATCGCGATCGGTGGCTCGCTGACCAGCCAGTGGAAGTCGCTCGCGCTGCCGCTGATGCACCAGATGACGTTCTCGGCACGCATCGCGGTGGCCGATCAATTGCTGGTGGGCGGCGCCGGAATGCCGCGCTCAGTGGTCCTCGATGCCCGCGCCCTGGTGGCCGCGGCGCGCGTGGGCCGGAACGTCGCGTCCCAGCTCGGGCTGGCCTTCGACGAGGTCTCGTATTTCGGCGAGCCGGGGCTGTGCCCGGTCTGTCACCTGTCGGTCGTGGTCCTGGAGGGCGACTCGGTGCAGTGCGCGACGTGCGGGGCGGGCGGTCGGCTAGTGGTCTCGGATGGCGCGGCTTCGATTCGCTTCGATTCTCTGGAGCGGTCGGTTACGACGCTTCAGGAGAAGCGCGCGCACTTCGCCGAGGTGCAGGAGACGGCTTCGGTCCAGGCGCCGCTGGCGGCGCAGATCGAGGGGCGGGCGGCGATGTACGTCGAGTTCGACCGGCGGATTACGCCTCAGTCTGGGAGTCAGTCTGGGAGTCAGTCGGCACGCCGGGCGATCGCGTAGCGAAAGGTGTTTTGCATCGAGACGCTTCCGTCGGGGCGGGTGAAGGGGACGACCGCTTCTTGTAATGCGGCCCGAGCGGCGGCCTCGCCGGCGGCGTCGATCGCCATCGCGCCGCCCGCCGACGCCAGCACCGCCCGGACGGCTCCGTCGACGCTCGCGTGAGCCCAGGTCAGCGGCACCTCGCCGCGCTCGACGGGCTCGAGCGATGCTTTGGTGAGGAGGGCTTCGAGTCCGCCTGGTGCCGACAGCTCGTAGGGCAGATGGCTCGGCGTGGCGGGCGCGGTGTTGCGGAGCGGCTCGAGCGCGAGGTGCAGGGCGGTGGATTCATTTCGCTCGGGCTCGGCGAACGTGGTCGCCGCCACGAGCCCCTGGGGTGTCACGACGCGGGCGGCTTCGCTGACCGCCTGGGCAGGATCGTCGGCGAACTGAAACGCGTTGAAGCCAACCGCCGCGTCGAAGGACCCGTCGTCGAACGGGAGGCTGTCCATGCTGCCGACGCGGAAGTCGCCGCCGTTTGGGAGCCGCTCGCGCGCGATCTCGATCAGCTCTGGGGTGATGTCGATCCCCGTTACCGCGGCGCCAAGCTCGGCGGCCATGCGTGCCGCGTAGCCCGACCCGCAGCCGATGTCGAGCAGTCGCGTGCCTTCGCTCACGTGGAGCCGATTCAGGACGGTCGCGAACAGCGGCTCGTTTGAGGGCTCGGCCAGCTGCGCCCAATCGCGAGGGCGGCGTCCCCAATGGTCCGAGGCGGTCACGAGCTTGAAGTATACAATTCATGGTTCTGTATACTCCTCGGCGCCGTGGTGCCGGCGACCAACGACATCTCTCTCGAGGCGGCCCGGCGCCTGATAGCGCGGGCGATCGACAAGGCGGCCCAGATGAAGGCGCGCGGGGCGTTCGCGGTCGTGGGGGCCAGCGGTGTGCTCGTCTCCGCGTCGCAGATGGACCGCGGCGGCGCCGGGGGCATGGCCCGCGCACGATCGAAGGCGTGGATCTCGGCCACCCAGCAGATCCCGAGCGCCGAGCATCACGTGCGGATGGCAACGCTGCCGGCGCCGATCGCCGCTGGGTTCGTCGCGTGCTCGCCGGAGGCGATGTTCCCGGGCGCGGGCGGGATGCCCTTGTTTGCGGATGGCGTCGTGGTCGGCGGCTTCAGCGCGTCGGGCGCGACCATCGGCCCGTTCGTCGACATTGCCGGAGTTGACCGGCGCATGCTGATCGCCGACGGCAAGCCCGCGAATTCCGAGGACCTGATCGTGCTGTGGGCGCTGGGCCTGCCCTACCAGGGACAGCACGGAGATGACGAGAAGCGCTGGCTCGACGCGTTCGGATCGCTGCCCGACGAGCCGGGCCTCGGTTACAGCGACCCGGCCCCGGCAAGTCAGCCGCAGCACGAGTGGGCGGTCGCCCTCGCCGACCGTGCTTTGGCGGAAGCGGGGGCGCGTGGGGTTCGGGTCTCGGTCGCGGTCGTCGACGTTCGGGGCGAACCGATCCAGCAGGACACGATGGACGGTGCTCCCACAGCGGCCCCGTTCGTGGCCGAGGCCGTGGCCGCCGGGGCTTCCACCTTCCAGCTTCCGAGTGCTGAGATTGATCGTCTGCTGCCGGCGGTGCTGCCGTATCGCGTGCTGACCGTGCCCGGGGGTTTGCCGGTGCGCGTCTGGGATCGCGTCGTGGCCGGTCTCGGAGTGGCCGGAGCTGACCTGCTGCTTTCCCAGGAGATTGCCGAGGCGGCACTGTCGTGAGGATCTGCATCGTTGGCTGCGGTGCCATTGGTGGTCTGTACGCCGCGCACCTCGCGCAATTGCCGCAGGCTGAGTTGTGGGCCTATGAGGTGTCGTCTGCGCACGTGGAGGCGATCAACCGCGATGGCCTCCGAGTCGGCGGTGCAGCCTCGTTGGTGGGATCCGTGCGCGCCACGTCCGATCCGAGCGAGATCCCGCCGTGCGAGCTCGGGATCGTCGCGGTCAAGGGAATGTTCACCGAGGACGCGATCACCGCGTGCGCGGCGAGCTTCGCCGACGGCGCGGTGTGCAGCGTGCAGAACGGAATCGGCAACGAGGAGGTGATCGCCGAGCACGTTCCGCGCGTGATGCGAGGCGTCACGCTGCCCGCCGCTCGCGTGGCGGCGCCAGGTGTGATCCACATGGATGGCTCCGGAACGACCTGGATCGGACCGTTCGAGCCACGGCCGGCTCGGATGGACGAGGTGCAGCGGCTCGGTGCGCTGCTGAACGCGAGCGGGATGGAGACGCGGGCGCTGGCCGATGCGCGCGGTGCGCAGTGGACCAAGCTGCTCTTCAACTGCGCCACCAATCCGCTGTGCGCGCTGACCGGGCTGACGCACGGCGAGTTGTGCGAGCTGCCGGCGACCCGGCGCGTGGTGGGCGAGTTGCTCGGCGAGGGGCGTGCGATCGCCGATGCTTTGGGGATCGCCTTCGAGGAAGACCCGGAGGAGCTAGTCGACAGGCTCGGCCGAGCGAACTACGACCACAAGCCGAGCATGCTCCAGGATGTGCTCGCCCATCGCTCGACCGAGATTGAGACGCTCAACGAGGCCCTGGTGGCGCAGGCTGGGGCGTGCGGCGTGCCGGCGCCGGTCAACGCCGCGGTTGCCGACCTGATCCGAGGGGTTGAGCGGAGCTGGACATCCCGGGTTGAGGAACGCGACATGTCATCCGCGGACGTCGGGGCGTGACGATGGGTCATATCTCCGAACTCGACCCCCTCCACGGGGTGAATTCCGATTCAGTCGCGTATATGGGCCATAACTCCGGACTCGACCAGCGCGCGTCGCCGAATACGGGGTTATGACCCAGGGTCAGTCCTCGCCGACGGAGAGTGCGACCGCCAGTGCGCTTAGTGAGTCGACCGCGCCGAGCAGCGCCG
>DATJRS010000170.1:0-22694 GCA_035504535.1 Solirubrobacteraceae bacterium | reverse complement strand
TCGTCGTTGGGGCGTTCGTCAGCCCGCGCTACACCCCGCAGATGGCCGACATCGACGCGTTGGTGTCGCGGCTCGAGCCGGTGCCGGGGGTTCGCTACAGCGCGCTGGCGCTCAACCAGCGCGGCCGCGAGCGGATGGCGGCCTGGATGCCGCCCCTGTCTGGCACGGGCGAGCCGCCCTCGACGCTGTGCCACATGTGCGACACGTTCGTCCGGCGTAACTCCAACCTCAGCCGCGATCAGGAAATTGCGTCGTGGCCGCAGACGATCGCTGACGCGGTGGCTGCGGGCGCAGAGCGAGCCGGGATCGGCTTGGGCGCTGTGTTCGGCTCGAACTTCGAGGGCCGGTTCGAGCTCGAGCCGGCGTTCTCGTTACTGGCCGACCAGCACCGGCTGTGGGAGCAGGCCCAGGTTCCCGTCGACACCGTGTGGCTGGGCGACCCCATGGGGTGGTGCACCCCGGATCGGGTCAAGGAGCTGATCGAGGGCATCAGCCGCCGCTGGCCGGGAATCACTCACATCTACCTGCACCTGCACGACAGCCGCGGGCTCGCTCTCGTGTGCACCTACGCGGCCGTCGAAGCGCTCGACGACCGGTACGACCTGTACCTCGACAGCACCGCAGGCGGCATCGGCGGCTGTCCCTACTGCGGCAACGGCCGCGCCACCGGGCTAGCGCCGACCGAGGACCTGGTCAACCTCCTGGAGCAGATGGGCATCACCACCGGCATCGATCTCGGCCGGCTGATCAACGCGGTCTGGCTGCTCGAGGAAATGATCGGGCGTCCCAGCTTCGGGCGCGTGTCCAAGGCCGGTCCACCGCCCACGGGCGAGGACCGGTACGACGCCAACCTCCCAGTCATCGAGACGTTCGCCGAGGCGCGTCACTTCGCGCTCGGAGCGGCTGTCACCGACGCGAGCAAGCGGCCGTGGCGCACGCCGATCCCCACCCCGACCCACCGACAGGAGCCACGCGGTTGACCACCATCAGCCAGACGATCCGCTATTCACCACCCGCCACCCCGTTCGCACTCCCGCCCGAGCTCGAGGAGCTCAAGCTGCTCGCACGCGAGATCGTCAACCGCGAGTGCATCCCGCTCGAGAGCGAGTTCCTGACCGACGCGTGTCCCGACGAGCAGGGCGTCAACCACGGGCAGTACGAGATCGACGGATCGCTACCGAAGGCTCGATGGGACCGGCTACGCGAGATCTCCGAGAACACCGGCCTGTACCGCGCCTGCCTGCCCGACGAGCTCGGCGGAATGGGCTTCGGTGTGCTGGGTGCGGTCGTCCTGGCCGAGGAGATCAACCGCAGCATCGTCGAGCTGCCGACCGCCCTGCTCCCACCCGTCCTGCTCGAGTGCAACGACGACCAGGCCGAGCGCTACCTGGAGCCGATCATCACACGAGAGGCGACCGTCGCCTTCGCGCAGACCGAGCCCGACGCCGGCTCGGACCCGGGCAACGGCATGCGCACCCGTGCCGTCTGCAAGGGCGAGGACTGGATCCTCAACGGCGTCAAGACGTTCATCACCGACGCCGACCGCGCCTCGACGATCATGACGCTGGCGGTCACCGATCAGAGCCTGCGCCAGCGCGGCGGCATCACCATGTTCCTCGTCGACCGTCACGCCCCCGGCGTCACCGTCACGCCGCTGCGGACCTGGCTCGCAGCTCGGGTCCACCAGTACACCGTCTACTACGACGACGTGCGCGTGCCCGCGGAGGACGTGCTCGGAGAAGTGGGCGGCGGCTTCTCGCTCGGCCAGCAGTGGCTGGCGATCTCCGACCGCCTGACGCGCGGCTCGCTCGCCGCCGGGATCCTCAGCCGCGGCCTCGAGCTGGCCCGGGAATGGGTGCAGGGCCGCGAGACTTTCGGCGCGCCGCTCAGCGACCGTCAGGCGATCCAGTGGATGCTGGTCGACGTGCTCGTCGACCTGAAGTGCATCCGCGCGGCCGCGTATGAGTGTGCCGCGCGCGCCGACGCCGGCGAGGACGTGCGGACGTACGCCGCGCTCGCGAAGTTCATCGGCGCCAACTGGGGACACCGATCGGTCGACCGGCTGATGCAGATCTTCGGCGGCATCGGTGAGAGCAGTGAGCACCCGATCCCGCACTGGTACCGGCTGCTCCGCCATGGGCGGATCGGTGGCGGCACCGACGAGATCCAGCGGATGCTGATGGCGCGCGCGATTCTCAAGCACGGGCCGAGGCTGTGGCAGGCGTGAACGCGAGCCGGCCGCGCCGAAACGCCGCCCCAATCCTGACCGCGGACGTGCTCGCGTTGGTCGGGGTCTGCGGGCCGGTGCTGACCGCGCCTGCGCCGTTGGCCGAGGACACGCTGCGCCGCTTCTGCCAGGCCGCGATGGAGACCGATCCGATCCACTTCGACGCCGACGCGGCCCGCGCGGCCGGCTACCCCGGGCTGGTCGCACCACCCCTGTACCCACTTCACGCCTTCCCGCGCTGGCCCGGCACCCCGGACCCCTTCGATGCGCTCGCCGGCGACCCCGACTGGGACGGGATCGAGCTGGTCGAGGACGGCCTGCCGCCGCTTGAGATCGGACTCGAGCGGCTCCTCAACGGCGGCGTCGAGGCCGAGATCTACGGGCTGGCGGAACTGGGCGAGACGATCGCGTGCCAGTCGCGCTACGCCGACATTCACGATCGCGCCGGCCGCTCGGGGCCGATGGTGTTCGTCGTCGTGGAGACCGACTACCGCACGACGGACGGCCGGCCGCTGCTGCGCGTGCGAACGACGATGATTGTCCGCTGAACCATGAGCGCAACCGCGACCCCGCCGCGCCGCACGTTCGAGTCCGTAACGGTAGGCGACGAGCTCGAGCCGCTCGTCTGCGGGCCCCTGACGCCGCTGCACCTGATGCGGTTCTCGGCCGCGATCGAGAACTGGCATCGCATCCACTACGACGAGCGGTTCGCCACCACCCACGACGGGCTGCCCGGGCTCCTGATCAGTGGCTCCTTCAAGCAGCACGTCGTCTCTCAGATGCTGCGTCGCTGGGCCGGGCGTGGCGGCTGGCTGATGGCGATCTCGATGCAATTTCGCCGCATGGACGTCGTCGGCGAGACGTTGACGATCTGGGGGACGGTCAGCCACCTGGAGGCGCACACCGGCTACGGCCTGGTCAGCTGCCGCATCGGTGTGCGAAACGAGGAGGGCGTCGAGAGCAGTCCCGGTACTGCGCAGGTGGCGCTGCCGTTGACCGCGGATGACCCGCCGATCACCGGCTGGCCGGCGCCATGAGGAAGATCACCGGCGGCCAGGCCGTCGTCGACTCCCTGGCCGCGCACGACGTAGAGGTCGTGTGGGGCATCCCCGGCACCCACAACCTCGAGATCTACGCACACCTGAATCGCTCCGGCATCCGTCATCTGCTGCCGCGTCACGAGCAGGGCGCGGCGTTTGCCGCCGACGGGTACGCGCGCGTCACGGGCCGGGCCGGGGTGTGCCTGACCACGACCGGACCGGCGGTGCTCAACGCCGCGACCGCGTTGGCGCAGTCGTGGTCTGACTCGGTCCCGGTGCTGTTGGTCTCGGCCGGGCTGCCGCTGCGCCATCCCGGCCGCGGCAACGGCTACCTGCACGAGGCCAAGGATCTGCACGGTGCGATGCAGGCGCTTGTCGCCTACAGCCACCGCGTGACGAGCGTCGAGGAGATTCCGAGCGCCGTCGCGCAGGCGTTCGCCACGATGACCGGCGGCCGGCCCCGGCCGGTGCACATCGAGATCCCGCTCGACGTCCTCGCCGAGCGCGCCAACGTGTTACCGATCGGGCCGATCGCCCCGGCTACGGCGGTCCCCGACCCGACGGCGCTCGACGCCGCCGCGACGCGGCTGGCTGCCGGCCGGCGCCGAGTGGTGATCGCCGGCGGCGGTGCCCGCAAGGCGACGGCGGAGCTGCTCGCCATCGCCGAGGCGCTCGCCGCACCCGTCATCACGACGTTCAACGGCAAGGGCACGGTCCCATCCGAGCATCCGCTTGTGCTCGGCAGCGGACTGCATCGAGCCGTGGTCGCCGAACTGCTCGCCGACAGCGACACCGTGCTTGTGGTCGGCAGCGAGCTGGCGCCAGCCGACATGTGGAACGGGCCGCCCGATCTGGCAGGCAAGGTGGTCCGGATCGATATCGACGCCGACCAAACGGTCACCAACGCGATCCCCGACGCCACGGTGGTCGGCGATGCCGCCACCGTATTGCGCGGCCTGCTCGAACGCTCGCAGTCGATCGAGGACGATGATGACCGCCGGGCGCAGATTCGCGCCTGGCGCAAGCGATTCGGGCGCGAGGCGCGCCAGGCCAGCGAGCGCTGGGATTGGCTGCTGGCACCGATCGGCGATGCGCTCGGCGCGGACGGCGTGCTCGTCGGGGATAGCGCAACGGTCTGCTACTACGGCGCGGCAGTGAGCCTGCCCGCAGCGGCCCCCGGCAGCTTTCTCTACCCAACCGGATTCGGCACGCTCGGATACGGCCTACCGGCCGGGATCGGGGCGAAGGTTGGGCGTCCGGACGCGACCGTCATCGTGCTGATCGGCGACGGCGGGATCATGTTCACCCTGGCCGAGCTGGCGGCGGCTGCACAGGCCGGTGTCGGCCTCGCGATCGTCGTCGTTGACAACGGCGGCTACGGTGAAATTCGCGCCGAGATGGAGGACCGCGGCGACGCGCCGATCGGCGTTGAGCTGCCCGCACCCGACTTCGTCGCGCTCGCCCAAGCGCTGGGGTGCCGCGGTGAACACGTTGAATTCCCTGCCGAGCTTGCCGCCGCCCTCGAAGGTGCTCGCTCGGCTCCGGAGCCGACCCTGATCCACACCAACGAACGCTAGCTCGAAGCGATCGCCACGCTGATCGTCTTGACCTGCGTGTACTCGGCGATCGCCGCGCGGCCCTTCTCGCGCCCGTAGCCGCTGTCCTTGCACCCGCCGAACGGTGCCTCGATCGGTGCTCCCCACCCGTTGACGTACACCTGACCGGCCTGCAGCGCTCTCGCGATCCGGAGTCCGCGGCTGAGATCCCGGGTCCAGATGCCGGCGGCCAGCCCGTAGCGACTGTCGTTGGCCATCGCGATCGCGTCCTGTTCGTCATCGAACGGGGACACCGCCAGTACAGGCCCGAACACCTCCTCGCGACCGATCCGCATGTCGGTGCGCACCCCGGCGTACACGGTGGGTTCCACGAACCGGCCGCCAGCGAGGCTCGGATCGTCGGCTACCGCCCCGCCGACCGTGGCCAAGGCGCCCTCGGCGGCGGCGACCGTGAAGTACTCGCTCACGCGCTGGTATTGCGCTTCGGTGATGATGGGCCCGAGATCAGCCCCCGGCCGGCACATTCGGGCGCGGTCGCTGACGGCCTCGAGAATCTCGTCGTGGACGGTGCGCTGCACAAGCATCCTGGTTCCGGCGGAGCAGGTCTGCCCCGTGTTGGCGAGGAACTCGTCGGCGACGACGCGGGCCGCCAACTCCAGATCGGCGTCGGCGAACACGAGGTGCGGCGATTTGCCGCCGAGCTCGAGTGTGACCGGGATCAATCGCGCCGCGGCACGCGCGGCGACCTCTCGCCCGCCCGCCACGGATCCGGTGAACGTGACCCGGCCGACGAGCGGGTGCTCGACCAGTGCGGCGCCGGTGTGCGGGCCGTCGCCCGTGACGACGTTGAGCAGCCCGTCGGGAAGCCCGGCCGCGGTGGCCAGCTCGGCGAACGCGAACACCGCCGAGGAGGTCCACTCCGACGGCTTGAGCACCACGGCGTTCCCTGCGGCGAGCGCCGGCGCGACGCTGCGGGCGGCCTGGTTGAGGGAGTAGTTCCAGGGGGTGATCACCGCAATGACACCGAACGGCTCGTGGACCGTGAACACGTGGCGGTCGGCACCGACGTCGAATGTTTCGCCGCCCATCGTGCGAGTGACCGCCGCGTAGAAGCCCAGGTAATCAGCGCTGGCCGCCAGTTCGTCGCGGATCAGCCCCGGTGGCTTGCCGGTCTCAGCCTCCTCGATCGCTGTCAACCGTTCGAGCTGCGCGCGCAGCGCGCGCTCGATCGCCAACAGGACCTCTCCGCGCTCGCGCGGCGCCAGCCCAGCCCAACGGGGAAAGGCCTCCGCCGCCGAGTGCACCGCGGCGTCCACGTCGGCTTGGTTGCCGACCGGTACGCGAGAGACCAACGACCGGTCGACCGGGCTGTGCACGTCGATGTACCTCGCCCCGACCGGCGTGCGAGGGCGGCCGTCGATCCAGTGGCAAAGCGGATACGGCTTCCGGTTAGACACGGCTGAGCGCTCGGCGAGGTTCGTTCGCCGACAGCTCGCGGGCGATCGTGTGGGCGCGCTCACTCTGCTGCTGGTCGAGTCCCAGCTCCGCGCACAAGCCGTCGATGAGCAGCGGCAGCATGCGCGCCTCGTCGATCTCGCCCAGCAGCGTCCGCAGCGCGGTTCCATCGATCGTGGCGATCATCCGATCGGCCACGTCCCGGACCTGGCCACGAATGGTGAACTCGCCGGTCGAGATCCCGTCGGCCAACGCGGTCACGAAAGGCACCGAGAAGCTGGCATAGACCGGCCCCACCTCGGCCCGCAGCTGCGGCTCGCGGCGCGCCTCGGACCAGAAATCCATCCAGAAACCCCAGCCGGGAAACGCCGTGGCCGCCGACTCCGACCCCGCCGGCGTGCACAGCCAGATGTACTCGACCAATCGCTCGAGCGGCGGCTCGTCCGAGCGCACCACGACTCGCCAGGTGGAGGCAATGCGCTCGGACTCATACCGGAACGCCTCCACCAGTAGCCGGTCGCGGTGGCGAAAGTAGTGCTGGATCAGGCCCAGGCTCACGCCCGCCGCCTCGGCCACGTCCGCCATACGCAGGGCATTGGCGCCCTTCTCGACGACGATCCGGACCGCTGCGTCGAGGATCTCGGCCCGGCGATCGACGTTGTCGTCAGCGCTCATCGACGGCGATTATAGCGATTCCATTAATCTTTATCGTCGCAATTCCAATAATGTTTATTATGTGGCATCCATCGCAAGGAGAGGAACCGACGTGATCTCAAAGGGCGGACTGATCAGCGTCGTCACGACCGACATCGACAAGAACGTCGAGCGTGACTTCAACACCTGGTACGAGCAGCACATCCGCGAGGTGGTCGGCGTCGCCGGCTGGTCGCGAGCCAGCCGATACCGGTGCCTGGACGGGGAGCCGCGGTACATGGCCGTGTACGAGATCGACAGCCGCGCGCACGCCGCCGTCGGCTCGTTCGCCGATTGGCCCCGGGAGCTGCAGGAGATCCAGGAGGCCGGCTACGAGGAGTTCTGGCCTCACATCGAGGGGTACCGGGCCCGCAACTACGAGCTGATCTCCCACGTCACCTCCGCCGACGCGCTCCCCCGCCTCGGGCGCAACGGGAGGGCGGACAAATGAGTTCCCCGCCGTCGGGCGGTCGCGGGTCGGACGCGACGACCCGTCGCGCCTTCCTGGCCAGAACCGCGGGTGCCTCGCTCGCCCTGTCAGGAGCCGGAGCGCTCCTGGCCGCGTGCGGCGGCAGCAGCACCAGCAGCACGACCAGCCGGGCCGCGAGCACGATCCAGCTGGCCAGCCCGGAGAACCCGGTCACCTGGCCACTCACCGCCAAGCCGATTGCGTCCGGGCTGGCGCCCGAGCGCAACGCCACCTTGCGCATCTACAACTGGGACGCCTACCTGAGCCCGCAGGTGATCAAGAACTTCTGTCAGAAGTACCAGTGCAAGTCAGAGGTGACGACGTTCGAGACGATGACGGAGGCGATCGAGAAGCTGTCGACCGGCCAGGTGCAGGCTGACCTGTTCTTCCCGCGCATCGACAACCTCGCGCAGGCGATCCAGGGAAAGCTGATCCAGCCGCTGAACCACACCTACGTCACCAATTACGACGCGCTCTGGCCCGGCCTGCGCAATCCGTTCTATGACGTCGGCTGGCACTACACCGTGCCCTACGCCGTCTACACGACGGGAATCACCTGGCGCAAGGATCACATCGCCCCGGCCAACGACCCCACGCGCCTGGGCTACGGGACCCCCTGGCAGCGACAGTACAAGGGCAAGGTGGCGCTCATCGACGACTACCGCGAAGGGCTCGTGCTAGGGCTGATCAAGAACGGCATCTACAACTTCAACACCTCCGACCCGGCGCAGATCAACAAGGCCAAGAATTCGTTGATCGAGCTGACCGGACTCGTCGATGTGCACGTCGACGAAAGCGACTACACCAACGTCCCCAGCGGCCAGATCTGGATCCACCAGGCGTTCTCGGGCGACATGGCAGCCGCCGCCGCCTACATGCCCAAAGGCGTCAGCGTCGACGTAATCGGCTACTGGTTCCCCTCCGACAACCGCGGTCCGGTCGGCAACGACACGGTTGCCATCCCCACCTCGGCCACGAACCCAGTGCTCGCCCACCTGTTCATCAACGAATTACTCCAACTGAACACCGCCCTCGAGAACACCAGTTACATCGGTTACATGCAGCCGATCCAGGGAGTGACCCCCCAGCGGCTGATCTCGGAGAAGATCATCCCGGCGGCGCTGGCCTCAACGACAGTCCTGCCGGCTCAGTTGGACCAGGGCATCCGCGAGCTGCAGCTATCAGCCACCACCAACGCGCTGTGGGAGCAGGCCTGGCAGGAGTTCACGCACGGCATCTGACCGCTCGACGCGGCGCGAACGTCCATGCCCAGATCAGTGCACAAACCGTCGAACAGGGCAGCGCGTGGCGAGTTGCTGTGGGCGGCGATCGCCCTCCCCGGCGCGCTCTGGCTCGTACTGCTGTTCGTCGTCCCCTTCTACGCGATGGTCGCGGTCGCCTTCGGGGGCGCCAATCCGCTGTTCCAGACGCCGGTTCCGGCGTGGAATCCGCTGCACTGGTCCGGGTCGAACTTCACCGCGGTATGGCACGACATCGTCGGGCCCGGGGCCTACATCGGACCCGCGCTGCTGCGCACGCTGCTGTACACCGCGGCGGCCTCGGCACTCGCCCTCGCCATCGCCTACCCAGTCGCGTACTTCGTCACGCGCTTCTCGGGCCGGCGACGCGCTCTGTTCCTGACGCTGCTGATCGCCCCGTTCTGGGTCAGCTACATGATGCGGATGCTGGCCTGGGTCGACCTGCTGCAGACCAACGGCTACGCCAACGCGGTGCTCAGCTTCCTGCACCTGAGCACCCAGCCGGTCGACTGGCTCGGAGGCCACGCCTCGACGGTCATCCTCGGCCTCGTCTACGGCTACATCCCATACCTGATCCTCGTCCTCTACGCGGGGCTGGACCGCGTCGACCAACGGCTGATCGAAGCCGCTCGCGACCTCGGCCTGGGTCCGTGGCGGACGTTCTGCCACGTCACGCTGCGCCTCAGCCGGCCGACGATCCTCGCCGGCATGCTCATCACGGCGCTGCCGATGGCCGGTGACTACTACACCAACCAGTTGCTGTCCAACACGCCCTCGACGACCGAGGTCGGCAACCAGGTGGAGGGTCTCCTCTCACTTCCGGGCGCCAACGGCCAGGGAGCGGCACTCGCTCTGATCCTGCTGGCGATCCTCGCCATCCCGATCGCGTTCTACGTGCGTGGCACGATGCGCGGCGGCGCCGGAGCGCTGGCCTGATGGGCGCGACGTCGGTCGGTCCAGTCCGCGCCGATCAATCGGCGTCAGCGCGCATGCCGCGTCTCGGTCTGCGCGTCCGGCGGCGACGCCATCCGTATCTGCTCGAAGCGTTCACCTGGGTTTACCTCGCCTGGTCGATGGTCCCGATCGGGATCGCGGTGCTGTTCTCGTTCAACGCCGGGAAGTCGCTCGCCAGCTGGCAGGGATTCTCGCTGCGCTGGTACCTCACCGACCCCAACCAATCCGTGCTCCACGACCCCGCGCTGCACGCCGCCGTCGTTCAGACGCTACGACTGGGGGTGCTGACCACCGTGATCGCCGTGCCGCTCGGCGTCGGCTTGGCGATCGGGATCGACCGCTGGCGAGGCCGATCGGCCGCCGGCCTCAGCTTCATCATGGTCTCCACCTTCGTCGTTACCGAGCTACTGCTGGCGGTGGCGTTGTCGTTCGTATTCAGCCAGCTGTTCACGTTCGTCTCCTTCGGCACGACGGCCGAGGTGCTCGGCCTCGTCGTCTGGAACATGGCCTGGCCGGGAGTGATCGTGCGGGCCCGCCTGCTGACGATCGGCCGGGTCTACGAAGAGGCCGCCGCGGACCTCGGCGCGTCGCGACCGTCGGTCATCCGGCGGGTTCTGTTGCCGATGCTCGCCCCAGCCATATTCGCCAGTGCGGTCCTGGTGTTCGCATCGGTGATCGACGACTTCGTACTCGTCAACCAGCTGTCCTCGTCGGCCGGATCGCAGTCGATGGCCGTCGTGATCTACTCCAACGTGCACGGCGGCCTCGCCGGCCCGGCGCTCAACGCGCTGGCCACGTTGATGCTCGCGTTCTCGCTGGTCCTGGTCGTCGTCGGCTGGGCCGGATATCGCTTGATGACGCGCGGCGAGCGGACATCCGGCGCGAACGCGCTCAGCCAGATCGCGGGCGTCGGATGACGACACTCGCCGCCTGCGCCTTCGCCGGCGACTACGACGTGGCCGCCAACCTTGACGCCCACCTACGCTACATCGACGACGCCGCCGATCAGGGCGCTGAGCTCGTCGCGTTCCCCGAGGTCAGCCTGCACGGCTACCCACCCGATGTCACCGCAGCAGAACTCGGCGCCGTGCTGGAGCGCGCATACGCGATCGCCGAGCCCGTGCCCGACGGGCCGAGCGTGCGCGCCATTGCCGACCGCGCGAGGCAGCGGCGCGTCCACGTGATCTACGGGCTGCACGAGGCCGGCGAGCGGCGCGGCATCATCTACAACACCACCGTCCTCACTGGCCCGGACGGACACATCGGCAGCTACCGCAAGGTGCACGTCGGCGTCGGCGAGCGCCTGATCTGGCGCCTCGGGCACGACTGGCCCGTGTTCGAGACCACATTCGGGAGGATCGGGATGCTGATCTGCTGGGACGCGGACTTCCCCGAGTCGGCCCGGGAGTTGACCCTGCGCGGCGCTGACCTCCTGGTGGTGTGCAGCGCGTGGGATCGCTTCGCGCACGACGGCGAGCCGGGCGCCAGCGTCTCCGAGCAGCTCTACGAGCTCTACCTTCGAGCTCGGGCGGCCGAGAACGGCCGATGGCTGATCGCCGCCAACTACACCGGGGAGCTCGGCGGCCGGCAGTACATCGGCGCCAGCCAGATCGTCAGCCCGCTCGGAGAGGTACTGGCGAGCTCAGGCGCCGCCGGTATCGGACTCACGCTGAAGAGCGTCGAGCTCGAGGAGGGGATCGCGGCCGCGTATACGGCCTGGGAAGGCCCCTATGTGATCAGAGACAGGCGACCCGAGACCTACCTCGCGCTCAACGGAGCCCTAGCGCCGGCGATCGACGGGTGAACAGCATTGAGGATAGGAGCCGTATGACCCTTGCGACGAGACAACCGGACAGCGCCCCCCATGGCGGAGAGATCGAGCTCATCAACATCGTCAAGACCTACGACGGCGCCGTCGCCGTCGACGATCTCTCGCTCCACATCGAAAGCGGCGAGTTCTACTCGCTGCTCGGTCCCTCGGGCTGCGGTAAGACGACGACGCTGCGGTGCCTCGCCGGCTTCGAGATCCCCGACTCAGGCCAGGTCTGGCTCGACGGACGCGACATCACCGCACTGCCCCCGCACCGCCGCAGCGTCAACACCGTGTTTCAAAGCTACGCGCTGTTCCCGTTCCTCGACGTGGCCGACAACGTCGCCTTCGGTCTCAAATACCACCGCGTCTCCCGGGCGGAGATCCGCCAGCGCGTGAGTGAGGCGCTGGCGCTCGTGCGGCTGAACGGCTACGAGCGCCGCCGCCCGGGCGAGCTGTCCGGCGGCCAGCAGCAGCGCGTCGCGCTCGCTCGCGCGCTCGTGCTGCGCCCCAGCGTCCTGCTGCTCGACGAGCCACTGGGAGCGCTCGACGCCAAACTCCGGCGGGTCCTCCAGGTTGAACTCAAAGCGCTGCAGGAGCAGCTCGGCGTGACCTTCGTCTACGTCACCCACGACCAGGAGGAAGCGCTGACCATGTCAGACCGTATCGCGGTCATGTCACACGGACGGGTGCAGCAGATCGGGACGCCGCGCACCGTGTATGAGGAGCCGACCAACGCATACGTCGCCGACTTTCTCGGTATCTCGAACCTGATGCCGGCCACGGTCACCGAACCGGGCTCAGATCACTCACCCTGCCGCGTCGCGTTGGGAGATTTCGCGCTCGCCGCCCGCTGTGGAGAGACCGCAGCCACCGGAGCGGTCAAGCTCGCCGTTCGCCCCGAGCGCGTCGCCCTGCACCCCTTCGGCACCGACGGTCCCAATCACATCCCCGGGATGATCGAGCGGATCGTGTTCCTCGGCTCCGCCAACCAAGTATTCCTCACCCTCGCGCCGGGTGTGACGATTCAAGCGCTGATCGGCAACGCATCCGATCTCACCGCCTGGAGCCAGGGCACGCCGGTCAGCGCCGAGCTCCCCGCCGAATCGCTGCGTGTGCTGCCCGAATACGGCGAATCACTTTCTCCAGCCCCGTCCACCGGAGGCTCCGCGTCCGAACCGCGTGCTACGGGCGGCCGTGAGTTCCGTCCATCGTTGTACGAAGAGATTCGATGACCGCCACCGAGACGCTCCCCGCGGCGCAGCGCGAGCGAGTCTTATCTTGACTGTCCATGTTTCGGGCAGGAGATGGGCCCAATCATCATCACCGCTCAGACATCCTGGGCGATGAAGCGCGTCGCCCCCAGCGCTGCGAGCAGCGCCACCCAGCCCAACATCACTACGCCGGCGACCGCCGTCTCGAGCTGCGGCCCGTAGTGGGGAGGAGACCCGCCGAGCGCCAGCGCCGCCGCGGACAGCTCGCCGTATGGAAGGAACCTGATCGTGCCCGAGAGGCTTTGCTTGACCTGGAAGACGATCGGAACCAAGAGGGCGATGATCAACACGATCGCGACCCCTCCCGGAAGGTTTCGCAGGGCCATGCCCAGGCGGCCCCGAAGCAGGCAGTGAGGATTCCGAGCGCGAGCTGACCCGCGATCAACGCGTCCACATCCGTCCCGACGGGAAGTGCGCCATGGTCGGCGCGCGCAACGCCCCCGGTCGCCACGAGCGCGGCGGCGGCGGTGACGCCGCCCATCGCGCCGACGGCGAGGAGCTTCGCGATGACGACGCGTCCGCGCCTGGGCGTGCCGATCAGTGTCCACCCCACCGTTCGGTGTTGGTACTCGCCAGCAGTCACGATCACGCTGGCCATCAGCACGAACAAGGTGAGGATGATGATCTCAGTGTGGAGCAGGTCGGTGAGCGCCTTGGCTGACGCGGTCAACGGTGCCAGTCCTGCGATTGCGATCGCTCCTGCGAGCACCAGCACCACGGAGCGTGTCTGCCGGATCGTCGCCAGCTCGGCGCGAACAGCTCCGATCATCTCAGTCCAGCTCCTTCCGACTCGCTCAACGCAAAGAACATGTCCTCGAGTGATGTCCGTTGCGAGGCCAGCTCGTGCAGCACGATCCCGCCATCTGCCGCGACCTCGCCGACCCGCTCTCGCGTAGTGCCCGTGACCAGCAGGGCGCCGTTGCCGTCGTGGCTGACGGTGGCGCCGTGGGCACGGAGCAGTTCGGCGAGGCGGGCGGCCCCCGGGCTGCTCACGCGTACCGCCGCGTCGCCTCCGGCCAGCTCCGCGATCGGGCCATCGGCGACCACCCGGCCGTGGGAGATCACGACAACACGGTCGACCGTCTGCGCGACGTCCCCGAGCACGTGCGAGGACAAGAGAACGGCGCGGCCCTCACCGGCGCGTCGGCGCAGGAAATCCCTGAGCCAGCGATGGCCCTGAGGGTCGAGTCCGTTGGTCGGCTCGTCGAGGACGAGTGTCCCGGGGTCGCCGAGCATGGCGGCAGCCAACAGGAGCCGCTGGCGCATCCCGAGTGAATATCCGCGGACGGCGCGCTCGGCGGCCGGGCAGAGCTCGACCAGGTCCAGGACCTCCTTGACCCGACCGTGCGGAATCCCGCCGCGCCTGGCCAGTGAGGCGAGCTGGCGATTTCCACTGATCGCCGGGTGAAACGTATCTGCGTCCAGGCCAAACCCGACCGCGCGGAGGGGCTCGCTCAGCTCCCGGTAGCGCCGGCCGTCGATCGTGGCCGACCCTTCCGTCGGCCGCGCCAGCCCGGCCAGGACCCGCAGGCTGGTGCTCTTGCCGGCGCCGTTGCGACCAAGGAACCCCACGACACTCCCGGCCTCCACCGTGAAGCTCACGCCGGAGACGGCGCGCAAGGATCCGTAGTGCTTGCTGAGGCTCTCAAATGCGATCAACGGTGCGGCTCCTGGATTCGGGGTCGGCGGCGGGCGCTCGCCGTGGGCCGGACGATCCCGCGGGGGTCGCGGTCAGACGTCAGTAGGCCGGTACTGAAGTTTGGGGAGGGATTACTTAGGTGGCTCGGCGTCCGAATTCAGTACATCGCCACTGAGGAAGGGGTCCTGGGGCTGAGGCAGGCTGTGGATGTCGAGACATGCGTTGCCAACCGAAGGAGACCACGTGGCCATGATCGAAAGCCCGTTTGACGCGAGCCGGGATGTGATCTCGCTCCAGTCCTGGCTGGTCCTGGAACCGGACGGCGCGGATCTCGGCGTCGGCCAGGCAGACGCCGTAGGGGACGCTCGGGGCGCTAAAGCTCATCAAAGGGATGCGCTAGTGAGGATTCGCGGTCAGTCGGGGGCGGCGGGATCATGATGATTCGCTTTCAGAACGACGAGTTCCAGTTCGCGTTTCAGCGAGCGCTCGGTGGGAGCTATCGGCAGTGCGCCGACGTGGGCGAGGTGCTCGCGACGGCCGCGCGAATCACCGACGGCGATGCCGACTCATGGGTCCAGGCGTGGACGTCGACGGCTGGTGAGGCCTGGGCAGCAGGAATCCAGGCGCGCCGGAGCGGCCGGCTGGTCAGCTCGCTCGCGCATTTCAGACGGGCCGCTACCTATTACGCAACCGCCCTGTCTCAGATCGCGCACTCCAGCGAAGCGCATCGTCGGGTTGACATCTGGCGCCGTCAGCGAAGCTGCTGGGAGCAGATTGTCGACTTGTTTCCGGCGCCGGGGGAGCGGATCTCGATCGCGTATGAGGAGACGGTGCTGCCCGGGTTCTTCTTTCCCGCCGCCGGCTCGACGGGTGAGCAGCGTCCGCTCGTGGTCGTGAACAACGGGTCCTATCAGGCGACGTCTGAAATGTGGGCGGTGGCCGGCGGCGCAGCGGCCGAGCGCGGGTACCACTGGCTGACCTTCGACGGGCCAGGGCAGCAGGCGATGCTGTACGAGCACGGGGTTCTCTTTCGTCCCGACTGGGAAGCTGTGCTGAGGCCGGTGCTCGAGGCCGTGCTGGCCAGGCCGGATGTCGATCCTGACCGCGTGGCGGTCATCGGGGTGGGGCAGGGGGGCTATTGGGTCGCCCGGGCACTCTGCTTTGAGAATCGGTTCGCCGCGGCGGTGCTCGATCCCGGAGTCGTCGACGTGTCGACCGCGTGGATCGATCGGCTTCCGAACGAAATGCGTCAGCACCTGAACGACCGCCGGCAGTCGGCGTTCGATCGAGAGATGCACCTGGCCGAGCTGTTCGCACCGGCCGGCGCCGAAGCGGTCCGATTTCACGGTGAGCCGTACGGCCACAACGGCGGTTCGACCTTCCAGTTGTTCCTCACGATTGCGGACTATTGGCTTGGTGAGGAGGTGGAGCAGATCCGGACGCCGCTGCTCATCACGGAGGCCGAAGGCGAGTCGCTGTGGCCTGGGCAATCCAGGCAGCTCTACGACCGCCTCCGGTGCCCTAAGGAGATCGTGAATTTCACCGCACGCGAGGGCGGCAACGGGCACTGCGAGCCCCTCGCCCAAGCGATCCGCGAGACCCGAATCTTTGATTGGCTCGAGGGTTATCTAGGCGATTCAGTACGCGCGTGCGAATTGCAGTAACACGTTACTGAGGACCCCGGCCGGTGCTGCCGCGAGGATCGTGAAGCCGACGTAAGCGATGTCGCTACATCGCCGCTCCGATCGACCATCGACTAACAGGAGGAGATTCTCGTGACCCCAGTACGCACCATCGCCGTTCTTTCCGACGGCGGCCCCGTGGCCGGCTCGGGCTCGTCGCCCAACAATCGGGTGTACGTCGCGGCCCCAGGACACTATGTGTCATGCCTGGCCGGCGGCTGCGGGGCGGCCACGTCGTTCGACCTCATCGAAGTGGTCGTGACCCACCGTGGGTGTCCGCCGGCACGCCGGTACCCGTGCGCCATGCGCTATCACGTGCTCGAAGGGCAGCTGCGGATCATCACTGAAGACAGGGACTGGCTCGAGCCGTCGGCGACGGCATCGTGCGGGCAGACGTATGCTGTTCCGCGAGGCGTGGCGCACGCCGTCCACAACCCAGGGCCCGGTCCGGTTCGGTTCCTGATCGGCAGCCAGCCGGGCATGGTCGACAGCTACCTCGCGCAGTTCGACCTAAAATCCGCCGCGGCGTAATGGGGTGCGACATGCGACGGGGGCGCAGCAACGTGGCAGCGGATCTTAAGGACTACAGCAGTCCCGGCCGTGGTCTGTCTCACCATCTTCCCGGGTCTCGCCCTGGCATCGTCGAGCGACTCGGTCGGGCGGCACTACGACATCCCCGTTGGCCGTCACGCGCTCGTATCGGAGAGAACGATCGCGGCCACCGCCCTGGTGGCAGATCCTCAGGAGGGCGCGTCGGGCTGGTGGAGTCGTCAGAGCGTCAGGAGCGTTGTGCGCGAGGGTGAGGACAGCCGCGGCCAGCCCGCGAGTCGAGGCTATATCTGCCTCCCGGCCGTGCAGATGTCCACGACCAGGTTCACCTGCTTGCTGAACGTCGCCGGGGCCGTGACCTCGGTCAAGCTCACCTTCGCACTCCGATACAGTCAGGACGCAAACAGCGTCGAGCAGTCAAACACCCCAAGTCCGGGTACCTTCACGGTGGACGTAGACGTCATCGGCCAGCCGGCGCGCGCGACCACTGCTCTGATCTACAACGCCGCCAACGAGCCCTACGCGAGCCCATCGTCGGATGGGACGACGGTCAAGGCCACGGCGGGCATGTACCTGGAGGTGCCGCGTGGTGGTCTAGTGATTAGCGCGCTCGATACGCCGTTGAACGCGGCCATTCACACCACGCTGCGTAACGTCGATTCACGGGTACGGTCACCGTCGCGCACGGCGCCACGCTGACCATCGCGGTCAACGGCCACCCTCCGGTCCCGGTACCGGACGGTCGCTTCAGCATCCCCCTCTCATAGGCGTCAACCGGTGGGGGCCTCTGGCCCGGGGGTGGCGGTCCGGAGGATTCGCATCGTCGCGGTGACCGGGCGTTTCCGCTGTGCCGAGCGGTCAGCAGCGACGGCGAGCGGAGCGACTGGGTCGCCTGGCCACCGCACCCGCATCGGACGGCCCCACGCGCCGCCGGGTGGCAGCCGCTTTCGCATGCCGCACCTTCCACCCCGCTGGGTAGGCGCGTGAGGCTGGGGCCCGGACCCTGGGGACCCTCGAGCCGACGCGGCTGACCCCCTCTCCTCTCTCGGCCGACAAGCGTTTTGATATCGCGTGCTGGGAGTGTGGCAGCTGATCGGCGGCTTATCGCTGCTAGTGGGGAGGTACGCAAGCCCTCCACGTGAGTTTCAGTAGACAGATACTGAGGACGGTTTTGGCGGCGGCTGTCAGGTTTATCCGCAGGGGCTCGGTGTTGCCGAGTTGCCCCACCCGACACTCTCAACGCTGAAATCAAGGAACCTCTCATGTCACCAAACGTTGTTTCATTGGCCAGTGCGTCAGCGACGCCTGATGCCCGTGTGCTTGATGAGCGGCCGGCGCCGCCTTTCTCACCTGAGGCGACGGATCGTCAGGCGATCCTCGATGCGGTCGCGGCCGCGCCCCCGAACGAGCAGGATCGTCTGCTGTACGAACACGGCGAGGTGATCGCTGATCACATGGCCAATGGCTTTGCTGATCATGCTCCGGAGATGGCCGCCAAGATCGGGTTTGCCGCCTGGCAACGTAGAGCCGGTGTTGCTGCCGCGGTGGTCGCCCTCGGGTTGCTCGTCGTCGCGCCCGTCATTATGTCTGCCGTCCTGGTCTTGATGATCTGCCTGATCACGTTCGTGCATGTGGTGATCGCGCTCGCACCGGGAGGTAGGAGATCGCAGGCCTGCGGGGCTCGCCGGCTCTCGCCGATCGCCGACACTGATCTCCCCAGCTACACGGTCCTGGTTCCCGCCTATCAAGAGCAGGACGTGATTGCTGGAATGGTGCGCTGTCTGGAAGGATTGGACTACCCGAAGGATCGGCTCGAGGCCCTAATCCTGGTCGAACGTCGTGACGAGGCCACCCAGCGGGCGATCCGCGAGGCCAAACCGGCTGACTTCATCCGGATCGTCGAGATTCCGCCTGGCCAGCCGCAGACCAAGCCCCGCTCCTGCAACGCGGGACTGCTGCTGGCCAAGGGCGAGCTGATCGTCGTCTACGATGCCGAGGACCGGCCCGAACCCGATCAGCTCCGGCTTGCCGCGGCACAGTTCGTGCACTCCGACGCGACGCTCGCCTGCGTGCAGGCGAAGCTGATGGTCTCGAATCACCGCCAGAGCTTCATCACGCGCCAGTTCGCGCTGGAGTACTGCCTACGCTACGAGCTAACGCTCCCGGGGCTGGACAAGCTTGGGCTTCCGATCCCCCTGGGCGGCACCAGCAACCACTTCCGGACCACCGCGCTGCGGGAGGTGGGTGGTTGGGACGCATGGAACGTCACCGAGGACGCGGATCTCGGAATGCGCTGCTCCGCCCTGGGCTACCGGGTCGAGGTCGTGGACTCGATCACCCGCGGGGAGATGCCCCACCGCATCAAGCCGTGGATCAGGCAGCGGACCCGGTGGCTGAAGGGATTTATGCTGACAGCCCTGGTGCACACCCGCAATCCGGCCAGGACCTGGCGAAACTTCGGGCGGTCCGGCACGCTCACACTCCTGGCCTTCATGGCGGGCACGCCGCTCCTGTATCTCGCCCAGCCGATCGCACTCGGCTTGTGGGCGACTCACTACCACGGCGTCATTGCCGGTCACCTGCACATCTCGCTGATCCTCGCCATCCTGCAGGGGATTACGCTGGTGGTGTGGACATCGCTGGCAGTCGGGGCCGCCAAGCGTCACAACCTGACCGGGACGGTATTTGCGCCACTGCTACCGATCTACTGGGCAATGCAGTGGGTGGCCACCTGGCGAGGGCTTCACCAGCTGATCGTCGCTCCATTTCTCTGGGAGAAGACACCCCACACGTCCCAGGCATAAATCGTCGTGGAGGGTGAGGACGCGACTACGCCGTTGGCGCGTAGGTCATTGCCGACGCGGAGATCAGAAAGCTCTCACAACCTCCGCGACGAGGAAAGGTCGCGGACCGCAGGTTCGAGCTCGGCGGCGGGCGGATGTGAACCGGGCGATCGAACCAGCGTCCACTGGCCGAGATCGCGCCGATCGCGGGGCCCGAGCCTTGTCATAGCACGGTAGAGGTGCGACTCGATGGCGCGGACAGACAGCGCCATTCGCTCCGCGATCTCGGCGTTCGAGATGCCACTTCTGGCCAGGTCGTTGATCTCGGGCCCGCGGCGGGTGAGTCGGATGAGCATCCCCTCGACCCCTCCATCGAAGGAGGCTCGCCGTCGGCGCCCGCACGTTCGTGGAGCTCGCGACAGCGCAGCGCGGCTCGACGCGCGAGGTTGTGCCGACCCGCGTCGGCAAACGCTGCCGCGGCGTCCGCTGAGCACTCGCCGGCATAGCGGATCGCGGCGATCGCCTCGAACGTCTCGGCGCGGTCGAGCAATCCCTCGCCGTGCGCGTGCGCGGAATTTCTTGTGAAACTGGAGAGAGGCCGATGCGTGGCGCTGCGAAAGGGCCAACACCTGGCTAAAACCATCCATTTCTCGCCATCGGCAGTTAGGTGTCAGAACGTGAGGGGTTTCCTCGAGCAGGTTGGCCTACGCCGTCTGGTGTTTCACTGGCCTCGGACCGCGACTGACTTGAGCGAGGTCGTTACGAAGCGCAGCTCAGGTCTCGCGGATCGCTCGATATCAAGGTCAAGAATCCTGGGTTCCTGTTCGGCACGAAGACCGGGGTCAACGGTGCCTACCACGACGGCAAGGTCCCGCTCAAGCTCTCAAACAACTTTGTGCGCTGGATCTGGGTGTACGTCCAGTATCTCGGGCCCGATGACAAGAACCTGTCCGCAGACCCAAGCGCGAAGTTCCCGGACACCAAGTACTCGAAGTTCGTGGCGATCGTCCCCCAGGTGCAGACCGTGCTGGGGATTCCGCTGTGGGACAAGAACACCGCTGAGGTGTCGCTCGAGTTTCCGTCGGGTGCTCACACCGCTAGGTTGCTGTTCTGCGGGTTGGGCTCGGACATCTACGGCGGCGGCTGGCGCCAGTACTTCCCTCGCGAGGCGTACCCGAACACGATCGCTCCGACCGACGAGGTGCTGGTCCCGGCACTGACCACGGGGGTCATGTGCATCGGCCTACCCGCCCTCGCCCTGAGCGCCGACATCGCCACCGGGAAGGCTTGGAAGGACTTCCGCGACGGTCTCTTTGCCGCAAACACCGTGGACGAAGCCGTACGTGCCCTCGAGGCGTGCCAGCCTCTGTTCAAGGCCTCGCTCGGGTTGAATCTCGCCGAGGCCTTCACCAGGCTCGTTGCCTCGGGAGGTGCGACCTACGCGGACATCAAGAACCACGGCGGGAACCTCGACAACCTCTGGAATCTGCTGTTGGCCTTCGGCACGATCGTGCCCAAGCTCCTGTTCACTCCCGGAGTCACCGGGGTGTGGCAGAGGATCGCCAGGGATCTCGTCGAAGAGGCGACCTTCGACAAGGTCGCCGCCGCGGTTCCGATCATTGGCCAGGCAGTGGCCGTCATGTCGGCGGTGGGTGATGCGGCGACGTTGGCGGAGGTGGGTGCGGAGACGACGATCTGTCCGTGGGTGATCGAGAACGAGATCAGCCTTACGTACGCCGCGACGGTGAAGGTTGCGCGTGATCCGCGGAGCTCCACGTTCCGGTGAGTGCGCGGTCGTGGCGGCTCGAGGCGTTGGTGGATGGGGCGCTGGCGCTGGCCCCGATCACCGGCCAGATCAACAGCGGCGGGCGTACGCAGTCGGACCCATTGGTGCTCGATGTCAGGGCTCCGTTCGGGGGCGGTGAGATCCAGTGGAGCGTGGTGTTCTTGGATGCGGTGGGCAACCAGGTCGCCACCGGCGTCTCGGCACGGTACAGGAACGATGATCCGGACAAGCCGGCGTCTGAGGTGGCGTTTGCGATCACTCAGCTGCCGGCCACGATCACCGTCTCGACGGTGTTCGAGCGGGCGGATACGGTTGCTTATGACGCTCAGGCGGGTGGATACACGTGGTCAGACCAGGTACAGGTTGTGGCGACAGCACGTGATGCTGGGATCCAGGAGGTGACCGGGACCGCGGTGGCGACGCTCGGCGGGGTCGCGGGGATGGTGTGGAAGCAGAACGATCGGTATTACCTGCGGGGGGTGCCGCTGGCCCAGAACGAGGCCACATTTGAGATGCACAACGCCGCGCGCGAGGGCTACGCGCGCCGGCCGTTTTTGCTGCTAGACGCGTTCGTGGCGCCCGGTGATGCCGCGAATCACGTGCTGGTCGAGCCCGATGAGACGACCAGCGGGTATCACGTGCGCAAGGTCTCGCTCGACCCCCGCACGGGTGCGATCGACTGGGATACGAGCACGTCCCACGGCATGTTCTTGCAGCCGGTGTCCGCGGCTGCGCTCAGCTCGACGGGCACGGTTGTCGCCGTCAACACGGACAATGGGCGGTTGGCGTGGCTGGCGCCGGTCGATACGGGCGCCGATCGTCCCCAGCTGGCGGCGTATACGGCGGGTCCGGGGACGCAGGTCGGGCTGCTCAGCTCGCCAGTGGCGTTGGCCGTCACCAACCCGGGTATCGTGGTGTGCTGGAGGCCGCCGCCTCTCAGCTGTCGGCGTTCTTGCTCTCCGACGGCACCTACCTCGACGTCGCCGTCGATGGCGCAGAGCAGATCTACGTTCTCTACTTCACCGGCGACGGCGCCAGCGCCAGCGACTATCACGTCGACGTGTACACCCGGACAGGGGCGCCGTTGGATACGCACAGTCCCGGGGTCAACATCCCGCACCTCGCGGTCGACTACTGGCGAAGCCTCTACGGCGCGAACTACGCCCCGCTGACGGTGCTGGGAACCGGCCAGACCCACATTGACCCTGCCCTGCAGGTTCTCGAGCCGTCGCTCAGCCGCTTCGACCCCACCGAGCCGCCCTGACCGAGGAGGGTGTCCCGGTAAGTGTGTAGGCGACTGATCTGTTGTTAACTCTAAACCTTGGGTTGAGGGTTGTCTAGTGGTGGCTGTCAGATTGCACTGTCGGGGAGCCGCTCGCCGAACTGGATCTTGAACGCGAGTAGCGCCTTGGTCCAGGCTCGGGTGCGGGTCCATTGCGGGACGGCGTTGTGGATCGCGAGGTAGATCAGCTTGCGGGCGGAGTCCTCGGTCGGGAAGTGCCCCTTGGTCTTGATTGC
>DATJRS010000169.1:0-15433 GCA_035504535.1 Solirubrobacteraceae bacterium | reverse complement strand
TCGAGCAGATGGACATAGGTGTCGAGCGTGAAGCTCGGCGAATGGTGTCCCAGCCACCGCTGAACCTGAACGACGTTCCTCCCGGCAGCAAACATCCGCGAGGCGACCGTATGCCTGAAAGTATGGAAGCCGGCCCACTCTACGCCAGCCTCCTGGCAGGCAGGGGCGAGGACTCGGAGGTGGAGGTGATGGGGATCATATGGACGACCCGTCAGACCGGGAAAGACAAGTTCGTCAGGGCCGCGACCAGCGAGATGATTCTGAAGCCGGCTGGCGAGGTTGCGGGGGATGGGGAGATCCCGCCGGGCGTGGCGGGACTTCAGCGGGCCGATCACCTGCCCTTCTCCCTTCCGCCACCGGGTCCGCTGGCGCACCTTCACGTGTGGGCGATCACCTTCCAACTCGAGGTGGCGAACCGCGAAAGCCAGTAACTCAGAACGACGGACCCCAGTTACGGCTAGGAGCTCGAACATCAGGCGGTGGTCAGGATGGACGAGGTCAACGACGAGCTCCATCGTCTCCGTCGTCTCGTCTCCGACCTCGATCCGGGGAAAGGGGCGCGGAAGGCTGTCGTCCTCCTCGATCTGTGGGCGATGCGGTAGAGCCGCGCCGACTGCGGGATTGTGGAGGATCAGCCCCTCCCGCTTGGCGCTCGAGAGGCAGGCGCGCAGGGGACCGAGCGCGTTGCGGACCGACTTGTCAGAAAGGAGGCTGCCGCGGCGGGCAGGCTGTCTGACAAGCCAACCGATGAAATCGGCGATAAGCCTGGGCGTCAACTCGGTGAGCCGCAGATCAGACTTGAAGTAGCGGAGCGCATAGTGGCTAAGAAGGTGCCGGTATTCGGCGCGCGTTTCCTCCCGGAAACCGCGGCGACCCGTTCCGTGATACCGCTCGATCCACTCGCGCGCATACTCATGGAGGCTTGGGTCTCGCTGCTCCCGCGCCGTTCGCTCTCGCGTACATTCAGGGCAGTCCGCCTGGGGCTCAGTGCAATGCAGCCCCGTTGCATGCGCCCGAGCGAGCTTGACGGCGCGCTCGGCGATGCGCTTGCCTTCTCGTGCCTCCGCGAACGTCCCATAGGTGCCGGTCTTCCCGTCGTGCACCACGACGTAGGTGCACTGACAGCGGCCGGTGCGGTCGCAGGTCTTCATGTGCCGGCGATAGATGCCCGGCGTGCTGGTCTTCACGAGTTTGGCAGCCATCACAAGCCTTCTAGGCGCTCGGAGCCGGTGCTGAACCCATGCGCGTGGCGACCGTTGCGCATCCGATCGGCGGTCGGGGCGCGGGTAGGCTGCGTGATGTCCATCGGGAACCTCCGGTGGGCCGGGCCCGGAGCGTTGCAGCGCTGCCGGGCCGCTTTTGTCGTGATGCGCTTATGCTACGCCCGCCTCCGGCGCCCGATCGGCCTATGAAGACGCGCTGGGCCAAGGCTGGAATCACGGACGCCTTCCACCGCCCAGACGGACCCATTCGTCCAGTTCTTCCCGGCGGAACAGAAGCCGCGATCCGTCCTTGTGGTGCGGTATCCGGCGCGCGCTCACAAGCGCGTAGATCCGGCTGCGCGGGCATGCGAGGTGCTCGGCGGCGGCGCCGACGTCTAGCCACGCAACTGCATGTTGCTGCTGCTCGATGCACAGGGCAACGAAAGGCACGAGCTTTTCGGCGAGAGCAGCGAGTGTGTCCTCGTCCATCTCGGCGAACAGCGCGGCGGCGACGGAGTTCAATGACCACTCTCCACCCGTCCGCTTAGTCGAGGTCCGGGAGAGGCCCGCCGACGGGCACCAGAACCCACTGTGATCCGGTGGCTCGTCACCCGAACCGCCTCCCTTCGCAACACCACAACCGAAAGGCATGCGACTGCTAGCAGCAGCGTTGCGACGACGGCCGTGGCGTAGCGGACGCGCGTGAGACTTACTGCAGTTGCCGACACTGCCGTGACGAGCGCGAGTCGCGGGTTAGCGGCGATGCTGATCGTCGCCAGCGGAATCGCCGCGACAACGACCAGAGCGATCCGAGTCCAGCGGGTCCTTGCCTTCATCCGACGAGTCCGCGCAGCGCTCGATCCGCGTAGTACCGGCGCTGTCGGTAGAACGTCGGAGGCTGGTCGGTGTGGACCAGCAGCCCTTCCCCCACCGTTGTTCGTTGCAACGCCTGTGCGGTCAGGATCTCGGGGTGCTGGTTGTGCTCGGTAGCGCGCTGCCCGAGCAATCGGGTTAGCTCGGTCACGGTGTGGCCGTCGGTGATCGAGCCGAGAAACAGCTTGGCTTGAGATAGTGCGAGGATCTCGGCTGCGGCTGCTGGACCATAGTGGCGGTGGAGTTGCGCGACGGAATGCCACACGGTGAGGAACCGCGCACTCGGCAGCGAAGTGGCCAGGATCTGCGGGAGGTCCTGAAGAGGCGCGATATTCGCAGTCTCATCCAGTGCGAAAAGTGCCGGCGGGAACAGCCCCTGCCCGTTCCGGTTCTCGGTTTCCGACAAGTGGTGTAGGAGGCTCGAGAGCAGCGTGACGACAAGTGGCGCGAGCAACTGCTGATGCTCGCGGCCAGCTACGACGTACAGCGTGTTCGCCTCGCCTGGCGCGAAAAGCCGTTCGGGGGTCAGGCCGTCATCCCGGCCGGCAGTACGCGCAGCGCCCGGATGGCCGTAGGTCTTCAATTGCACTGCGGCGGTTCCGATGATCCCGTCCCGTTGCCGCTCCGTGTATGAGTAGACGTTTTTGAGGCGCTCGATCGCATCGTCGGCGTGGGCGTCGCGGAGGATGGATTGAGGCGCGTCGCGCTCACGTTGCAGGATCCACCGATAAACGTCAACGATGGTCTGCCCGGGCTCGAGGGCAGCCGCATATAGAAGCGGCGCAGTGAGTCCCTCCGCCTCCTGGTCGAAATACTCCTGAGTGTGGGTCGCCCCTAGTCTCACAGCGTGCCCGAGCCAACGCGCGACGAGCAGCGCGTGCTCCCAGTCCTCGCATCCCTGTAGTGGATCCCACGAGTCCGTTCGCGCGCCAAAGGGGTTCCACACCCACATGCGGCCAAGCCGCGTACGCCTGGCCGCCGTGGCGTGCAGCACGTCGCTACGGACACTGGTATTCACCGCCGCGCCCTCATGTTCCAGCAGTGCCGGGATGATCACGCCTGTCGTTTTGCCGGACCGCGGCGCGGCGATTACGACCACCTGCACGTTCGAGCCGATCGCCAGCAGGCGGCCAGGCCGGCCGTACCGCCCCACGATGATCCGCCCTGGATCGGGGACGTTGATGAGCAGCGCACGGATCGTGCGCGGACGCCCGAATGAACGCGGACGGATGCCTCGGAGCTGCCACCAGCGACGATCGGCAACGGGCCTGCTCGCCAAAGCGTCTCCCTCTCTAAGCACTACGAACGCGATTGAGAGCCCGATAACCACCAGCAAACCCTCAACCGTCCATAGCTGCGTGCCGGAGGACGCGTCTCGCGTCAGGCCAGCTGGGTAGGCAGCGGCACCGTCGGACCCCAACACCAGGCGAAGCACGCTTGTCTGTACGCGCGAGAAACCGATCGCCGACCAGCGCCCCGTGTTGACCCACCCCGCCATCTGGGGGCCGAGCCAGAGAATGACGCAGACCCCAGCCACCAATGCCATCGCGACGAGAACGGTCACAAGTCGCACGAGGACGTTCTGGTGGGACACACCCCTTAAGCGGGACAAGAATCGATCTGACGCGACGATCCGCGAGACGAAGCACACAGGCGTTCCCGTGAAGAGCTCGAGTGTCATCTCGCGATCAATCGCTGGCTTGAATCCGTGAGCGAGCCCAGTTCGTGCCCACATGCGCACGCGCGGATCTTCGCTGGCTGGATCGGCCAAGCGATGATGCTCCGGTGTCCGACGCGAAATTCCCGCAACACGCCGAGTAGTTCCTTTGCCGGACTGACGCCCGCCTTCGAGGCGGACGATCGCGGCAAACCGGTCAGGGAACCGCTTAGCCCTGCGATCGTGCACTCACATCTGTTCTATGGTCGGGCTGACTACGGAGCAGTTAGGTGGCCCGTTTCCCGGGCGTGCGAGGAAGGGACGCATCCCGAGCAGGAGCAGGCAATCGCCGCGCTTGGCCTGGCGCTCGACGAGGCCGAGCGCGAGCAGGATATCCGCGTGCGCTGGCTCCTCGGCCGCAGCGGGGATGGCTAGCGTGAGTCGATGATCGACTCCGCCAGCGGCACCTCGCGCCCCCGGGGATCGATCAACGAGCCGACGGCCATGCAAGTCCGGCCCGTGCACGACACCGCGTACAGGTTGGCCTGGTTGGGACCTGGAGCCGGATCGATCGACCACCGACCTGCCTGCCGCTCCTCCACCAGTGAGTCCGACCCAACCGCAACGCATGCCGTCCTCGATGTGCACGACACGCCGTAGACCATCCCGGGCGGCTGCGCCGGCATCGGCCGGACCGACCACCGGCCGGAGCTCCAGCTCTGAAGCAGCGGCCAGATGATCGTGCTGGGGATCACCGCGGCACCTCCTGCCGTGCACGCGGTTGGGGCCGTACACGAGATTGCGTTCAGCTCGGTGTCCCCCGTGGCGATCTCATGGCTTCGGTCGCGCCGCCACGTGGTTCCGTTCCAGTGCTCGACCAGCTCGCCCCCGACGTCGAGGCCGACGGCCGTACAGGCGCGCGCCGACCCGCATGAGACGCCCGCGAGCTGGCCATACGGCACCCGAGGAGTCCGCTGGATCGTCCAGTGAGAGCCGTTCCAGCGCTCCACCAACGTGAACCACACCGCGGCTCGATTCTCTGCGCTCCCCACGGCGGTGCACATGCTCTGGCTGGTGCATGAGATTCCGGCTAGCAGCGTCGCGATCGACCGCGCCGGTCTCGGGATCCGCCGCTGGCTCCAGCTCGAGCCGTCCCATCGCAGCGACAGAGCCGTCACTACCCCGCGACGGTCGACGGCGTAACCAACCGCCAGACAATCCGATATGGAGAGACAGGAAACGCCGTCGAGGAAGCTCTGGATCGAGCCGGCTGGCGTCCGCGTGGGCTGGATCGTCCAGCGACCGCCGTCCCATTTCTCGGCCAGCATCACGCCGGGCTCGTCGTCGGGGCCTCCGACCGCGACGCAGGCCTCGGGCGAGGTGCACGAGACGCCAGCCAGCACGGTGGCGATCGCGCCGGCCCGAGCCGGGGCGCGCTGGATCGACCAGATCGCTGCCCCGGCGCGCCCGGCGCCGGCCAGACACAAGACGAGAGCGACAAAGAAGGCGGCCAGGCACCCTCCGTTCCGCGTCCCGATCAGCCTCATCGTGCGCTCCTGTCTCACGTTTGTAACTGCTATGTGCAGGCTGGCGAACCCGGCAGCAGCGAGCATCGTGGGTACCCCCCACGCCGCCGGTGACAAGTACGGATGGCGTCCGGGCGGGAGCACCCCGATGATCAGCGGGTGCGACGCACCAGCTTGCCCAGACTGTGGACGGTGACTGCGACTTTCACCTGCTCGCGCAGGAGCTGGGGACTCCGCTCGCCGCGATTCTGCTTCAGCTCGAGATCCTGTCGGACAGGCTCGACCGCAACGAAGCCCAGTTGGCAGCAGCCCCCCTGCGCTCGACGCTACGCATGGCGACCGGTGGGGCAGTTATGTCTACGAGGTTGAACACGACGCGGTGCAATGTGTTGTCACATACCCGCGAGGAAACGGTCGTCGAAATCATCGCCGAGGCCGGTCGAGGCATCTTGACCGTGACCGTCTAGGACAACGGGGCCGGCTGCCCAGGAAGGGGCACGTCGGTCCGGGCCGAGCTTCCGCCCTACCACTGCAGCACGGCCCAGATCGCGTAATGATGTTCAGAGCCGAGTGGGCCATCTGTTGGGCACCCGGAGCAGTCGGGGCTAGACAGTACGGCAGGGACGGAGCGCAATGGGGCCGTTCCGGCCGACGGAGGGCCCGCGTCCGGCGCCGACAGTTCGTTGGACATGTCCGCGGAGTGGGAACAGGCCATCCCGCCGATGGACAGCTGAGATGGTCTTCACCTACGCGGGAGGCGCGACCGACTGCGCGACCACCGGTTCGTTACCGGGCGACGCCCGAATGAGTGCCGTCCAGCTGGGCGCGCCACCGAGTGAGCTGCGCCCGCTGACAATGCGGACACGTCCCGACGTGACGAGCATGGCCACAAGGCTTACGCATCCCGGTCGATTCCCTTGTAGCGGCACCAGAGCGGCGTGAGAGCACATGGAACATGGTGCGGTCAAGGTATACCCAGCGTGACCCGATGGCATCAGGCCCGAACGCGGATCATGCTGCTCTGTAACCGTTGACCGCGCTGCGGAAAAGCCGCACTCCGAGACGCACGCTGATCGTCGCCGAGCTGCTGTTCTCACCGCGCGGGGCCCGTGCGACAACGTCCCTCCAACCGCCACGCGCTCCCCGCGGCGTTGCCGCTGCGCGGCTGGCCCTGCTCGCGAGGCTGCTCGTGTCGCTGGCGAGGCTGCGCGGCCGGCAGACGACGGTGATCGTCACGAACTCCGATGCCGCACTGGTCAGCGAGACGCCGCGCAGCGCCTTGATGGGTCCGAACGACTTGACCACATCGTGCACCACGATGTCGGCGCCCGAGCGCGGCGGCGGGCCTGTCGCCGGCCACGCCCCGGCGCTGCGCCCGGCCGCGGACTGCGCGCCGGGCGGGTTCATCTCCGGACCTTGATCGGCCAGTCCAGCGTGATCGAGCCAAGGCGGGTGTGGACGACCGCCTGCACGCTGAGCGGCATGCCGACCGCCTCGGCGGGGAACTGGAGCGAGTCGTGCCAGTGGCCGTCGACGACGGGGTGAGTGGGCGGCGTGTCGTGTCCGACCACCTGCCCGCCGTACGCGAACTCGATGTCGACAGTTCCGTTGAGTGGTTGACCGGTCGCGTCGGTGACGGTGACCGAATAACGCCAGCTGCGGTTGACCCCGGGAGCATGGTTCTGGCCCCGCAGCGTCCCCCGGACCGGTCCGGTCCGGACCGAAGCCACGCCCGAGCCCGGGCTGGACGAGGTCGTCGCGGCGCGGGTGGTCGGCGGCTGGGTCTGGGCGCTGGAAGTGGCGGGGCTGGTGGTGCTGGTGGAGCTGGATTTCGAGCCGCTCCCGCATCCCGCGGAGCCGATCGAGAGCGCGGCGACGCCGAGGAGCATCGCAAGCACACGCCGGGTCTGGCCGATCTTCGGTGGTTGCACGGTCACTTCGAGCATGGCCGCGGCTCAGTTGACCGCCGGCGCGCCGCTTGAGAGTTCGATGCCGGCGGCGGCGTAGGCCTCGTCCTGCTCGAGGGTCTCGTGGTCGAGCAGTGCGGTGGCGAGCGCTTCGAGCTGGTTGCGGTGGGTGCTCATCAGCTGGGTGACCTGTTCGTGGGCCTGCTCGATCAGGTGACGCACCTCGTCGTCGACCAGCTGCTGGGTCTGTGGTGAGATGTCGCTGGCGCCGGGCAGGGGAAGCTGGCCGTCTTCGGTGATCACCGTGACCGGGCCGATCACGTCACTCATGCCCCAGACGCCGACCATGTTCCGGGCCAGTTCGGTCGCCTGCTTGATGTCGTTCTGGGCGCCCGTGGTGATCTCGTCGTAGACGAGCTCTTCGGCGACACGTCCCCCCAGCGCCACCTTGATCTTGCCGAGCAGGTACGGGCGGTCGTAACTGAAGCGGTCGGCCTCGGGGGCCGACAGCGTCACCCCGAGGGTGATGCCACGCGGGATGATCGACACCTTGCGCACAGGGTCGGCACCCGGGGTCAGCATCCCGACGATCGCGTGGCCGGCCTCGTGGTAGGCGGTGCGCTGGCGCTCCTCGGGGGAGAGCAGAATCCTCCGCTCCGATCCGAGCACCAGCTTCTCGAGCGAGTCGTGCAGGTCGCTCATGGTCACCTCATCGCGCCCTCGGCGGGCGGCGGTGAGCGCGGCCTCGTTGACCACGTTGGCTAGGTCCGCTCCGACCATGCCCGGAGTGGTGGCCGCCAGCCGGTCGAGGTCGACGTCGCCCGCGAGCGGGACCGAGCGGGTATGCACCTCCAGGATCTTGCGCCGGCCAACCGTATCCGGCGGCTGCACCGCCACGCGACGGTCGAACCGGCCGGGCCGCAGCAGCGCGGGGTCGAGCACCTCGGGCCGGTTCGTGGCCGAGATCACGATCACCCCGACCGAGGGATCGAACCCGTCCATCTCGGTCAGGATCTGGTTGAGCGTCTGCTCGCGTTCGTCGTGACCGCCGCCGAAGCCGCCCATCGCGCCCGCGCGCGAGCGCCCGATCGCGTCAAGTTCGTCGACGAAGACGATCGCCGGCGCTGCCTGCTTGGCCTGCCGGAACAGGTCGCGCACCCGCGAGGCGCCCACCCCGACGAACATCTCCACGAACTCCGAAGCCGAGATCGAGAAGAACGGAACCTGCGCCTCGCCGGCCAGCGCCCGGGCCAGCAGCGTCTTGCCGGTTCCGGGCGGTCCGGTGAGCAGCACCCCGCGCGGAATCCGCCCGCCCAGGCGCCGGTATTTCTGTGGGTCGCGGAGGAAGTCGACGATCTCGGTCAGCTCCGCCTTGGCTTCGTCGATCCCGGCCACGTCGTTGAAGTTGACCTGCTGATCGGACGGCTCAACCCGCTGCGCCCGGGCGCGCCCGAACGAGGTCAACCCTCCGGCCCCTCCAGAACGCCGCAGGAACCAAACGAAGAGGAACACGAGCAGGAGCACCGGTCCGAACGTGAACAAGAGCGTCGTGAGCAGCGAGGTTCCGCTCGAGGGAGCGCTCGCGTCGATGACCACGCCCTTGGACTGCAGCAGCGACAGCAGCGCGTTGTCGTTCGCGAACTCCGGGATCTCGGTCGCGAACTCGGTGGCCGGGGTGGCGCTGGCATTCGGGTAGCGGACCGACCGATGGAAATCGCCTGTCACGCTCGTGCCCTTCGTCGAGACCGAGCTGACGTTGCCGTCCTCTACCTGGGTGAGGAACGTCGGGCTGTACGGGATTCGCACCTGGATCGGCTGCGTCGGTTCGCGCAGGGTAGATAGGAACACCGTGCTCCCGACGATCAGCAACAGGAACAGGGTCAGGAACCCCACGTCGAACCACCTGGTTCTCGACTGGGCGGGCCCGCCCCAATCGTCGGGCGGTCGGCGCGGCGGGGTACCGGATTCGGGCGCGGGCATAGAACTCTGCCGCCAGGCTAGGCGCCGGGCCACCTTGCCTGCCACCGGCATCTGCCGCCGTCCCGCGCGGAATGGACCACGGTCGACTCGGCGAAAACTACTGATTTCCGTGGCGGCGGGCGGACCTAGCCTCGGGGCATGATCCTCGACGGCAAGCGTCTCCTGATCGTGGCGGGAAAGGGTGGCGTGGGCCGCTCCACCGTGGCGGCGGCGCTCGGGCTGGCCGGCGCCCGTCGCGGGCTCGAGACGATCGTCGTGGAGACCGCCGGCCGCGGGGACGTCGCTCGCGCGCTCGGGGGACGGCCCGGGGAACGGCTGGCCGAGGTCGAGCTTCAGCCGCGCCTTCATCACGTCGCGATCGCCCGCCGGCCCGCGCTCGAGGAGTACCTGCAGCAGCAGGTCCCCACGCCGCTGCCCGCGGCGGTGCTCGCCCGCAGCCGGGCGTTCGAGCTGTTCGTCGATGCCGCCCCGGGCATGAGTGACCTGCTGACGATCGGCAAGGTGTGGGAGCTGGGACAGCGGCCTCGCCGCCGCCGAGGAGCCCTTGCCTACGACCTCATCATCCTCGACGGGCCGGCTAGCGGACAGTTGCTCGGCCTGCTCGACGCGCCACGCACGTTCGCCTCGATCGCCCGGATTGGACCGGTCGCCCATCAGGCCAACGCCATCGACGAGATGATCAGGAACCCATCAACGGTCGGCGTGATCGCCGTCGCCACCCCCGAGCAGATGGCGGTCAGCGAGACCCTCGAGCTCCGGACGACGCTGACCGAGCGCTTCGGCCTCGGAATCGACGCACTCGTCGTCAACCGCGTCTTCGCATCCCGCTTCAGTGCCGCGGACCGTCGCGCCCTCGCCGCTGCGCCGGATGACCCCGCGATCCGTGACGCCCGCTGGTACGACGGCCGCGTGCGAGCGCAGCGAACCCACGTCGCCCGGCTGCGCCGATGCCTGCCCGGCGTGCCGCGCCGCACGCTCCCATTCCTGTTCACGCCGCAGTTCGAACCACACGACATCGAGCAACTGGCCGGGATCCTCGCTGGGACGGGATGAGCCGGCTGACCACCGCCCTGGCCGGACACCGCGTGGTGATCTGCGCCGGCGCCGGCGGCGTCGGCAAGACCACGGTGTCCGCCGCCCTGGCCCTGGGGCTGGCCGCCCAGGGTCACCGGGTCGCCCTAATCACGATCGACCCGGCCCGGCGGCTCGCCGAAGCACTAGGGCTCGATTCCCTTGGCAATCGGCCCCAACGGGTCGACACGGCCAGTCTCGACGGCACCGAGTCCGAGGTGCGCGGCGAGCTGTTCGCGATGATGCTCGACGCCAAACGGACTTTCGACGAGCTAATCGAGCTGCTCGCGCCCGACGCCACGACGCGCGATCAGATCCTGGCCAACCCGATATACCAACACCTATCCACCGCAGTTGCCGGTTCACAGGATTACACCGCGATGGCGAAGCTGTTCGAACTCGACCACAGCGGCGACTACGACGTGATCGTGCTGGACACGCCACCCTCGCGCCACGCGATCGACTTCCTGCAGGCTCCCGATCGCCTCATCGCCTTCCTCGAAGGACGCGCGCTGGCGGCATTCCTGCGCCCGACCGGCCACGTGGCCCGCGTCGCCGGGCTCGGGTTCACCGCCCTTCGCCGCATCACGGGCATGGGCCTGATGGAGGACCTGACCGCTCTCTTCCAGCTGCTCGCGGGACTGCTGGAAGGCTTCCGGCGCCGCGCGAGGGACGTCCATACGCTCCTCACCGCCGGGACGAGCTCATTCCTCATCGTCACCTCACCCGAGGCCGCCGCGGTGGATGAGGCCATCTTCTTCGGGGCGGAGCTAGACCGGGCCGGCATGCACCGCGCAGGCGTGATCGCCAACCGCGTGCACCCACTCGACCAGCGCGGCGCCGACAAGGCGACCGCCACCCGCCTGACCGCCGCGTTCGGCGACAGGCTGGCCGCCAAGGTCATGAGCACTCACGACGACGTCCAGCGCCTGGCTCACCGCGACCAGGCCGCCATCGAGCGACTGCGCAGCGCGCTGGGCGACGAGCCGGTCTGCCTCGCCGACCGCGTGGCCGACGTGCACGATCTCGAAACCCTCGTCGAGGTGGAATCGGAGCTGTTCGGCCGAACGAGCGCCCGCCCCCGACAGACCCGCGCTGCGTAGTTCACCGACCTTGCTCGGCGCTCGATTACCGATGGCCCGCAAGCGTGCGGGCGCGACCCTACGCCGGTGCGCGCTAGACCCGTCCGACCGCACGAGGCGTCTGCGGGCACGTTCGCGGCCCTCCGGGTGCGCAACTACCGGCTGTACTTCGCCGGCCAGGCGGTCAGCCTCGCCGGCACCTGGATGCAATCCGTGGCGCTCTCCTGGCTGGTTTTCGAGCTCACCCATTCCGGCACGGCGATCGGGCTGGTGCTCGCAGCGGAGTTCCTGCCGGTGCTGGTCCTCGGCGCCTACGGCGGGCTGGTTGCCGACCGGGTCCCCAAGCGACCGCTCCTGATCGGCACGCAGACCGCGTTAGCGTCGCTGGCCACGATCCTCGGCGTGCTGGTCATCACGGACGTGATCACCCTGTGGATGGTGTTCGTGCTCGCCACGCTGCTCGGAGTGGTGCTCGCGGTGGACAACCCGACACGCCAGACGTTCGTGATGGAGATGGTCGGTAGCGAACGCATCCAGAACGCCGTCAGCCTCAACAGTGTGCTCACGAACGCCTCACGGGCGGTGGGACCGGCGGTGGCCGGTGGCTTGATCGCGCTCGTCGGCGTCGGGATCTGCTTCCTGGCCAACGCCGCCAGCTTCCTCGCGGTACTCGCGGCGCTCGCACTGATGCGGGTGCAGGAGCTCCATCCAGCCGAGCCCGCCGGGCACGAACCGGGGCAACTCCGGGCCGGGTTTCACTACGTCCGAACCACCCGGGGACTGCTTAGCCCACTGCTGATGATGGCGTTGATCGGCACCCTCGCGTACGAGTTTCCCGTCGTCCTGCCGCTGCTCGCACACCAGTCGCTGCACGGGGATGCGGAGACGTTCGGCTTTCTCACCTCAGCCATGGGAGCAGGCGCCGTGGCCGGCGGACTGCTGGTGGCAACCCTCGAGATCACCGGGCTCGAGCCCCTGACCGCCGCGGCCGCCGCGTTTGGGGTCGCGATCGTGGCGGCCGCCGTCGCCCCGACACTCGCGATTGAGCTTGTCGCACTGGCATTCGTGGGGGCGGGCAGCACGGTATTCATGGCCACCGGCAACAGCACCCTCCAGCTCACCAGCGATCCAAGCTTCCGCGGACGCGTGATGGCGCTGTGGTCGGTGACCTTCAGTGGAAGCACTCCGATCGGAGGTCCGATAGTCGGCGTCGTGTGCGAATTCGCCAGTCCTCGGGCCGGCCTTGCGCTGGGGGCGGCGGCCTGCCTCCTCGCCGCGGCTCTTGGGGCCGCTGCGGTCACCCGCACCCCTCCGCGAGAGCGCCGCCACCCGCATCCAGTGCAGATGGACTGGGCCGCCTATCAGCAGGCCCAGGGCACATGACTACGCTGGCATGTTTACGGCCGCGCCCCACGAGCCGAGCGCCAGAACTCGATTGCCGGGCCGGCGTCGTCGGCCTACTGAGGGAGCCGGGCCCCGACCACCGTGCCAGTCTCATCGACTCCAGCTGGACTGTGCCGCCGGCAGGGGATCCGCGCTCGCGCATCCCGGCCAGACCGGACCCGTCGGCGCGCGCCATGTGGGTCGAAGCCCACGCCGTCGTCCTGCGCCTCGATTTTTCCCTCGCCGTCGATCGCCGCGACTGACAAGCGGACCTGGCTCGCACGAGCGTGCTTGACGATGTTGGTCAGCAACTCCTGCACGAGCCGGCAGATGGTCGTCTCGAGCAGCGATCCAGACCTCCGCCCGAGCGGCCACTTCTCCGAAGGGCCAGCTCGCCCGCTCCGCTCGCAGCCCATTGCTGGTCCTGACCCGGGCCGCTCGGGAATCGTCGGAGTCGGCCGGGTCGCAGAAGCGCCCCGAGGTCGCCTCTTCGGTCGCTTGGCTTTAGGCCAGGTCGAGCAGGCGCCGGTCGAGTAGCGCCAGGGTGTCCCCCACGACCTGCTCCACATCGCGGTCGGTCCGGATCGCGATGTGGGCGCCGGCCGGGACTTCGTCGAGGGGCTCCCAGGCGCGCTGCTCACGCAGGGCAACGCCGACGCCCGCGTCGGAGATCCGCGCGGGATCATCGGCGCGGCGGGCGGCGCGGCGGGCGAGCACGGAGCGGGGAGCCTGGCACTCTATGAACACCACCGGCGCAGCCGTGCCGAACCCGTTGGCAAACGCCTGGCGGTCGACCCGATGGCGGAACGTGGCGTCGAGGATCGCTCCGCGACCGCCGCGCAGCTCGCCGGCGGCGCGATGGCCCAGCTCGGAATACGTGCGCTGGTTCCAGTCCGCGCCGTACGCCTCCTCGCCGGCGCGCTGGGTGGGCTGCACTCCGGCCAGGCGCTTGCGCGTCAGGTCAGAACTCAGGTGCGCGAAGCCCGAGCGCTCCGAGAGAGCTCGGGCCAGATATGACTTTCCGCTCGCCGGAGCACCGCATACAACGATGGCCAGCGGCAGACGTGCCCGCCAGGCGAAGCGCTCGGCGAGAGCGATCAAATCATCGGCCTCGGCGCTATAGGGGCCGTGCCCGGCGCTCGCGCTCTGAAGCTGGGCGGCCCGGAGCAGCGCGACCTTGGCGCGGACCAGCGCCCGATAGGTGGCGTAGAACGCGATTAGCCGGTCATCACCCGGGTTACCTCCGGCGTCGCGATAGGCGCGCACCAGAACCTCGGCGAATCGCTCACCGCCACGGGCGGCGAGGTCGAGCACCAGGAAGGCAAGGTCGTCCGCGACATCGAGCTCGCGCAGCGAGCGATCGAACTCGACACAATCGACAACCCGCACGGTCTGGCCGACCAACACGTGCTCGGTACGCAGGTCGCCGTGCCCCTCGCGAACCCAACCCTCGGCGACGCGCTCCTCGAACGTCGCCGCGTGGGCGGTGATGAACGCGTGCGCAAAGCGCTCGAGCGTCTGGATCCGTTCGATCTCGTCGCGCTGCTCGACGTCCGCCAAGAGCTCGTGGAGGTTCTGATCGAACCGGCGCTCGGCGCTCAGGACCGGCGCCCGGTCGGTCGGCGCCCGCGGCGCGGTGGCGTGGAAGGCAGCCAGCACGCGTCCCACCGCGGCCACCTGCTCGGCCAGCAACTCCCCGCGCTCTAGCAGGGCCGCGAGCGTGTCGCGCTCCTCGTAGCGGCACATCTCAACCACGAACTCGACCGCCCTCGGATCGTCCTCCGCGATCAGCTCGGCGCCCTCGTCGGTCAGCCTGACGCCGCGTACACCCAGGTACAGGTCAGGCGCCAGTCGCCGGTTCAGACGGACCTCCTCGCGGCACATCTCGCGGCGCCGCTCTGCGCTGCCGTAGTCGAGGAAATCCAGGACGAGCGGCTTCTTCAGCTTGTAGACGCGCTCGCCGGCCAGGAACACCCACGAGATGTGGGTCTCGCGGATCTCGACCGACCTCGGGTGATCCGGATAGGTGTCCGCACGGGCGAGCGCCGCACGGATGCGGTCGACGAGCGACAGGGTGACCTGAGGGCCCCCGACCATGGTCGCGTGTGCTCGGCTCATCGCACCCATCAGGGTTTCATCTGCGCAGACGCGCGCCATCCCGACCGATCGCGGTCCAGCGTCGGTAGTCCTCCCCAGTCGACGCGCAGCCCGGCACCGATGCGCGCGAGGTGTCGTCGCGCCATGCTCGGGACATGAAGAACGTGCTCGTCGCCTACGCGTCCAAGAGGGGTTCGACCGCCGAGATTGCCGAGGCGATCGCCGACAAGCTACGCGAATCTGGCCTGGGCGTCGAATGCATGCCGGCCGACGGGGTCTCAACCCTCGAGCCATACGACGCCGTCGTGCTCGGCAGCGCGGTGTACATCAAGCACTGGCGCGGCGATGTCAGGCGGTTCCTGCGCCGGCACGCCGACGAGCTGGCTCGGCGGCCGTTCTGGGTGTTCAGCTCAGGGCCGGTCGGCGAGGCCGGCGGCGCGGTCGACCCCGCTTGGGTCGAGCCGACGCGCATCGTCAACCGAGTCGAGCACCTCGGAATCCGCGAGCACGTGGTGTTCGGCGGGCGATTGCCCACCCACCCCAAGAACCCCCTCGAGCGCTCGCTGGTCGAGCACACGCCACACCAGTACCGCGACCGCCGCGACTGGCGGGAGATCCGCACCTGGGCGTCCGACATCGCCAATGAGCTCGGGGC
>DATJRS010000168.1:0-27044 GCA_035504535.1 Solirubrobacteraceae bacterium | reverse complement strand
GTCGGTCAAGGCGAGCCTTAAGAACAAGGTTCGTCGCCGTGCTGATCGCAGTTACCAGGGCGGTGAGGATCGCGACGCCCCCAGCTATTACGGCTGCTTGCGCCGCCGGAGGGAGGTGCTTGAACCAGTTCACGCTGCCGTTCTAGCCGTCGAGGCGGACGAGATCGTCCTTTTGTCGCCGACGCGCAAGCAGGCCTCGGTCCTCGTCGTGAACGAGACCAATCGTCAACCTCCTGCCCTCAATGGAAGCACGACCGATCTCCTCGGCGGGCTACTCGTCGGCTAGGCGGACGAGTAGATGAACACGTCGCCAAGAGTTTCGATCTTGGGCTGGGGGCCCTTGACTTGCACTGAGACAACATCCGCCATGACCGGGAAAGGAGCTCGCGGAGCTAGACCAGCAGCTGGAGCTGGCTCTGTCGAATCTAGCGAAGACGACCGGCGCCGACAGTATCGCTCGAGAGTTCACCGGTTCGATCTCGGATGGCTTGTACTACCGCCGTCAGGTCAAGGGCGGCGGAGCGGATCATGAGGCCCGTGGAAAGATGAAGGCCAGTGGGCTCCCCTCACACGCCGTCACCGATCGCACCCCTGCGGGCCGTTATCGAGGGGGCTGCGAACGAGGAGGATCCCGACCTCCAGGAGGTGTGGAGCAATCTCCTGGCAAACGAGACTCTCGCGAACAGACGGCGCCGGCCCTGTTGAAGATTCTCAGCGAGTTGGAGCCAGCCGAGGCAAAGATGCTCAACCGCGTTGTTCAGGACACGGACCGCGTCAGCGGATACCTCGTCTATCCGGACACCTTGGATCTGACTCCTGCCCGGTTCCAGAACCTACTCCGCCTGGACTGCTGCATACGGAGACCGAGCTCGGCAGCGGCGTGGAGCCCGTGAGCTGGGAAGCTCAGCGAAGGCCTGACCGAGACGACTAGGACGACTGCCCTCGCCCGAGCGCCCGTGGCGGCATGTCGGGCACCTGCTGAGCCCTACCCAACTCTCAGTAGGAGAGATTTGTTCGCCGCGCTTGCGGCCGTTGAGAACGGCTCGTCGCCATCCTGGATCGCACGAAGCGCTTGTCAGGACGCGAGCAGCAGTGAGCCCAGATCAGACGGTTGCGCGCACACGGGCTTCGACCTCGATGCGCACTTCGGCCTCGAGCTCGGCATAGAGACGGTGGCCGCGCTCGACCTCGATCGTGGCGGTCAGCGCGTATGGTTGCGGCTCGGCATCCTCGTCCATCCACTTGTTGATGCTGCGCACGACGATGTACCAGTCGTCGTGGAACTTCTCTTGTGGGCGCTGCGACCAGCGGCTGCCGCCGAGCTGCAGCGTGCCGCGGCTCCGTGCGGTTCGGGTAGGACGCAGCTTCACCTCGTACTCGCCGAGCTTGCCCGCCTCTGGGTCCTCGATGTCGGCGGCGGCGACGTCGAACAGGTCGGCGAGCCCGATCCCGCGGACGAGGAGGAAGTCCATCTGATAGGCGAGATAGTCAAAGCGACGGTGCCGCACGGGCGGGTCGAACGCGAGCGCCACAGTGAGCGAGCGTGGGCCCCGGACGCCGGTGAAGCACTCGGTGATTGGCACCCGGTAGACGTGGAACGCGTCAGGGAGGAGGGCGTCCTCGCTGTAGAGCACGACGCGCGTGTCGGTTGAGGTCACCGCGCGCTCGAGGTTGGGGACGCCATATCCGCACAGTGACTGCAGCACCTGCTCTTCCTCCTTGCCGAAGACCTCGAAGCGCTCCAGCAGGTCCGGGTCGTAAGCGCTGCTCTGAGCGAGCAGGGCCCGCAAGCAGTTCGCAGACAGGGTCGGATACGTAGCTTGGAGCCGCCCGGCAAGGTGGGTGATCTCAGGGGCGGCGAGACTGGTGCCCACAGCGGTTCCAAACAGGGCGCTGGGGTAGCGAGCCGAGGTGGAGAGGACCTCCACGGCCGGATCGGGGATTAACGCGCCGGTACCCTGGTCGAATACCCAGTTGCCTCCCTGGGCGACGACTTCGGGTTTGATCGCGTCACGGACCCCGGGGCCGTGACGCGTGTACGGCGCCGGGCCGGGGGCGGCGGCTACTGCTGCGCGACCGAGCGTCGTGCCGACGGAAGGCGGGGAGAGGCCGTCGTCGTCGACGACCGCTCCCACCGTCAGCCCGACCGCGCTCTGCGCCGGGTCGAGGATCTGATAGCCGGCATCCGTCAGGTACCGGGGCCAGTCACCGAGGATCTGGGCCGGCGGAATCAGCGTGCGCGGAGCGATGTTGCCCGCCGAGATCACCAGCAGCAGGCGGTAGCGCCGGGCGAGGGTGTCGAGCTCGGCTGCCAGCGGGGTCGACTTGCCACCGGTGTACGGGGAGTCGGCATCGCCGAAGCTCAGGTTGATGATGCGGCAGTCAAGCTCCTGGGCGAGGTAGCGGATCGCCTGCGCGATCGTTGCGATCCAGCTGCGCCCCGCCGGCGGGCGACCGTCGTGGTCGAGCACGCGCACGCTGGCCAGCCAGAACGGTGCCTGCAGCTGGCCGCTGCGCACGGCCTCGAGAACGTCGCCGAACAACAGTCGTCCGGCGACAGCGGTGCCATGACCATGGGCATCCTCGCCCTGGTCGCCGAACGACGGGTCGAGCGCGGCGACATCGACGATCGCCGGGCGCAGGAGCGGGTGGCCAGCGCGCACGCCGGTGTCGATCAACCCGACGACGGGGCTGTCATCCGGCGGGTTAGGGATCTCGTCGGGGAGCGCGCTCACGTCCTGCAGGGCGGTCAGCTCGTCGCGTTCGAGCGCGGGCGCCGGGACGGCGTCGAGCATGCTGATCTGGTCGAGTTCTGCGATGCCGTAGGCGACGTCCCGGTCACCGCGGACGCGGGCGAGCAGCACGGCTGCGCGGGGGCCGACGTAGGACTCGATCCATTCGCCCGCAAGCGCACGCACGCGCTCGCGGACCTCGCCCAGCCAGTCCTCACGGACGCCGGCGTCGGAGTGAAACCACAGCTCGACGTCGAACTCATGGATGTCCGCGGGCGCCTGATCGAGCTCGGTCGCGAGCCGGTCACTGATCCGATCCGGCGGTTCCAGCGGCCGGAATCCGTCGATCGCGTCGAAGAACGCCTCGTGCTGCGCAGCGAGCTCCTCGTCCTGGCCTTCGGCGGCTGGCTTGTCTGGCGGACGCTCGCGGGGCCCGGCGGCGTAGTCGCCCAGCCGGCGCAGGAAGCGGTCGAGGTCGTTGCGGGCGGCGAACACGACGGCAGCGTGCTTGTCGCTCGAGTCGAGCAGCGTCAGCCCGGCGGGCCGCCACTCGTCGTCAGCGATCCGTCTGTTGAGTTCGAAGCGGAGCATCAGCTTCGGATCGAAGTCGATGGGCTGCTGGCGGCGTGCCGCAAGTGCCGCGATCGAGTCGGCGGCCTCCTGGCGCAGCTTAGTCGCGTGCTGCTGGTGCTGATAACGCGGGTTGCGCGGCACATAGCGGCTGACCTTCCGCCGCGGCGCCGGCGGCCGCTGGACCCGAGCAATCTGAAGGTGGTCAGGTACTGGCATGGGCGGCCGCCGTCCGGCGCTGGGCCGATGCGGCGGCTGCGAGGAGCTCGTCGGTATGTAGCGGCTCGTCCGGCTGGAGCAGCAGGTGACGCCGGTAGGCGTCGGTGACAACCGTGCTCACGTCCGCTTGCGTCAGCCCCCGGCAGGCGCCGGCGATACGCTCGATGTCGAGGCCTCGCTCGCGCCTGATCGCTCGGAGCTTGAGCCGCAGCAGGGACCGGATCTCATGCACGTGCGGTGGGGTGAACGCCACCACCTCGTCGAACCGCCTCCAAGCGGCTAGGTCCAGCAGCCCGGGGTGGTTGGTCGCAGCGATCAGCACGCTGGGCCCGACGAAGCCGTCGAGTTGCTGCAGGAACGCGGTCACCACGCGACGCAGCTCTCCGTGGTCAGAACCCTCGGCACGCTCCTTGCCGATCGCATCGAACTCGTCGAATAGGACCACAAAGCTCTCGCCCGCCGCCGCCGAGAAGATTGCTGCGAGGTTGCGGGCCGTGTCGCCGAGCAGCGAGGACACGACAGTGCTCAGGTTGACGATCGCCAGCGGTCGGCCCAACTCGTCGGCGACGGCCTCCGCGGTCGCCGATTTGCCCGTCCCCGGGGGACCAACGAACAGGAACGTCCGCCGGGGAGAGATACCGTGGTGCACGAGGAAGTCCTCGCGGCGAAGCTCGAGGTGGACCTCGGCGAACAAGCGCCGCGTCTCCAGCGGCAGCAGCAGATCCTCGAACCCCAGCTGCGGCTCGCGAGTGATGATCAGCTCCGAGACGACCCGCTCCTGCGGCAGTGCGCGCAGGCGCTGCGCCGCTCGTGCCGTGTCGGCGCGGCGCTGGGCGGCGGCCGGCAACAGCCGACCGTCGTCCTCCGGCGGAAGCTCGCCGGTGAGCTCGCGCAGCAGGTCTCCTTGGCCCATCCTCACCCCGCCAACACTAAGCGAAGGCCCGGCTGGCAGCGACGCCGCCTGGCGGGAAGAGCGAGGCGGTCACTGCGCAACGATCGGCCCGATCAGATCGGTCTGGATTTCGACGCCGTCGATCTGCTTTGGCAGCCGAAGCTGGGGCGCCGGGCGCACGAGGTTGACCTTCACCGCCCATCCGCCGTGGTGCCGAGTCACACCGATGCCATTGACAGCTGGCTCGCCGCGCAGACATTCGGCGAGCTGGTCCTTGACGGCGCGCGCGTGCTCGAGGTCGGCGCCCACGCTGCTCACCACAATCCACCTATCCGTAGGCGATCGAACACGACGGCCAACGGGTTGCCATAGCTCACGCCGCTTCCATGCGCGCCACCCTGGTCGCTACCGGCGAACACCAGACCGACGGCATCCCCGCTGGGCTCGTCGACGATCAGCGATCCGGAATCGCCGCCTCGGCTGAAGCCGCCGGCGTCCGGGCTTGCGATCTCGATCTGGCCATCGAACCGCATCTGTCCAGTCGAGAACCGGACGACAACGTTGTCAACCTCGATCGCGGTGACCGCGCCGCGAGTCAGCTGCGTGGTCCGGCCTCGTTTGATTACCTGTTGGACCTTCTCGATGTCGGCCAGCTGTCGGCTCGTGCTGATCGCCTCGAGCGTCGGGTCGAATTCGATCTGCTCGTCGAGAATCGCCAGTGCGGCGTCCACGTCATTCACGCTGCTCGGATCGAGCGCGACGAAGCGCTCAAGCGTGCCGATCCGGTCGGCCCCCGCCTTGCCCCCATCGAAGACACCAGGCTGCAGGATCTCATCGCCGGTTGAGCCCCGGTTCTCGTCAGCCAACACATGGTTGTTGGAGAGGATGCGAGGCTGGTCGGAGCCGTCAACGCGCACGAACGCCCCAAGCGTGCCGGCTGTGATCGCGTAGTGGCCGATCGATGTTCCGGGGCGCGCCGGACGGACCCGGGCCGACTCCCCTGAGGAGGCCTCCAGTTTGGTCAGCTCGCCGATGTACTGGACGTCGACCTCGCCGTGAGCGGACTTCTCGATCGCTGCCAGCTTGCTGCTGCCGATCAGGTCGCGGTGCTGGATGCGGACGGCCAGCCGGTAGTCGCCGAGGCGACTCCCAGCGCCGACCCCGAGCGCGATTCCGGGCTGGATCCGGGCGACGTCAACCATCCGTTCAGCGGGCACACTGACAGCCGGAACCTGCTGGGCCTGCAGTCCCTGCAGGGGGGCCAGAGGCTCGTAGAGCTCACGCTTCAGATCGCGGACAGAAGACAGCTGCATCGTCCCATTCTCGCGCACCTCGAGGCGTTGAACCGCGGCTTTCGGCCGATGGCTGAAGGGCTCGTTCCGATGGGTCGCTGCGGCTCGGCCAGCAGGGGTTCGGGAGTGCTCGGATGGGTTCGAAGCGGCTCGCGTCGGTTGTCGGAGAACAGGCGTCACGCAGGCGTGAGGCGACGGCGCCGCTGATAACTGCTGCTCGTCCGCCAGTCCCGCCGACAACGAGCGCAATGGCGACGGTCGGTCCCCCGACCCGACGGTGCTAGCCGCGTTGCGCGGTCATCGCTCGACCGGGGCGCAGTACCGCTGTTTCGCGGCGACGGCGCCGTTGGGGCCGGGAAATCCGAATCTCCACGGCCCGGACGGCACTCCGACTCACTCCCCGGATTGGAAGGCTCGGATGTCGGAAGACGTGGCGCGACGCCCGGCCGACCTCGGGCCCGGCGGCGGACGCTGGCGGACCCGCCTTCCCGGGCGCGCGGCGCCGCGGTAGTCCGTGATCGGATGCAATGCCCGGGACAGCGCGCCGATGAGCTCATTGCGCAGCTTGTAGACCCCGCGGTCGGTGCGGACCAGCAGACCCTCCCGCGCCATCAGCGCGGTCATGTCGGTGATGCGCTTGAGCTGCTCTTGGTCGTCGGCGTCGATCCACCGGTGCATCGCCGCAACGTCGAAGATGCGCGCGATGGGCCACTCACCGGCGGGCTCCGCCCGGATCGCGAAGAGGATCAACTGCCGCGTAGTGGGGCTGCGCGTGAACCCGTTCGGCACGAGTCGGCGGATCTCCATATCGGCGAGCTCCTCGGCCTGCTCAGCCACTGCTCCCGCGGGATCGAACATCGCCAGGCCGTCCCGCCACCATTGCAGCTCCCGGACGGCCTCGTCTAACTCGAGTTGCGCGGCATCGCGGCGCTGCTTCGCGCGCTCGATGTTCTCGCGAATCGTCTGCGGATTGGCGCCTATCGAGGCCATGAGCGGAACCGTAGCACAACACGATCTGTAAGCGCCGTTCGTCACCGGTAAGTTTGCGTGGCAACCTAAGCAAACTGTTGATTCCTGTCTCAGCAGGCGCCGGCTGTCGGTGTTGCGATCGACCGCGCGCAGGCATCCGGCGGCGATTGCATTCGTCATCCGACGATGCGCTGCAGCGACTATGCCTTTGGCGAACGGAGCGCGCGTCGGACGACCCTACGGTGACGAGTGGTTTGAGTACGAACGAGTCGCCAGGTCGCCCGCCGGGCAGACGACTTCCTCGGCGACGGAGCGCTGACGCTCGGGCCTCAGAACAGGGATGGACGGAGGCGGCGACCAGCAGTGCCCCGCCGAGCGGCCGGGAGCAGCCGCATCTCACCACAATCACCGTGCCGATGCCCCGGGCGGTCGACGTGGAGCGAGCGCGGGCTCAGGCGGCGAAGGCGTGCTGGGCGGCGAGCTTCTCGCGGGCGCGGCGCTGCGCGAGCATGACGGTTTTGCGCGACCAGCCGAGCTCGGCGGCGAGCTCGCGTTGCGATTTGTCGTTGAGCATCCCGGCGAGCGCCTGGCGCTCGCACGTTGTCATCGTCTGGCGTGCCGCGACTATGGCGTCGAGCTGCTCGCGCGCGATCACGATCCTCAGCGGGTCAGCATCGGTGCTGGTCGACGGGAGCTGCTCGCCGAGCGGAGCATTGAACTGGCTCTCGCCGGGTTCGCGTACTCCGGCTGCTGACACCGTGTTCTCGAGCAGCTTCAGCGTCGCTTTGGCGCGCGGCTCGTGGACGTCCAGCGAGCGGGCGCGGGAGAGGAGCTGGTGCTTGCGCGCGCCGGCCGCGTCCAATGCCTTGAGCGCCTGGTTGCGGACGCATAGTGCAGCGAAGGCGCGGAACGGTCCGCGTGCGGGCTGCCAGGCGCGGATTGCCTGCAGCAGGCCGAGCCGTGCCTCCTGCGCGACGTCAGCGCGCTCGCAGCCGCACGGCAAGCGCAGGGAGGCGACGATGGCGCCGATCAGCGGCTCGTAGCAATGCATCAGCTCCTCCACCGCGGGATGGTGGTCGTTGTTGGCTGCCAACAGCAGGGCACGTTCGTTTACCGAGGCCGTGCCTCGAGGACGGGAAGTAGACATGCCCGGGCAGGATCCGCACGGCACTAGGGATTTTTCGAAAGCTCTGGGACGCCGGCGCCCTCCGCGTGGCCAGCGCACCCGAAAACGGCAAGCGTATCCGCGAGTTCGAGTGCGCCAAGCGCGGCAGAGCACGCCCCGATTCATCGCCGTCGGCGGCCCTAGCTGCGCGGCACCGGACGTTGCACGGTCCGGAACGGGACCAGCGGCACCTCGGGCCGGTACTCGATCTGTGACCCGCGAGAACCGAGGAGACGCCGAGATTGCCCGAACCGCCGATACCAACCCCGAGGCGAGACCGCCCAGTGTCGCGGAACCTGTTCGTCGAGGCGGACCCCGATCTCGACACCTTGGCGCAGTCGCAGGCGGGTGAGCCGGCGCGGACCGATGGTGCGCGTCGCCGCGGTCGCGGGCTCGTAGTCCTCGTCGACCACGACCGATCGCCCCACAGTGCGCGAGCGCACGCTTCCGAGCGCTTCACCCGCCCGAACGGCAACACCGCGCGTTGGCGGACCGCAGCGTGCCGCGCCATCGGACATGCCGACGCGGCCGCCGGACAGCTGCTCCGCGGCCTCGCGACCAGGCCTTACCGCGCACTGCTCACGATCGTCACGCTCACCCTGCTTCTGTTCGCGTTCAGCTGGTTGGTGGTCGCCGTCCGCGACACATTCACGGCGCGGCGAGCGGCCAACGGGCGAGTTGCTCGTGACGCCATCACGATCAGACACCAGCAGGCGAGGATCGGGGCTCTCACCACTGAGCTCCGCATGGTCGCGCGGACCGCGCGCCAGTCGCTGACGAGCGTGGCACCCGCGAGGCCGCTGGACGCCGGTCCCCGCCCAACGACGCCCACCCCACCGACGGCCCGCGGCTACCACCGTCATCGCTGATCGCCATGTCGCTACAGCCAGAGCCACAGCAATCACCCGCGGCCATGCGTGCCCCCGCGGTCGCGTTGATCGTTCGCCACCCCGAGGGAAGCATCCGCGTCAGCACACCAACCGACGTACCGCTGCGCGAGCTGCTGCCCGACCTGCTGGAGCTCGCCGGGCTACCCGACCACGATGGCTGGGGGCTCGCTCCGGTCGGCGGGGATCCCTACCCGCGCGAGCCGACTCTGGCGGAGCTCGGTGTTGTTGACGGCGGGCTGCTGGCCCTGTGCGAGCTGGCAGGCCGCGGGTCGGCCGACCGCGAGAGCGCGACGACGCAGCGCATGATCCCGTCGACGCGCGGCTCTAACGAGCAGCCTGGCGGGCGTCCGCTCAGCGATCGCAGCGCCCGCCTGCTGCCGTTGAGACTCTCGATCCCGGCCCGCTGCCTGACCGTGGTGGGAGCGCTGGCTCGCGGCGACCGAGGGGAGCGTCACGACGACGACCGCGCATTCGGGGTCCTTCGCCCGGCAGAGTTCACGCGTCCCGCCCGTCTCTCACCGCTCGCTCGGGCCCGCGAGGCGTGGGCGCAGAGCGACTACCGTGGGCGGCTCGAGCAGGCGATCGCGGCTCCACGCCTACTGCGGTGCGTGACGATCGCGGTGGTCTCGCCCAAGGGAGGCGTCGGCAAGACAACCACGACGGCACTGCTGGGTTCGCTGCTGGCGTTCCTGCGGCGCGACCGAGTGATCGCGGTCGAGACCAACCCGGACTGGGGTTCGCTCGGCCGGCGGCTGGTACCCGACCACCCTGTCTTCATCGACGAACTGCTCGCCGGCGCGCTGAGTGATCCCGACATCTCCCCGGCGCGGCTCGACGCGCAGCTCGGGCGGGGCCCGGACGGGCTGATGGTCGCGCCCGCCCCCACCGATCCCGACCGCGCCGCCAACCTCGACGAGAGCGCATACCGCACCCTGTTCGCCCGGCTCTCAGGGCTCGTCGGCATGCTCGTGCTCGACTGCGGCACGGGTCTCGATGACCCGCCCGCGCGGGCCGCGCTCGCCTGCGCGGACCAGCTGGTCGTCGTCTGCGACGACCAGCCCGACACCGCGAGCATCGTGGCGGAGGCCGCCACCTGGCTCCGGCACGCCGGACCGCCGCTCCTGTTGGTGGTCAACAATCTCCGGCGCGGCTCGCGGATCGACCTCCCAGCGCTCGAGCGCGCCACCGACTTCGCGCACGGCCTCGCGGTCGTCCCCAGAGACGAGAGCGGCGCCGGTCAACTGCACAACAGCCAGTTCACATGGACGCATGCTCGAGAGGGGTGGCAGATCCCGATCCGGGAGCTCGCGGCCCTGCTCGCAGCTGATTGGCAAAGACTCGAGATCGCGCGGTGACCACGCATTGCCGTCGTGGGTGCTCAGCGTGGACGACCTCGATCCTCCAGCGCGCTCGCCGCGCCCGCCTTTCGGCCACCGAGCAGCGAGCGGGCGTGCCAAGGACGGAAATACCGTCCGCGGCCAGCATCAGCCACGGCGGTGGCGCCTTGTGGCGAGCTACGGTGTCAGCCGTGCGCCGTCCCTCCCCCAAGCAGGTGGCCGTCAGCGCGCACGCCGTCGAGCAATACCGCGACCGCGTCAAGCCCGGACTCGACTCCGACGGCGCCCGCGCCGAGCTCGAGCAGCTCTGCGCGCTTGGCCTCATCCAGGGGGATGCGCCGGGCTGGGTCAACCCCGCGAGACCGGCCGCCTACTACCTGCTGCTCGGCGATCAGATCGTGCTGCCCCTCGCCCCGCAGGCAGAGGCCTGGGTCGCGACGACATGCGTCGCGCAGCGCACCCTGACCCCCACGCGCCGCTCGGCGAAGTCCGCGCGCAAGGCCTCGCTCGCCGCCCGCAAGCGCGCCCTGCGCCGGACCAGGCGCTGAACCACGATGCCGATCGCCGCGCACACCACCGGCGGGCACTCAACGCTCGACCTCGTGCTCGGGATCGCGATCCTGCTCTGGTCGCTTGCCGGCGTCACTGCCCTGCTCACCTGGCTGACACGACTCCCGCGGCGGTGCCGGAAGCGGACGGCGGACCGCGGCGGGCGTCACGGCAGGTTCGGTCGCCTGCGCGTCGGTGACGATGCCGGTCCAAGTCGGGCCGAGCCCGCCGGCGCGACTATGACCGCGGTCGAGCACGACACAATCTGCGAGAGCGACCCAGGACCCGGAGTTGGCATGACGACCCGGCCTGCTGAGCACGATGGCCGGGCCATCGCGGCAAGACGGCCGTCCGTCCCAGGGCCGCGGTGCTCGCCCGAGACGTTCGAGCCGCTCGCCCGGAGCCTCGATACCAGCCACCGGCTCGCGATCGCCGAGGCACGAGTCGCTGAAACGCTTGGCACGCTGCCGTCCGACCGATGGCTACTCCAGCGCTACGCGCTGATTGCCGGGCACCGGATCCCGTTCTTGGTGCTCGGCGAGACCGGCGTGTTCATCATCTGCGCCGTGACCGGACCGCCGGCGTGGGACGAGCTTCGTCTGCCCGCTGAGGTCGCCGAGCAGCACATCGTGCCGACGCTGCCCGGATATACGGGTCCGATGCGCGTCGGACTGTGCCGCGCTCTCGCCACCTCGGCGATCGAGCCGCGCTGGTGGTGCCGCCCCGGCGAAGCGGGCGCCTGGATGATGGGACTGGAATCGCTGATCGCGTGGATAGAGCACTTCGGCACCCACCACGGCCTCGGCATCACCGACCTCAGACGCCTGCGCGAGCTCGCGGCTCCGAAGCCCGGTCCCGTCGCACGGGCGCCGGACGTCGTCCCCGACCTCGGCTGAGCGGCTAAGGCTCGGTAGGCGAGGCTATGGGGAGAGCGACCCGTCCCGGTTGCTCGCGTTCCGAGGGTTTGGGAGGGTCCCTAGCTGGCTTGCCGATCCGCGTCGGGCTCCGGCTCGGCTGCAGCGGGGAGGGCGATCGCGTCGGCGATCTGTCGGGTGTGCGCCGACAGTTGGGAGAACGCGTCGGCGATCGCTCGGATGCTCTCGCCCTCCAGCGCGACCCCGAGCTGCTTGACGGCCCGATCGAACTTCACCCACAGGGCGCGCGGGCCCGCGCGACCGCTTTCCTCCTCGACCTCATAAGCGAGCCGGATGTTCCTCGCCCCCGGCCGAGGGTTCCATTTCACGTTCGCGAGATCGGACAGCAGCAGCGCGCGGCTTTCATGCTCTGCCGCGTCGGCGAGCTCGCGCAGCCGGTCGGCGTAGGGCCTCAGGCCGCGGACCGCCGCGGCCCACCGCTCGTCCGCCCGGCGCAGCTGCTCGTTGGCGGTCTGCGTGGAGATCAGCGGCTCGGTCACCGAGCCCCCTTGATCGGTTCGGTCGACCGCGCCAGGTACAGCCCCGCGTCCTCGGGCACCTCGCTCCAATCCGCCGGCAACTCCGCGCGCGCGGGCCGCGGCGTCGCTCGCGGGCGTTTCGGATGCCCGAGTTTCGGCTGCTCGGCGAGCATCTGCTCCAGATCCCCGCGGCGCACCATCCACCTGCGGCCGACGCGGTCGGCGGGGAGTCGATCCTCGCTGACCCAGAGGCGGATCGTCGAGGAGTTCAAGCCGAGCAGGCGCGCGACCTGCGGCAATGTCAGCTGCTCATCCGGATCAGCCATCGCGAGAGCAGTCTAGCGCTAAATGATGGTGGTAGAGTTCCGGTTGGGATGGCGGTGGTGGGAGACAACCGCGGAGTAAGGGACAGATCAGTCGCTCAGCGTCCCGACGGGTCCTGGTCGTTCGAGGACGCTCGCAGACGCCGCGATCAACGCCAAGGCACAGGGACCGCGCTCGGCCCGCCCATGACCGACGACCCGGAGGAAGACCTCTCCGCGCTCGCGCTCAGCCTCGCCGACAACCTCACCATCGACGGCACGCCGCTCTCCGAACTGGAGACCGGCCAGAAACGCGACGGCAGGGACGCCCTCGGCCTGCCGGCTGGCAACGCTCCGACCGCCGAGGAGATCATGCGCGCGCTCGAGACCGAGCAGCACGCAGCAGCACCCACCAGCACCAACGGCACCCAAGTTCACTTGGCGCCCCAACCCAGCACATGGCGGGGTGCACACGGTCCTTGGCTGCACTGGGCTCCGGCCTGGCTGATCGCCTGCATCGTCAGCGCCGGCGTCGTCACCGCGCTCGTGGTCCACCTGGCCTCCGGCACCGGTACGACCGCTCCACGGCGCCCAGGCCACGCCCTCGCCACTGACACAGCAGCCATGACCGCGAGCCTCAGCGCCGCGACAGCCAGATTCCTCGCCGTGGAACACGCCGCGGATCGCAACCTAGGTCCGGCACGATCGCAGAGGACTCGCGCCGCGCGGCAGTCGCGCCACCGACAACCATCCCTCCACACCCTGGCACGCCGTGGATCCTCCTCGTCGAGCACGACCACATCATCGACCAGCGGCACAGCCGAAGCGGTCGATACCGCGCAACAGTCAAGGCCCTCAAGCTCCACCCCGTCCTCGGGCTCCGCGTCGTCAGGATCAGGTCAAGCCTCTCCCGCGCCGCAGCCGCACACCTCGCCGAGCTCGAACTCGGGCTCGAGCTCCTCCACCCCATCGAAAGCCACCCTCCGCTCACTCGTCACAGGAGCCGGCACCTGCAGCTGCCAGTAGGCCGCACACGCCCAACGCCCACAGGAAGGTAGGAAGCACGTGAAGACCCCCGACACGAAGGCAACCGGCCTAGCGACGGCGATGCGGCACCTGCACGGCGTCGGGCGACACCTCCGCTCGAACGCAGTGGCCTACCTTGCACTGGTCGTCGCAGTCGGCAGCGGTGGCAGCTACGCGCTCGCGGCGACCGCGAACAACGGCACGATCGCCGTTTGCGTCGACAAAGGCAGCGGAGTCATGCACCTCGCCAAGCACCCGCGCTGCGGGCGTGGACAGAGCCGCGTCGGGCTGAGCGCGGCGCTCGACCGCCCTACCGGGCGAGCCTGGGCGGCAGTGGAACAGGACGGAGCGATAGCCGAGGGTTCAGGTCTTGCCATCACGCACGCGGGCGTTGGCACGTACAAGGTCACTGTCATCGCCGCGAGCTGCCGGTTTGCCGACACCAACGCACCTGTGGTCAGCGTTGATGACGCCCAGCCGCCGGGGGGCTTCGGCGCGGGCGCGTTTCCGGTCGCATGGACAGAGGGCTTTGGTACTGGGTTCGAAGCCTTCATGATCCACACCGGCGTGGTCGTGAACGGCGAGTTCCAGCCCAAGGACGAGACGTTCAACCTCGCCGACTCGTGCGGCGGCCCATCCGGCACTTAAGAGAGGAGCAGCCGATGCGTAGGCACGTAACGCTCACGCTCTCAGCATTGGCCGCATTGGCAGCGGGAGTATGCGCCGCGCCCGCGGCAGCGCGTGCCGCAATGCCGCTGCAAAACACGATCGTGATCAACCCCTCGAGCGGCTGTGGCCTGCTGACGGCGTATACGGCTGGAACCGGTCTGCCGGCCTGGTCGGGTCCTGCCCCGTCTTGTGGAACGGGGGCGTTCACGTTGGCGTTCAACCAGGGCAACACGCCCCCGTCGGGGACGCTCTCGCGGGGTGTTGGGACGGCGGGGAGCGCTCTGTTGCAGGCTTGGCGCCTAACCGGGGTACCCGACGGGGCGAGGATGGGGTACCAGATCAGCGCCCCGCCAGGGATCACAATCGACAAGGTCGACTATGACGACAGCCAGTTGCAGAACATCGCGGACGGGCGCGGGTGGACTGGGTTCACGTACTGGAACGGAGGCACTGCACCCGTGCATCTGAACGGGACTGCGGTCGACGCCGCGGCCTCCGGACCCTCGCTGGACACTAGTTTGAACACGTCGTACTGGGGGATTGAGCTGCGATGCGTCCAGTCTGTGTGCTCATGGCCGGGCCTGATCCAACTCGATCAGATCACGGTGTACGCGAGCGAGGCGCAGGGGCCGAGCATCACGCCTGTTGGTGACCCCGGCAGCTTGTGGGCCCAGACCGGGCACTGGATCTGGAACCCCGCGGGCGATTCATGGGCACTTCCCGTCCTCGCGGACGATGCGTCGGGCCTCTGTAGCCTGAGCCTCCAGCCTGGGACAGGCGCACCAATCGCTGACTCATCGCTGCCTGCGGCGAACAATTCCAGCTGGCAGGAGTGCCAGCAGCCGGTCAACTGGACCGCGGCGTTGGACACGCGCGACTACGTCAACGGCGCAGGCCAGCTGCCCCTGACTCTCCAGGCGACCAACGCTGCGGGACCGCCAACACAGGCATCGACGTCAGAGACGCTCTACGTCGACAACGACCCAGTGAGCGTGTCGCTCAGTACGCCAAACGACCCCAACTCAACCGTTTGGGTAAATCACGCGGTCACGGTCGACGCCACGCCCAGCACCGGCCCGTCCGGTCTTGGCGGAATGACCTGCACTGATGGTGGCGCGGCGCAAAGCTATCCCGCCGGTGGGTTGACGGTCAACGGCGACGGGGTGAGAACTGTCTCCTGCACCGCCTGGAACAACGCCATCGACCCGCAGGGTAACTACAACTCGGGCACCAGTTCGGTGACGGTTCACATCGACGAGGCTCCACCGGTGTTGAGCCTGCAGCCGGTGAACCCCAACGACCCGACAGCCGTCCTCGCCGACACGAGCGACAGCGAGTCGGGCGTGGCCGACGGATCGGTCGAGATGGCTCCGGCCGGGACCGGCAGCTGGACGAGTCTGCCCACCACGTTCACGGGAAGCCAGCTGCTGGCGCACTTCAACGACGCCGGTTTGGATGGCGATTACTCGTTCAAGGTCACGTCCTGCGACAACGTCGGAAACTGTGCCTCAACGACTCGGACGCTGATGCTGCCGGCCCGGGCAGCGGCGATTTCCCGCGTAAGCGTGGAGACGATGCCGACGTCGCGCTGCAGTGGGGCGCCGGCCAAGAGCGTCGCGGCGGCCGCGCGCGTACGAGCCGCTTCCCAGGGCCTGAGCATCGTTCTGCACCGTGGACAGTCCCTTCTGAGAGTTGCGCGCGACGACACGTTCCGGCCGGCTCCGACCCCGGCGCTAGCGTCCATCTCGGCGGGGAACGTCTTCGCCACCGCCTCCGCCGCCGACCTGCTCGGACGGTCACGCCATGACCCGCGCGCCGTGAGCACGGCACTGACGAGGCGAAGCCACAGAGCCGCGGCGCACCCCGGGCGCAGCTGCAACCGCTCTGCGCCGTCCGCTACGACCCAGGCGAGCGTCGGCTATGGGCAACCCGTGGCCCTTCATGGCGTGCTAACGAGCAGCGCTGGCTTGCCGATCCCAAGCCAGCCCGTCGCGATCCTCACCGCTCCGGATAACGGCTCGAACGCGTTCACCCAAGCCGCAACTGTGACCACGGGCCCAGATGGCACCTGGACCGCGACCCTACCCCCCGGCCCCTCGCGGATCGTCCAGGCCTCCTATCCGGGCTCGCCAACAATCCTGCCCGCCACCGGGTCCGCGACGGTCATCACACCCGCGACGATCGAGCTGACGAGAGTCACGCCAGACCGGACCCCGTGGGGCAGCACGGTCAGAATCACCGGGCGGGTGCTGGGCGGGTACATCCCAGCGAGTAGCAAGCTGCTGCGGCTTGACCTCGGGATCGTAGGTATCCCTGGCCTGAGCAAGATCCAGGGGATCCCGAACATCGCTCCCGACGGGACATTTACTACCACATACAAGTTCGGTCGCTACCAGGGCGTGGTGCGCTTCTGGCTCCAGGTCTCCAGCCTGGCCGAGGCCGATTTTCCCTTCTCCCCCTCGCATTCCAGGCGGTTGATCGTGACCGTAGGCGTCCCCGCGCGGCGGACCACCACCACCCACGTGCATCACCGACGAGCGCACCACGGGCATCGGCGCTCCGCAGTCAATCGAGGCCTCGCGCGCCGCGAGAAGCACCCTCAGGTGCATCGCAGCGGCCCTGCGCGACGGAGGTGACGGCCTCAGGATCCGCCGCGAGGATCACGAGCAGTAGCGGCGCGAGCGTCCCGCTAGTAGTCGCTCCGACAATGATCTGACCCTGTCGTCACGCCCGACTCACACACCTCGGAGGAGCTCGCCGCGGGCGAGGCGAAACACGCGCGCAGTTCGCAGTGGCCACGGCCGGCGCTGTCGCACCCGTCAGCGGTTGCGCTCATTGCGACGAGCAGGGCTGAGACAGGCTCAGAATGCGGGACCTGCTTCATGCGTTCTGCGTTTCGCGGGCCGGCGCGCGGCAATCGTTAGCGCGGCGACAGCACTCGCCGCCGTCCGCGCTGACGCCTGCTCCGTCGTCAGGGGATCAGCAACGCGGACCCGGAGAGAAGACCTGAGCGATCATCCCAACGAGTCGAGCCTGAGGCTCAAGGCCCGCCAGAAGTCGTCCCGAAAGCAACCCGTAGTCACGGCGAACATTCCGACAGCTCGATGAGTCTGTCCACGAGTCGCCGCAACTCAGGTGTCACATTTCGCCGGCGGACCATCTCATCGCCGAGTTCGCGAAAGAGGGACGGGTCGAGCACATCGATTCGCCATCTCTCCTTGTACGTTTGTTTCCAGCGGGGGCCCGCCAGCGCGCGAGCGTCTTTGTGCCCTGGAAAGTGATACCGCTCGCTGAGGACCTCGGCATCGACGAGATCGAAGATGTCGGGGACACCGATTCCGATCGGCGCCGGAATGCGATCCAACCGGAGCCCACGATCGATCACGCGGGCGAGCTCCCGGCGCTCGGTACTCCCCTCTCCCTTGGCTTCCATCGCTTTACGACGCGCGCTAGCGTCCCGTAGCCAAAGATCGATCTCGGTCTCGATCAGCTTGTCAACGACGATCGCCGTGGGCGCTGCCGTAAGACGAAGGATCATTTCGGAGTCGACGACTCCCTTGTGCTCGGCACGCGCAACCCCACCAATCGGAATGACGAGCACGCCGTGCTGGCGCAGCTCCGCACCTGCGACCGCGTGAAGAAGCACTCGGTCAGTCTCCCCCTCGACAAAGACCACGAGGCCAATCGTGCTAAGTAGCTCGCCGCGATCGAAGCCCATGTCGGCCGCGATACTTGTAAACGCGTCGATGTCATGGGGCGTGAACGTGTCGGACTGCAACCACGGAACATCTCGTATGTACGTGTATGCGGCCTCTGGATCGCCCCTGAGGAAATGCGGCGAGTGAGTTGCAAGAAGCCACTGCGACCCAACCTCGTCGCGTCGATTGAGCAGCCATCGTGCTGCGACACGCTGAAGGCGAGGATGTAGGTGCTGCTCAGGCTCGTCAATGACATACAAACGGGATCTTGACGGGTTCCGTGGGAGATCCCAGGCACCGTCGAGTTCGTCGCTCGACGACTCGAGAAATTGCTGTACCTGGTCCGGGGGTGCTGCTTCCAAGGTGGCTAGAGCTTCGAGCAGCGCGAGCTGTACCCAAAGCTTGTAGCCGTCGGGCATGGCAGCAACGGGCGCCGTGTACGACCCGTCTGCGGTCGATGTGAGCAAATTCAATTCGGGTCCTGCAGGCCCCCAACGGAGAATCGGCTCGATCCTAACGGACAAGCGATACCGTTCGGATACGAACGGTGGGGCGATTCGTGTCGCGAGAGCGCTGACGAGCTCCGCCATTCGGAGCATCAGCGGGCTTACCGTGGGACGCTGATCTTCGGGGTCCTCGACCCACGCGAGCTTGCCCAACTCGGCTTCAAGCCGCGCGTCCGACACAGGCTGATTCTCCATCTCGAAGGCTAGGTCGAGAGACAGCGCTTCAACGTCGAGCCAAGTGAGGGCCCGTCTCAGGATCGCGGCCTTTACTCGGCGCCGAACGGCCGAAAGCTCGTCGGGTACGTTAATCACTAGCGGCAACGATGCACGCGCGGCGCGTGCGTGCCCGAGGTTGATCGTGACGGAATCGGACTCGGTGAGCTGAGCTCGATCCGATGCCGGGGTAACGGAGGAGCACCAGAGCGTGGAAATTCCAGACACGTAGACGAAAGGTGAGTGCCACAGCGCCGCGGCCGATTCCACGGGGATCGATCTAACTTGAGCCAGTCTGCCGACATCCTCGACAGGACCCGGCGGTGAGGAACTTGGTGCTTTCGGCGCCGAGGCGCCGGCGGCTGCAATCCGCCTTAGGTTCTCGATCTCCTGGTCCGGCACACGAAGGAAGACGTCCACCGTTTCCCCGATCGGCCACCAAGGATCGTCATCCTGCTGAAGTGCCTCGACGATCGTTCTTAGGAGCGTTGATTTCCCGGCACCGTTCGGTCCCATCAGAATCGACGTCGCAGCGATCGGGATGAATACTCCACTCGCGGACCCGGGCGGATATACGACGAGCGCAACGACATGCGCTCCGCCCGGGAGATCAAACGCCTGTACCACGGGTGTCATTTCTGGTTTGGATTCGGCCGCTCGTGGATCGGGCGGCGCTTCGTTTGCCCGTGAAGGCGATAGCCTTCACGGGCAAGCGTAACGCCACGGCTTCGAGGAATTGTCGGAAATCCCGACGGGCCCGGGCTGGCGGGGAATTGCCGGCGCTCCTTGCATATGCCCCGCTTGTCGTGCCGCGGGTCCGGTTCGTCCGACCGAGGCAGGACAGGGCGCGTCGGCCACTCATACGACTCCGGGCCGTTTGGCCCTACTGGTCGGTGTCGGCCGCTTTCTCAAGTGACGGCGTGGCGGTGGGGGCGTGGATGCTTGGCGACGACGCGGCGCTCGCGGAATCGGCGCGGGGCGAGCCCCGCGGCCTACGCATCCGCCGGCGGCATCACCCATCAGGGAAGGGTCGTGCACGGGAGCGGCCTCGGCCGGCCTCCATAATGCGAACGACCCGTGTCGCTCCATCCAGTGCTTCTGAAGAATGTCGTCCGTATCACCACGGCAGGCGATCTCCTGGGTTCCGGCTCGATCGTCAGCGTGCGCAGCGAATCCGGCTCAGCCCAGCAATGGCCGTATCTCGTGACCGCTCACCACGTCGTGCGCAGCCAGGTTTTGAGCGAGGTCGACGTCCCGGATCCTGCGAGCGACGAACTCCAGAGAGGTATCTCGGTGGATGCGGATCAGTGGCGCCAGCCGATTCCCGACGTTGATCTGGCGGTGGCACCGTTCCCGCATGAGCAGGTAACACGCTGGCAGGCGTTCTCGCTGGAGACCCAGTTCATCGACGATGATGCTGTTGTTCCGCTCGGGGGAACCGTCCACTACCTCGGCATCTTTGCCCCGCCAGACGTGCCAATGGCGCGCACGGGCAGCCTCGGCGCTTACGACGTATTGGTCGAGATGGTCGAGAACGGCCGGCGATATCGCTACCACGGGGACCTTCTCGATTGCCGCTCGTATATCGGCTTCAGCGGATCGCCGTGCCTGGGGACCCTCGGGTATGCGGTGCTCAATCGCCCTGCCGTAGTCCCCAGCGAGGTGCCCCCAAACCCCGATGGCAGCCCGCCACTACTGGTACACACCGCCAACCTCGCGAGCGTCTGCGGCATCTTGACGTCTCACTACTCAGATGCGAACAATGAGGACGCTGCCGGCATAGTCAGCAGGTACGGCGTGTGTGTGATGCTTCCCGCGCACTACATCCGGGCGGCGCTCTCCGACGACACGGCTCTGGCTAAGCGCCGCCGGTGGGACGCAGACGCGACTTGCGAGTAGAGGCAGACGATCGCTCTCGGGCCCGATGCGAGTGGTGACCGAGACGACTAAGACGTTGCGATCGAGCTCCGCGCTTGCCAGGGCAGAGCAGATCCTCGCGCCGACACGCCGACACTAACTGAGCAACCCGATTGGGACGCTCGGTCGATCAGGTGCCCGCGATGGCGGTCCGGTTCTCCTCCTCGGGTCGGCGCGGAGGACGGTGACGCACTGTGCCTGTCCGATCAACCCAGATGAAGTGCCCCGGTTTGACTTGGTTGAACTTAGCCCCGGTCACAAGCCGGCCGCGGAGTTCGCACGCATCCACGTCTTGGCTCTTGGCGGGTACCTCATACTCGGGATTGTTGCTGTGGTCCCACGTCGCGAGTCGATCGATCTCGACGGCACCGGCGACGTAGCGACGGCCCAGCGGCCCAGCGATGCCGGCCACAACAGCCGGAACCTCGTCAGGTTCTGCCTCCCAATGCTCCACCAGCGTCCTGAGCCACCACCAGCGAACCGTATTCTCAAAGACGGTTGGGTCGTCGGGATGTGCAGGATCGAACTTCCGACGTTCCTCATCGTCTTTGAAGGCACCGCCGGATGCGAGGCGGACGAGGAGGATGCCACCGTCGCGCGCGAGGCCGACATTTACCCCGAGGTCTTCGATAGACAGCGCCGGGAGTGTTAGCCGGTCTGCCAGTTCGACTGGCACGCCCAACGGCGCGAACCGCGGGCCGTTTCCCGGCGCTTGATTAGCTAGGCGGGGAACCGCCTGGACCTCGAGAACCGAGATCAATGCCGCCTCAACCGCGCTCGCAACCGCCTCGTCTTGGTACGGTCCGGCCGCTTCGACCGAGAAGCGTCCGGATTCGATGATCGCACTGAGCCCGGGGTTGTGCGTCCCGTCGACGTGCGCTTCTGCCCTTGCCAGCCGCTCACCGCGTCCGACATATACGACCCGCTGGGCACTGTCGCGGTAAACGTATACGTACTGCATTTGGGTCATGGGGCCCTCCGCTACGGGATGGGCACCGACTGCTTCGAGTCGGCGACGGCAACCTATTTGCCGCAAAGTCATTTTAGGCCAATGGCGCCGCATCAGCGGCGCGCGGCTCTGTAGGCGGAACGTCGCGCGCGAGAAACTTGACTAAGCGAGCGTGCTCGAGCTCGGCCCCGGTGGCGGGCGTGCCGTGCAGCATCAGTTCGACGAAGCGGCTGGCCATGTCGTCGGCACGACTTTCCGCGATGCGTGGGCCGCCGAGCTCTATGACTTGACCCGAGCACGTCGCCGGCGGACGGCGTCAATCTGTACGAGGCTAGGTCAATCGCCCTGCTTCGGGCCTCGCTAACCGTACGATCGCTGATGCTCCCGGACGCTGGCGTCCGGGTACCTAATGGTGACATTCCAGGCGCCACCCCAGGTCCCGCCGGCTTGTGCTCTGCCACCACGCGGGCCGTTGTCCCGGCCCAGACCCGGTTTCACGTCCGAACGTGCCTCTCGGCGCGGCCGCCCTGCGGTCTCCTTATGCGCGGAAACCGCGCGTGCCGCCGCGGGGTACTGGAAACGTAGATCTCGAATTAGTAACCCGTCCGGTACGCCGAGGGGAGACCGGCGAGTCACGAGCCATTTCCTGGAGGCTCGGCTTGGGGTGTGTGCCGGTCGGGCTCATCAAGCGGGGCGAGGAGCGTGAGCATCCCGGCGAGCCTTGCGCGAGGTCAATCTAGCGCTAGTCTGCTATGATGTTGCCAGGTCGGTGTAGTTGATTCGGTAGGCACGAGGAGCATCGTTGGATCATCACGCTCGGGAGCAGGCACACGAGGGACGCGGAGGCCCGGCTGTAGACGATCCTCCACGGTCGGGCTGCTCGCGGTGCGCGGACGGCGGGACATGCCGGTCCTGCGCGCAGCGGCGAAAGCACGCCTGGCGGTTGGTCGAGGAGCGCGGGCTGAGCCTCGAGCTGGCGGCGGCCCGGATGCGGCTGACGCCGGCGCAGGTGCGGCTGTTGGTGTTGAGGGAGCGCGACCATCGGGATCTCCAGCGCTTCAAGCTGGATCTGATCCCAACCGAGCGCGTGCGCGAACTGATCGACCGCGAGCTCGAGCGCGACCCGTTTCTGTCGCGGGCGGAGTTGGCGGTGTGGATGGACATGCCACAGATCGAACTCGACCGACGGGTTGGGTATGCGCCGGGTAGGGACGGGCGCCGACAGCGGCGGATTGGGATCGAGTTGGCGAGCAGGATCGTGATCGCGCTTGGGCGCGCACCGATGGACCTCGACGGCTGCTGACCCGCTCCGCGCCAGTTGCCGGCCCGTCGGCCGCAGATCATCTGGCGCGGTCTGAGGCCGGCGGCCGATAGAAACGCGGGTCGCGGTCGAGCCGGGACGGATGAGGGGTTGCCGCCCGGCGGGGAGCCACGTATCCGCGAGCCCGGTACCTAGCTGACGAAGAGGCCTTCTGCGGCCACCTACTCGATCAGCAAGGAGGTAGCTGCGTTGCAGCTCATCAATCGAATCACCCGTCGGGTCCGGATCGGGGTGGGCGTCGTGCTCGCGGTTCTCGTGGCGCTTGCCGGTGCGCGCGTTGGTGTGGCGATCGTGGCCAAGGCGGCCGGGATCCCGAGCAATGCGCAGGGGATCGGCGGGTTCGTCAATGGCGCCAAGGCGCTGGTCGACCCGGCGCTGGTCATGGTCGCCGCGGTCGCTCCGTTGGCGCTGATCGCCGGCGGGCTCGTGCTGCTGTTCGGCGGCCGCCGCGGGATGCAGATCATCGGGACCAGCCTCGGCGTGCTGCTGGTGCTCGGCAGCGTCACGGCGCTGATCAACTGACCCGCAGCGCGGTGCGACCGGTCCGTGTGGAGCGAGATCAGAAGGACGCGATCACGCCAGCCCAGCCGGGGGAGGGCGGGCCGGGCGGCGTGACGCGCAGCCGCTGGCGGCTCCTCCTCCTCGGCGCAGCGGTGCTGACCGTGGCGTTGCTGCTCTTCGCCGCCTCTCCGCCCCGGGCACTGGCGCTGCCCATCGGGCCGATCGACGTCGGTCCCCTCGGCGGGCTTGGGGGCCTCCTCGGTGGGGTCACGGGCGGGATCGCCAAGCTCGCGGTAGGCGCGTTCGACGCGATCATCAAGGCACTGTTCGCGCCGATCGCGAAGTTCATCACCACGGAACTGATCGGCTGGCTGGTCGCGGTCCCGAACCTCACCCAGGGCAACGTCGCGCAGCTCGAGCAGACGGTGGAGGCGATGGGCGGCGGCCTGCTGGGAGCGGTCGCGACGATCTCAACGATCCGCTACTGGGCCGCCGGCTTCGCCGGCGGCGGCGACTCGGGGTTCGCGGCGCTGGAGGGACTGACCAGGACGGTAGGCGCGGCGCTGTTCCTCGCGATCTGGCCCTGGCTGTTCGACACGGCGGTGAGCCTCACGAACCTGTTCACCAACTCGCTGCTCGGGTCAGGCGCGGTCGTCCACAGCGTCTCGCACCTACTCGCGGCCGGGCTCGGCGCGGGCATCGCACTCAACTTCACCCCGATCGGCCTGTTCCTGAACATCGCGATCGCCGTCGCGGCGAGCCTGCTGTTCCTGGGCCTGCTGCTGGTGAAGATCGTGGTCAGCATCTCCACCGTACTGGTCTTCATCGGCATGCCGCTGGCCGTCGTGGCCTGGCCGGTGGTGCCTTGGATCGCCCGGGCGGCGATGCGCGCGTTCGCGGTCTGCTTGCTGGTGCCCGTGATGTGGGCGCTGTGCTTCGCCGCCTCAGCCGCGGTGAGCCTGAACGCGATCAGCTTCAACGCCTCAAGCGTCCTGAACGCCCTGATCGAGCCGCTCATCGCGATCGTGCTGCTGTGGGTGATGCTGCGGCTGCCGATCCACCTCGCCAAGGTGGCGATGCTCGGAGCCGCGCCGCTCGGCGGCGGGTTCGCGTCGCGCGCGGTCAGCTACGCCGCCGGCTCCCAGCTACGAGACGCCGCCCGCCAACACCTCCCCGGCTGGGCCGGCGGCCAGCTCGCCTCAAGCAACGAGCAGACAGCGCAAACAGAGAGCCGCACGGGCACCAGGCTGCGCCAGGCCGCGACGCTCGCCGGCGCGAGCGCGACCGGCGGTGCGACGGGCGCCGCTGCCGCAGCCGGCGCCGGCGTAACGAGCACCGCGACTGCCGCTGGCGGGTCGACGGCCACCGGGTCGACGGCCACCGGGTCCGGTGCCGGTGGGAACGGGCGCTCCTACACGCCGCCGCCGACGGCGCAGGCCAACGCCGCCGGACACGCCGGGCCGGGCGGGCTGCAGACCCCCAGCTTTCGCGAGCAGGACTTCGCCAACGAGTCGTTCGAGGCCAGGTTCCGCGAGCGCACGAGCCCGGTGTCCGCCGAGCAGGCAACGGCGGCGCTCCAGGCCCTGCCGCCCGACACGCAGCGCGGGATCGGCCAGCTGGTCTCCGAGCACGGCGCCGGAGCGCGCGAGCATCTCGCCTACCAGGCGATGGGCGAATGGTCATCCGACGAGCGCGAAGCGCTGCGCACGCTCGCCGCTGCCAGCCCCGAGATCCGCGCCCAAGCACTCGGCAACACAGCCGAGACGGGCGATCAGCAGGATGGCTGGACGCCCGTGGGCGTCGCGAGTCAGGATGCGGGAGGCGAGCAGCAGCGAAGCTCCGCGCCGTTTGGGGGCACCCCGCCGGGGTCGAGGCCGCAGTCGCCGGGCGCCGGCAGCTCGAGCCAGCCCCGGGGGGTCGACCTCCCCGATCCTTCCGGACCGGCTCCTCACGACCACGAGGGCTGATCGTTGCGTGCCGCGCCAGCTCATCTGGAGTCGAAGCTTCGGTTCTGGGATCTGAGCGTCGGTCAGATCGCGGCCGCGTTCGCGGGGATCATGCTCGGTGTGGCGTGGGCGAAGTTCCTCTCGCCGCTGCACGGGATGTGGGGTGCGATGAGCGGCGCGTACATCGCCGCGCTGCCGGTCGTTCCCGTGTTCGTCGCGAGTCAGACCGAGCTCGACCTGGGCGGTCTGCTCGTCGGCGCGATCAGATGGCGGCGCCTCGAGGGTCGCTACCTGCCCGGCGCCGGCGAGACCGCGGAGGGCTACCTGCTCTCGGACGAGCACGCCGACACCGGGCCGGGCGAGGAGGCCGAGGTCTTGGAGCGCGAGCTCGAGGCTCTGTGGGGCGACCCGCGAGCGGTCGCCACCGCGAACCAGAGCGCGCTGCTCGCCACGAGCGACCGTGACACCGCCAACGACGCTGACCTGGACCCCGGCGGCCGCGCGTGGATGGGCAACGGAAGAGAGAGGTGATGATCGTGAACAGGGCGGCCAGGCGCATGGGTGGGGGGCTGCCGGCGGCGGGGGAGCTGTTGGCGGTCGAGGCGATCGACCGGACCGGGCTGATCGTCACGAGCGAGGGCGCGCTGGTGCGGATCTTCAGGGTCACGCCGCGCAATCCGCTGCTGATGTCCGTGGGCGAGCGCGAGAAGACCGCCGCCGCGTTTCAGCGACTGCTGTCGCAGCTGGGCGCCGACGAGACCGTGCAGATCTACATCGACGCCCGGCCGGTGAACCTGACGCAGCTGCTCGCGGACTGCCGCCGAGAGGTGCAGGCGAGCGCCGGGCCCGTGCCGAGCGTCGAGGACGGTGATCGGTTGGCGTTGGCCCGCTGGCGGCTGTACGCGGCGATGGAGGAATCGCTGCGCCTGCACGCCGATGCGCAGGCGGCCGTGCAGGTGAGTTGCTACGTGGTTGCGCCGCTGGTGCCCCGCCAGACGGCTGCGCGGGCCGTGCTGGCGTGGGCGAAGCGGAGCAGGCTGCCGACGGCGTCCCTGGAGCGGCCGGTGCAGGCGCACCGGCGGGCGGTGCGGGAGCAGCTCGCGCATACCGACGCGCTCCGCTCGGAGCTGGAGGCCGAGGGAATGGCGACCGAGCTGCTCGATGGCGAGCAGGTGCTCCGGCTGCTGTGGGCACGGTTGAACCCGACCAAGGCCGACCACGCCCATCGGCGGGCGCCGGCGGGTGTTGAGGTGCTGGGGGAGCTCGAGGCGTCGGCGGATCGTGATCTCGCGCGCGACGCGGCGCTCAGGTTGCGCGAGCAGATCGCGCAGTCAAGCCTCGACTTCCGAGCCTCGCACCAGCACGTGGTGATCGATCGTGACGTCGAGCAGACGATCCTGGTCGCGAACACGGCCGGGCGTACGCAGATGGGCTGGTTGCATGGGGCGATGCTGACCCGCCAGCCGTTCACGCTGTCGGTTTTCGTGCACGGGCTTGAGCGGCGCCGCGAGCGCCAGAAGCTGAAGCTCGCCTACCGCCGGCTCCACACGATCAACCGCGGCGCCGAGCAGCGCGGCCGCGTCCCGGACTTCGACCGCTACGTGCAGGAGCGCGAGTACCGCGAACTGTTGAGCGAGATGGCCACCGGCGAGCAGGCCGGCCTGTATCGCGTCGCCGTCTACCAGACGCTCCGCGCGCGCGGACCGGACCCGGACCTGGCCGCCCTCTCGGAGGCCGTCGACTTCTGCACCGAGTCCATCGAGTCGGCGGGGGACTGCAAGGTCAGCCGCGGCGAATTTCACCAGCACCCGCTGTGGTCCTCGAGCCTGCCATTGGGCCGCGACCTACACCGCAAGGCGCGCAAGTACCCGACCGTCAACGCCGCCGACATGGTGCCGCTGATCGGCACGAAGTGCGGCTCGCCGACCGGGGTGCCGTTCGCGTTCGCCGACCCCGGCCGCACCGTCGAGCTCATGAACCCCTACGAC
>DATJRS010000167.1:0-2172 GCA_035504535.1 Solirubrobacteraceae bacterium | reverse complement strand
GGGCTCGCCGCCGGCGCCACCCCGACCTGAGACACTCGCTGAAACAGGAACTACTTCTTTGGTTGAAGGCATGACGCTGTCTTTCGCTCATGCTCGCGGTAGGGACGCCGGTTGCCCGGCGCCCCCCGCGCAGATCCCAGCGAGCGGGACTACCGCACTGGGCTCCTCCCTTGGGTGCTGGCGTCGAAGCGGGCGGTAGGCCAGGGATGTGTGATCTTGAGAGACGGAAGCCATCGGTTTCGCAGACGTTGCATCCGCGCCCAGGTCAATCGCGTGCGCTGACTGCGACGCCGAAGCGCCCTGCGCCAGAGCCGCACGACCTCGGAGCGGAAGGCATACAACGCCCGCTGGTTACCCGGCACGCCGTAATAGTTGGCGTGCCCACGCAGGACGCTGGCCAGCCAGCGGCCCTGTTCGGGAACGGGCCGATCGCGGCGCTTGAGAAGCTCGCCCCGCAGGGCGTGCAACTTCGTCCGCGACCGCTTCGAGTCGGTGATCCGTTTGAGCTGGAAACGCCCCCTCCTGTCCCTCCCGCAAATGTGCGTGAAGCCCAGGAACCGGAACGTCTCAGGCTTGCCGAGTCCCCGCTCCTGACACTGCTGGGCGGCGAACCGCCCGAACCGGATCAGTCGCGTCTTCTCGGCGTTCAGCTCCAGCGAGAACTTCGCGAGCCTGTCGCGAAGATCTGACCAGAACCGCTCCGCGTCACTCCGATGCTCGAAGCCCACCACGAAGTCATCGGCGAACCTCACAACGACCACGTCGCCGCGGGCGTGCCGACGCCTCCACTGCTCAGCCCAGAGGTCGAACACGTAGTGCAAGTAGACGTTCGCAAGCAGCGGTGAAGCTGATGCCCCTTGCGGGACGCCTTCCTCGAACGCCGTCCAGGACCCCTTCTCGATGACCCCCGCAGCCAACCACTTCCTGATCAGCCGCAGGACTCGCCGATCTCCGATCCGGTGCTCCAAGAACCGCTCCAGCCAGCGATGGTCAAGGCTGGAGAAGTAGTCGCGGAAATCCGCGTCGAGCACCCAGTTCACCCGCCTGCGCACGATCCCAGTCGCGAGCGCGTCCAACGCATCATGCGGTCGACGCCTGAGCCGGAACCCATACGAGAAACCGAGGAAGTCCTGCTCGAAGATCGCGTTCAACACCTCCACCACCGCCCGCTGCAGGACCTTGTCCTCCAGCACGGCGATCCCGAGCGGCCTTTGCCGCCCGTCCGGCTTCGGTATGTACGCCCTCAACGACGGCTTCGCCCGGTAGCTCCCACAATGCACGCGCGCGTGCAGATCCTCGAGGTTGGCCTCCAGGTCCTGTCCGTACTCGTGCCACGTCACGCCGTCCACCCCCGGCGCGGCCTTCGGCCGAAGCGCGAAGTACGCCTTCCTGAGGCGGTCGACATCGACGTGATGCAGAAGCGCGGTGAACCGCACATCCTTGTCCTTCCGCGCCACCTGGCGCACCCGGCCAAGCTCACTTGGCACGCCTTGCCCGGCTCCGTGTCCGGCGCGTGTTTCGCTGGCCGCGTTTCCCTTGGGCGATCCCCTTTCCTCCACCGCCGCCGCCGCCCTGCCCTGGGCGTTGTTCGGCAGCTTCGCAGGTACTACGGGATCGTCGGACTTCCCACGATCGTGCATCACGGGATTACGGCCCTGGCCTTCCCCGCGCGACCCGCCCCACCATCAAGACGGGCGGGTGATCATGGGACCTCCCGGTTCTCGCGTCCGGAGATTCCGCGCATGCACAGGTTCTTCGACCCCGCGGGGCCCGCCGACGGCTCGCGAAAGCGCTGCCGGCGATGTTGCCTTCCGCCTGTAGGACGGCGTCGGCACCCCGGACGAGAAGATTACGAGGCTCAATAGCCCGGCCTACACGTACCCCTACCGACGCTTCACCACCGCCCTTACGGACGACAGCGCACGGCTCGGGGCCACCGCGAGTCGCTAGCTCTTCGATGTCGGACTCTTTCATTCCTTTCTCCGGACCGGTTTATCCCGGCGCTCCCCACACACTTCCTGGGACAGACCCGGCGCGGCGACCGCGGTAGCGTCGTGCGGGGGTCTGGCGACTCGGGGGTGGGTAGCGTCGGTGGTGGCGGGCCCGTGGTGCGGGAGGGTGTCACCGCCGAGGGCCTGTTTAGGCCCTTTCGGTGGCTATCTGGTGGCGGTG
>DATJRS010000166.1:0-22625 GCA_035504535.1 Solirubrobacteraceae bacterium | reverse complement strand
GTGGCGCTGCCGCTGATCATCGCCGGGGCGATCGCGCTACTCGCTCTCACTGGCCTCAGCTTCCGGAGCGCCCGCTCGCGCCGCGGGCTGACGCCGCCGGTCACCGAGGCCGAGGCGCGGGCTCACGCGATGCCGTTGTCCAAGAGTGTGCTGTCCGTCGGTCCGTCCTCGCCGGACCGCGTCACCCGAGACCCGTAGGCGACTCGCCGGTCTCAACCAGCGTGATGAGCGTGTTCACCGACGCCGAGCTTCGCTACCTCACCGGCGGCCATCAGCTCGGCCGGATCGCCACGGTTGGCGCCGACGGCACCCCGCACGTGGTCCCGGTCGGCTGGATCTACAACGCGGCACGCGATGCGATCGAGATCGGCGGCATCGACCTGGAGCAATCGAAGAAGTTCCGCGACATCGTCCGCACGGGCCGAGCGGCGATCGTGATCGACGACCTTGAGAGCACGGATCCGTGGCACCCGCGGGGGATCGAAGTCCGCGGCCGGGCCGACGCGATCGCGCTGCCCACGCCGCTGATCCGGATCCATCCAGAGCGCATCGTCAGCTGGGGCCTCGGGCCGGGCCGCAGCGCACGAACCGTCACGAGCCAGCCGGCAGGCGGCGGCTGAGTCCGCCCGAATCGCCTACTACTGCGCCACGCTCGGGCAGCCGCCACCGTCGCAGCAGGACTCAATCTTCTGCCGGCAGTCGTGGCAACACCACGCCGAGCGCATCCAAGAACATCCGGTGCGGCCGGCCGGTCAGCGGACACATCATCCTCTGGATTCTCACCGCCGGAGCGGACGGGGCACCGCCTCACGGTCACTTGCGAGACAGACGGGCCCGGGGGCCCGCCCAACGAAGGGCAGACTCTCCGGGCCCCAGGCATGCGCCCGCGGCTTACAAGCCGCTGAGCAGGTCGAACCCGCCGCCGTCGCGCATCGTCACCAGCTCCATCACCCGCCCGTACGGGTCGCGGCAGGTGAACGACAGCGCGTGCTGACCGAGCTCGCGCTCGTAGCCGAACTCCATGGGTTCGGGCACGAAGTTGCGCTCCCGGTCGAGCAGATAGGAGCACGGCTCGCGGCCGTCGAACCAGGCCATCGCCTGCACCTGGCCGAGCGTCGGCAGATGCTCGAGCCTGCGGTGTCCGCGTGCCAGCCGGACGATCGCCCGCGCCGTCCGCACCACACCCGCACGGTCTTTGCGCGCGGGAGAGGGCACCTGGCCGGCGAAGCCGTGTCGACCACTGTCCTGAGTGCTAGCTTGTTTTGCCACTGGTAGTCCTCCTTGTGAGGATTTCTGTCGGCCTCGGAGGTACAAGCTCCGGGGCCGGCGCATTTGCAGGGACGGTGAAGCGCCCGACGCTGCTCAGCGCCGGGCCTGTCTCAACTGAAGGCGTCACCTCCTCTCTACTTCACAAAAGGCGGCCTGGTCGCGCCGGCGAAGTTCCGCATGTCCCGGTGGGCTAGCCGACGTCGTCCGCATCGAGCATGTCTTCCGGGTCAGGCGTTTCCGTAGCGTCGGAGTCCGGCCGCTCGTGGCTGGCGCCGAACACCGCAATCCGGTGACCGCGCTCCGCGCAGCCCATGACGAACCCCGGGTGATCGGCCGCGAGCTCGCGGCTGATGCTGATCTCGATCACCACCCGGCTCGCCCCACAAGCCCAACGTGGGTATGCACCATCACAGCACTCCCACACCCGCGAGCAGCGCCCGGATCTCCAGGCGCTCCCGCTCGGCCTCCTGGTATGCCGAGCCGATCACGGTCGCGTCCTCGAGCACGGCCCGGGCCGCCGACGACACGACCGCCGCATGCACCACGGCGGTCTGCCGCTCGATCCGAGCTCGCGCCTTCGCCGACAACGACCGACAACCTCGGTCGCGGTTGTCGTGGGAGGCCGGCCACACGACCTCGCGGTCGAGCAGCACCTCGGGAAGCCCGTCGACACGGGCAATCAACTGGGGGACCATTCGGTACCCTCCTATGTGTGTGTAGGCCCCGTCCGAGCGCTCGGGCGGGGCCGCTTTTGCCGCGATACCGTCACGGCCCGGCGCTCCTTAACGACGAGCGGCCCGCGACCCCGGAAGCGAAAGTGTCACGGGCCTTCTGGAGAAAGACTGGTGATCAGGCAGTCCAGCGATGTCGCGCGCACGACGCCGGGAGGAGCATCGCTTCAGCGGTAACGCTCGGCGTCACCGCGCACGGGCTCCGTGTCACGTCGGCCGGGATCTTCAGCCAGCGATCGCGTAGCGATCAGAGTCCCGTCCACTCCCGACTGGCGCTAGATCGCTGATCAGATTGAAGAGGCGCGCGACGTGCGTCGACCACGTCAGGCGCGTGGAGCGCGGGCAGCTCCCGGCCCGTTCGGTCTTGCCACGCCGGGCCATGCCGCGTTTCGCGACGGGCCTAGTGGCCTCGGTCGCTCTCCTGGTGCTCTAGGACCACCGGCGGTCGGGCGTGCGCTTAGGCAACCGGTCGGGCTGTGCGGGTCAGAGGGGCAGTGGTCAAGACGCAACGACGCCCGAAGCACCGCACTCAAACTCGACACGGAGATTGCAATCAGCGCGTCCAACACCGATCCGGGAAGCCGGGCTTTTCGGGTGCTGAGGGCGCCTTCCGAACTCTGAAACGAGCGCTTCGGCTATGTCGGTCGTCTCGGCCCCGTCTAGAGCGGGGAGGTCGCCGTAAACAGCGAGCCATCAATCGAGGCCCCAGACTCTACCACGACCTCCCGGGGGATCGGCTGGCGAAACCCCAGCAATCACGCACCATCCGCACCGCCCGGCCAGACCGGGCTGCGCTTCGCGAACGGCATCCCAAGCTGCGGGCGTACCCGCGGCGCGGACTCCTCCTGGGGCCTCCCGGAGCGCAGCGCGAGGATGCGAGCGAGTCGGTGAGGCCGGTAGTCGTGCGTCGGTCATGTCCACCTACCCAAGTCACCGGGCGAAATCCGCTCCTACTCCGGTTTAGGTCACGCGCTTCGCCCGCTGTCGCGCGGTTTTCGCGCAGCAGGGGGATGCTGGGCAGCGCGTCACCTAAACCGGATTTGGCCGCTTGGCCGCGATCTCAGGTTTAGGTCAGTGAAGACCTGCAGCTACGGGGCGTTACGACGATCTCTGGTATGGAGCTAAACCTGAGTAGTGGCCGCGTAAACCGGAGCGGAGGCGCGATAACCCGGGTACCCGAGAAAGTCGATCCAGGACGAGCGGTAGCACGGACGCGGATCGTGTCGCCTGTCGAGCTAGGCGGCGCGTGCCGCGGCGGTCGCCAGTGCGCACCATGGGTCCGGTCAGTTCGACCTCTCCATCCATGCCGCTGCCTCGCGTACTGGACATCGGCCTCAATAGCTCAAAGCCAGCAGCCCACACCTTGCGCTCGGTCGCGGCAGCGATGGCCGGGGGCCGATCGGCGCGGTGCCCGCTCGGCTGAGAAAGCGACTGCGGGCGGTGCTTGCAGGCCCCAGCGGTTAGCGGCTAGCGGTCGCGCCCGGCGGACTGTCGCTCGGTCGGGAAAGGGACACGGCGGTGATCGCACCCTTTGGCCGCTTCTGCTTCGAACGCGAGCGGCGATCTCACGAGAGCACTGGTCCTGTCGGATAGCCCCGAGCGCATTGCTGCGCTCGGGGCCTCCTAGGAACCGGACAGGCACCTTTCAGCGCATCCGGCTCGAGCAAGCCGTTGGGATCCGATGGCAGGGCGCCGTACGATCCGCTCGCAAGGTTGGAGCGTCTCGTCCGCGGGTCCGTTCACCGCGGCATTGACCGCGGTGTCTGAATTGTCCGTTGGTTCGGGCGTCTTCGTCATCTTCTTCTTCTCGTTGGCTCACCTGACCGCGTCAGCGCTTTCGCGCCGGACCACGACGGTCCGTATTCGGCCGGTTATGCGGGACGGCTGCCTGGAGGGGGCCACCATCTTGTCCCGGCTTCCCGTTGCGTTTCCGCCGCCGACGCTCGGTCATCCGATGCCCGCCGAGGAGTTGGGCTCTCCTCACGGTCGGCTTACCGACCCGAAGGCCGGACCTCGACGGGGTTACCGCTTTCCGCACGCACGAGCCGCTGCCGGGGTGGGTGCCTCCTATACCCCGAGGACGGCGGTGCTCATCCCGGCCGAGGGACGTGCTCGGCCGGCGCCTGCCGATCCTCCGCGGCGAGTCCTTCGACCCCGCTCCAAATCCCATCCACGCGAGGCTGTGTTTTACGAGGCATCAGTCAGAGGTTTAGGTTCTTCACCCGTCCGGCCTGCCCCTCGCCTGTAGCCCCCGGATAGGTCGGGCGCCCTCGGGCTTCCCCCGAGCTCCGCACCCCGCCGTCACCGGCGACGCACGTCGAGGGCGGGGCCAGGTCATCGAACACGGACCCGGAACTGCTCGATCACATCAAGTTGATCCTCCAATCCGGTAGTTCACTCGTATCGTGCGAGCTCGCGTCGCACCGTCCATTCCACAAACGCTGCGCCGGCTGCGCGACGTGCCCGGGCCCTGATAGAGCAGAAGAATCGCACTTAGCTCGACGTGTCCGATCGAGCAAACGCCGGCGGCACGATGCATGGGTAACTCCACGCCAACGACGGATTCGCGGGCGATCCTGCCGGCTTTCCCTTCGCCTTGCGAAGGAGAAGCGGCATGGCTACAACTCTGGATCACTGACGAAGGTCGTCGTTACGGGAGGCGGCGCTTCGTTGGCACAGGCGAAGTGAACGGAGCAGTGAGCCAGGACCGCGGTCGGCGACAGTCGACTTCCGCTCGGCCTCTCGATTGAGCAGCCATGCCGGCAAGAGCCAGGGAGCTACGGTGACGTCGACCTTGCAGCGTGCTCACGGTGAGCCCACCAGTCGCGCAGCACGATCTGGATCGCCGCGGCGGTCGGGATCGCGAGCAGTGCTCCTAGGATCCCGAGGAGCGATGCGCCAACCAGGACCGCGACGATGGTGACGATCGGGTTCACCTTAAGCGTCTTGCCGTAGACCATTGGTTGGATCACGTAGTCCTCGAAGCGCTGCCACACGATGATGAAGGCCACCCAGACGATGGTGGCCGTGGGAAACGAGACGGGTACCGTCGCGACGGCGACGACGATCGCTCCGAGCGTCGCGCCGACCAGGGGGAGGAGGTCGAAGAAGCCGACCAGGAAACCGAGGGCTAGGGCGTATGGCACACCCAGGATCGACAGGACGATCCAGGTCGCAATCGTGGCGAGAACGCTGATGACGATGTTGCCGAGCACGTAGTCCGCGACTGCCCGGTTCACGTCGATGATGAGTTGCCGGTAGCGACGCTCGCTGCGCCCCGTCAGGCTGAGTGCAAGGTTCACGTACTGCCGCCCGTGGAGAATGAGCAGGAACGAGATCGCGATGACCGTGGTGAGCTGCCCGACGAAGCTGGCTGCCTGGACCGTTACGTCCTTGAGCGGTCCCACCAGATGTCCGAGCAACTGGGGCAGGCGCCGCGCGTCGTCCACTAGCTTTGGGGTGATGTGGTAGCGATTGTCGTAGTGGCGAAACGTTCCGTTGTGGCGGAGATCTGCGGCGTAGCGCGGCGCGTCGTGTGCGACCTGCTCGACCTCTTTGACGAGGCTTGGGACGACGACGTAGCCGACTACTGCGATGGACGCGAGCAGGGCCAGGTAGACGGCCAGGATGATCAACGACCGGGGCAACCGGATGCGGTTGTTGATCGCGTCGACCACGGGGAACAGCGCGAGCGCGACGAACAGGCTGATCGCGACCAGCCGGATGACCACGCGAACTCGCCAACAGAGGTACAGAAAGATCGCGCACGCCGCGACGATCACCACCGTTCTGACCACACCGCCCAGCGACGGCGCGACCAGGCGCACCAGTTGCGGCCGGGTCGCCGAGCGGAGCCTCGCCGGCGCGGTCGCGGATACTCCGTTGGGCCTGGTCACTTGCCGCGGCATCGATGCACCGGCTCTCACCGGACGGCGCTGTCGGTCCCCTTCGGCCAGATCATTCAGCATGTTCGGCGAGGGGGCAAAGTAGTATCCGCGGCTGACCGGACGGGAAGTCCGTGAGCGGGTCGCGCTCGCCATCGAGGAATTGCTGATCATTGCCGCCGACCATCCGGTCGGAGCGCGAGCGCGAGGAAATCGAGTCGGCGCTTGCGCCCGATTCCGTAGCTCGTCCGGCGGCTCGATGTCGGTATGGACCCGGGGGGATGTGCGCAGGAGTCGGCCTGTCGTGGTGGTCGGTGGCGGCTGTGGCGGCGAGCTCGGGTTCGCCGCCACCCCCCCTCACCGCTGATTTGGGTCGGGACAGCGACCGGACGGAGCGCTGTTCGTTGCACAACCAGCTTCCGGGTTATAGCCTCGGACGCATGAGCGAGGCGGGAGACCGCCCAGAGAGACCGAGGCACATGCCCCGGCCAAGCATGGTCGACCTGGCCAGGTTCGTCTTGTTCTCCGGTCTGACCATTCTCGCGGCCTGGGTCGCCGGGTTCGGCCGGGTTGCCTACACGATCATCATGCTGGTCGTCGCGGCGGCGCTTGTGTATGCCGTTCTCGATCTCGTCGACATGGAGATCGTGAAGCGGAAAAGACAGGACTGACAGCCGCCTCCGGCCTCGAGCGGGTCAAGGTGCCTGCGGACGGTCCGCGCGAAGCGGGTCACCGACTTTCTCGATCCGGCTGGGTGAGGCGTCGCGGGAGTGGATCGGCTCACACCACGACGGTGAGGCTCAGGCAGGAGCTTGCAAGATGGCCGCGGTTACCTGGTGCGACTTCCCCGGCGCGCGCGAGCACGAGCGCGACGATGACGCCGAAGACGAACCCGCCGACGTGGGCGAAGAAGGCGACGCCTCCGCCGTTGGCCGCGGCGCCGAAGAGTCCGAAGTTTGCCTCGATGAGCTGGTAGAGGAACCAGGCGCCGAGGAAGAACCAGGCCGACAGCCGGACCGGGAAGACGACTATGAGTCCGCGTACGGTCGAGTCCGGGTAGAGGACGAAATAGGCTCCCAGCACCGCGGCGATCGCGCCGCTCGCACCGAGGTTCGGCACTCTCGCCTCCGCCGCGGTGCCGAACAGTAGCGTCACAGCCGTTTGCGTCGTGGTCGCGACGAGCCCGCCCGCGAAGTAGAAGGCGAAGTAGCGGATCGAGCCGAACGCGTCCTCGACGTTCTTGCCGAACACGGCCAGGAACAGCATGTTGCCGAGGATGTGGTCCCAGCTGCCGTGCAGGAACATCGATGTGATCCAGCTGAGCTCCCATGGTTCGGGTCCTTGGCACGCGCCGTTGACGGTGCACGGATAGAACGAGGCGTGGAACACCGCCGATTGCAGGTGCGGGAGCTCGTAGAAGAGCCAGACCGCGAAGTTGGCGAGGATGATCGCGATGTTGACGATCGGCAGTCGCCGCGCCGGGATTCCACTCGAGAGCGGAAGCACGCGCCAAGTCTTTCACCCGCAGCGGGCCGAGATGAACAAAGCACGCGGGCTGACATGAGCTTGCGCAAGGCTCGCATGACGCGCACAGCGATGCAGAACAGGAGGACCCGTCAAACACCGACCGCGGCGTACGACGAACGTGCGGCGGTCGGCCGCATGAACCCGCGGGGAGTGGCAGCCAAGTTCGGCGGATTCGAGCGCCCGTTGACGCGCGCGAGGCCAGGCGGGATGCTAGGCAACCTACCGATCTAGAAAGGACTGGCCATGCCCGATGACGCGTTCACCCGCGAGAATGTCATTGCCGTCTCATTCTCAGAGGACGCCAATGCGTACGAGGCGCTCAGCCGCGTGAAGGAGCTCGATGCGAAGGGCGAGGTCGGCGTCGAGGGTGCCGTGGTGGTTGTCCGAGACGACGACGGGAAGCTCGTGACGAAGGATGAAATCGAGAATGAGAGCGTCGAGGGAACCGTCAGCGGAGGGCTCGTAGGTCTTCTGATCGGCGTTCTCGGAGGCCCGCTCGGGGTGCTCGTGGGTGGGGCGACCGGAGTGCTGGTCGGCTCGCTGTTCGACGAGGACGACACTGATCAGACGGAATCGGCACTCGCCGACATCTCGAAGTCGCTTCGGGTCGGCTCCACCGGCCTGCTGGCCGATGTGACCGAGGAGAGCCCGGTCGCGATCGACGCCGTGATGGCGAACCTGGGCGGCACCGTACTCAGGCGATCGGCTGCCGACGTGCAAGCGGAGGTAGCAGCCGCCGAGGAGGCCCAGCGCGAGGCCAAGAAGCAAGCCCGAAAGGAACTACGCGACGCGCGCCACAAGAAGCAAAAGGCAGAGATCGATGCGAAGCTCGCGGACCCGAGGGCGAAGCTCGATCGGCACAAGAAGCCAGCTGCCTCGTGAACTCTCGTTCTCGGACGGCTGGACGAGCAGCACGAGTTGCGCGAAACGATCACCGGCTCGCGGAAGATGGACAAACCCGCTCGCGAACCTGGCCCGGACACCGAGCCTCCGGCCCGAGCCGCTGTCGCCGCGGCTCAGGCATCGAATTCGAGCCATCACGAGATCGGCGCTTGGCTCAGGCGGGTGGGGAACGCAGCCATGAGCACGAACGCGAGGCATTCCACAGGCTGCGCACGATGGCGGCCGCCTAGTCTCGAAGGGAGCACACATGAATGACGCCGCTGTCCGCCGACAAGATCACCCGGTGAAGGCAGGACTTCGCTGGCTCCTGATCCCAAACCGGAGGCTGCCGCCGCCCGTCAACCCCGCACTTCTCAAGCACGCCGAGCGCCGCGCAAAAAACGCGCAGAACCGGGTAGCGGACCGTATCACCACGTTTTCCGGCTCAATGCTCTTCGTCTACATCCACATGCTGTGGTTCGGCCTGTGGATCGGCCTGGGCGTGGAGAAATACCCGTTCGGCCTGCTTACGATGATCGTGTCGCTGGAGGCGATCTTCCTCTCCACGTTCGTGATGATCAGCCAGAACCGCGCCGACGCCAAACGACAGGTGATCGCAGACCAGCAGTGGAGGACCGTGCAGGAGGAGGATCAGCAGAACAACGAGCTACTGGAGCTGTCTCGGCAGATTCTCCAGCTCACGAAGGAAGTTCGTGCGCTCACGGCGCAGCGCCAGCCGCAAGGTGGATCCGTTCCGGACTCGGGCGGGCGGCGATGAACACGACGGCCAGTCGTACGCGAGCCGATTGATCGGGCCAGCCGATGCCCCGGGAGGTCATCCAGCTCGTCCAGGTACCGATGACTGACTTGTGACGGACGTGGCCTGCACGTTGTCGGCATCCAGAGAATCCAGTCGAGCCGAGCTGACCGCAGGAATGGGCGCGCCGTAGTTTCCGCGTTCGGCGAGACCGAGATCGCGTGTGACCTCCTACGGCCGTCCGGTTTGCCCGCTCTGCCGACCCGTTGATATCCGCGACCGCGTGCGGCTCGGCGTACGAGGAGCTGTGGATGCGTAAAAAGAGAACCAATAGAAGTAGTATGGTTTGGCCGGGATGGAGGAGACCCGCCATCGGTTCCACGAAGGGCTGACGGAACTCGAGCAGAAGACTCTTGACGGGTTCGAGCAGGTGATCGAGCAGCTGGACAGGGCGCTCGAATCGGTTGGCTCCCGGGACGTCGAGCTGGCTGCGACGGTGGTCGCCGAGGATGACCGAATCAACCGGCGTTACCGCGAGATTCACGAGGACGCGCTCTCGCTGCTCGCACGGCAGGCGCCGGTCGCAGGCGATCTACGGGTCGTCGCGGCGCTGTTGGACATCGCCCGCTGAGTTGAGCGGATGGGCGATCAGTGCGCGAACATCGCCAAACTGGTGCCGCTCGTGGGGCCCGAGGCGTCGACGGACGCCGATATCCTCGCGGCGATCGAGCGGATGGGCGAGCTTGTACGCTCGCAGGTGGCGCAGGCCGAAGAGGCGTTTGACACGCGAGACGTCGCGCTGGCTCGGGCCCTCGTCGGCCGTGACCGTGAGCTCAGCAGACTCGACCGGGAGGTGTTCATCCGCGCGGTCCAAGCCGGGGACAATCAGGAGGTTCGCGAGTGGGCGATGTTCATGATCCTCGTCGCGCGTTGCCTGGAGCGCATCGCCGAGAACACGGTCTTCATCGCCGAGCAGACGGTGTTCGTCGTGATCGGGCTGTTTCGCGAGGTCGAGAGCGCATCGCAGCTCGCATAAGACGTTCGCGCTCCAACTCGGAGCCAGGTCGACGACTCGGCCAGCTACCGCTCTCCGAGGCGAAGCGGTCACCGCGTTCTCGTTCCGCGCGTCGCGCTGCTCCGAGAGAGCGCCGCGAAGGCGCGTCACTGGAGTACAGCGGGCGCGGATGGTTGCCGTCGCTGTCGCGAGTAGGCCCGTCCGGGCGGCTGAGTCGTCCATCTCACCGGCACGTCGAACTGACCGCGGCGAGGTGTGCGCTGCTTTCAGATGCCCGATGCGATCCGGTGGATGACGGACGACCTACGGCCCGTCGGCCGTGGTCTCAACCGAGCCTCGTCGATCGTCGCGATCGAGCTGTTCGACAGCGAAGCGCATAAGCTCGACGTCGACCAGGTTGAGGCTGGCACGTGCCAGCGGCGCTGTCGTGCAGCTACAAGTCGGCTTGCACTACCTCGCGCACGCCAACCTGCCCGCGGCCGAGCTTACGACGGCGGCCGCTCAGATCGACGAGAGCCGTTCGATCACGGCCGCGACCAGAATCCGACCCGTGGGCGACACGGAATTGGCGCTGGAGGCATTCCACGGTCGGGAGGCCCGAGCGTCCGGGCTGATCAACAACACGATCGCCACAGCGAGGGCCAACGGGTCAGGGGCGGATTGTCGCCTTCGCCACCTACGCCAGCGCCGGGCTGTATAACGGGATCGGCCGCTACGCGTTGGCCCGCGACACCGCGCATGAGCTCTTGGTCCCGATGGGTCTCGAGGGGTTCGGGCAACGAGCTGCGCACGAACTTCAGGCGACGGGTGCGACCCCGCGTAAGCGCACCCCGGCCACCCGAGATCAACTCGCTACTCAGGAGCGTCGTATTGCGCGGCTCGGGGCGAGGGCCTGTCGAATCCCGAGATCGCCGCCAGCTATTCCTCAGCACGAAGACAATCGAATTCCACCTGAGCAAGGTTTTCGCCAAGCTCGAAACCAGCTCCCGCGTGCAGCTACGGACCGCGCTTGGCACCTCCCACGAAGACGGAAGCCTATTTAGCGATACCGAGACCGAACCAGCGGGCCGGACTAGGGACTCATCGGCGCGGACGGCCGGTGATCGTTCATACCGTTCCACGTGTCGTCATCAACCACATAGGAGGGCGCTTTGTCAGACAAACCCAGCATCGTCTTTGCCCATGGGCTGTGGGCCGATGGTTCGTGCTTGAACAAGGTCATGGGCCCGTTGCGGGCGGAGGGCTACGAGGTGATCGCCAGTGAGCATGGGCTGGACTCGCACCAGGGTGACGTCGACTGTGTCGTCCGCTGCGTCGGGCGGGTCTCCGGCCCCGTCATCCTCGTGGGCCACTCATATGGCGGCAGTGTGATCACAGCTGCGGGGACCGACGACCGTGTCGTGGGCCTCGTTTAGATCTCGGCGTTCGCGCCCGACGAGTCAGAGACCTCACAGAGCCAGCAGGAGAAGTTCCCGGTGACGGATGTCTTGCAACACATCGAGGTCGCGGACGGCCGCGTGTGGCTGCTTCGGTCCGGCATCGACTACTTCGCCGGCGATCTAACGGACGAGGAGAAGGAGCTCGCGTGGGCGACTGCGATGGCGCCCGTCGCCGACCTGTTCAACCAGAAGGTCGAGGGCGTTGCGTGGAGGACGAAGCCGAGCTGGTACATCGTGGCCAAGAACGACCACACCGTCCACCCGGATCTGGAGCGCTTCGCGGCGGAGCGCATGGGCGCCACAACCTACGAGTTCGAAACCAGCCATGTCCCGATGGTCTCCCGGCCCGACCTCGTGCTCGACGTGATCCGCACAGCCGCCAACGCCGTTCAGGAGCCTCTGGCGAGGGTGTAACCACGCCCCGCACAGCGCGTGATCTAAAAAGGCGGGGCGGACGTCCGCCCCGCCCCACTTTTTGCAGGGGCGCCAATCCTCGCAGGTCGAGGTCAGCCGTCGCGCCGGAGTCATGGGTCGCGCGCGAGCGCAGAGCGCCCATTTCGCCTGTACGAGCGCCAGTCAACGGCGTCGCCGACGACTGCCTCTACGATCCCCACAACCGTCGAAAGCAGGCCGCGCCGACCGTCCGCGAACTCTCCGAAATCGACGATCTCCGACAGCGCGGCGTTCGCGCAGTCGAGCACAACCGCTCTCGCAGGCGAAGCGAGAGCCACCGGTATCCCGCGCGCGTCCGTCGTCGGCGTGGTGCTGCATGCGCATCGTCACGTCCACGTTTGCTCGATTGCACACGAGGAGCTAACAGCGGTTCTTCTGCTCTGCCGGCAACGCGGGCACGCCGTGCAGCCGGCGCAGCGTTTGTGGACTGGACGAGCACCACTCGTCTCGTCACGCGCGCGCGACCGGTGCATCCCCGCGATGATCCGGGAGTCGGCGCAGCTGGGAGGTGGCGTCTGGCCAGAGCACTGCTGCTTCGCGAGGCTAAGCACCGGCGCCGCCGAATTTGCCGCCCTGCTTGCTCACGCTCGCAACGGCGTCCACCAGCGAGCGCTGGCGCCCGGCGGTGGATCGACTCGGCCAGCAGTCAGAGTCGGGCGCGTCGCGCTGGCGAAATCGGGAAAGCGGGCGTCCGCCGGCCGGAGACCGGACGCGCGCAACGCCACGAGCCGAGCAGTTGCGGCTGGCTGCTCCTTGCTCGGGATGCGATAGTGCGTGATTGGGCAGGCGATCCTGGTACCCCCGTCAACGCCCGCGCCGGGCAGACGATCGCTCTGCCACCGTAAGCAGCACCCAGCCGCCACTGGCAGTGGCGGGGCATAGCGAGCGTCCCTGTGCTGGAGCCGCTCGCCACTCGCCGTACGCGTACTGGCCCCCGGCGACTAGTTGTGCGGCCGCCAGCGCGAGCGGCGGGAGCGCCATCGTCGGGCGGGGTGCGATGATGGGCTCGTGGGCTCGACTCTTGAACCCAGCGGCCGTGACCTCATCGGCGAGTGGCGAAAGCTCATGGAATCGATGCTGACCTCCGCGGCGTCGTCGGTCGGAAGTCGGGTCGAGGTCCCTCGCCAGCTGGTCGAGCCGATGCAGCGGCAGCTCGAGCTCGTCGAGGCGCTCATCGAGCGCGAACGCAAGTTCCAGAGTGAGGTCACCGGTCGCCTCTTGGCGCCCTTCGACGTCATCTTCGATCTGCTCGAGCAGAACGCAGCGATGCTCCGCAGCCAGGCCGAAGCTCTGGGGGCTGCGGGCCAGGCACTCGAAGATGCCGCCCGGCTGATCACGACCCAAGCCGAGCTGTTCGAACGGACGATCGGCGTGCTCCGCCAGCCGACCGAACTCGCCAAGGCAGCCGCCGGGATCGAGCGCCGTGAGCAAAGGACCCGGCAACGCAAGACTTCACAGGAGCCGAGGCATCCAGAGCGGAAGGCTTCCGCTCGGAAGGCCAGCCGCGGCCGCTCGGCCTAGGCCCCGCTTCGCTTGGACCCGTCGAACTAGTGCCGCTCTTCCCGTGGACCGTGGGCCGCCGGCCTTTCTCGCGTGCCAAGTCGCACCGCTGGGTTCCTTTTGCCACGCACTCACCTGTTCTTGCCGCGTGTGGGGGACGGCTGCTTAGCCCGGACGATGCGCAAGCCGAACCCTGCGAGGCTGACCTCGGACGCCGCGCTAATGGTTCTGTAGGGCATCGGACTGCTGTTTGGCCACGTTTCCGATCATGCGGACGAATTTGACGGCACGAACGCATTCGCCGTCTAGTGGCCTCGATGCGCCGGCCATCGTATCGGCGACGGCGGTCAGGTCTCGCTCGGCTTGATCAGCGTCTCGGGCAGCAGCGCGACCCGCTCGAGCGCCAGGTCGGGGCTCCCGGTAAGGCGTTCGCGGAGTCCGGGGGGCCGTCCGGGGAGGGTGAGTGCTGTGATGTCGCCGTGGTGGATGTCGGTCTCGATGGCGAAAAAGGTGTGGTCGCGACCGGGGTAGTACCAGTGCTCGGCGGCGGTGCCCATGACGCCGATCCGGCCGGTGAGCGCCTGGTCGGCTTCGCGGGCGAGCGCCATGGCGGCGTGGGGGTTGGGGCACACGAACACGACGGCCGGTCTGGTGCCCTGGGCGCGGTAGCGTGGGTGGGCGAGGCTCCAGCCGCAGAGGAATGCGTCGTAGGCGAGGAGCTTGTCGCGGTTGTAGGAGGGGCGGCCGGTGAGGTCGAATTCGACGAGCAGGTCGAAGGTGAGCTTCAGGGTGTCGATGCGAAGCTCGAGCGAGAGGTCGGGTTTGACCTCGCTGAAGGTCTTGAGCTCGAGGTCGATGATGGCCTGGCCGTCGGGGACGGGGATCTCGTTGTTGGTGATCGGGTGGCGGTCGCGGCCTGAGCCTGCCTGTGGGACGGGGTAGCGGCCGGTGGCGTAGCGAGGGGTGCGCCAGTGGTCGGTTGCGACATCTCCGAGGAGGCGGTGGAGTTCGATCGCCCACGCGAGCGCGTGGAGGTCGTGCCCGAGTCGCAGCGCCCTTCCCGGTTCGATCGCCCGCCATTCGCGTTTCTGGGAGATCGCGGGCGGCTCGCGCGTCTGCGCGGTCTCGAGGCCGCGTCGGGTGAGCGAATACAGCAGGGGCGGTTTGCCGTCGCTGCGGGTGTGCTGGCGGATGCCGACTGGGTGTTGGGCGATTAGCCCGTGGCGGTAGAGCTTGGTCAGCCGGTCGATGACTCTCTGCGGAGCGCGTCCGGGTAGGGCGGCTCTGCCGATCAGCGTCCGCGGCGCGAGCCCGGCGCGGTCGAGCAGCGCGAGGATGGCGTAGTCCTCGTCGTACATCCGGGGGAGGCGGGCGGCGCCGTCGAGCCGGTCGGCGGGGCCGATCTCGTTGATGCGGTCGAGGAACGCAAGCTGGCGAAGACTGTCGGGCGCCGGCGCGTCGTGCTGGCCGGGCGGGGCCCCGGGTACCCGGCGTCCCACGATCCGGCGGACCGGGCTGTCGTCGAGGTTCGGTGCTGGCGGCGGGGGCTCATAGTCCACTCGCACCTCCCGCCGCGGCTCGCGGTCGCCCTGGCCATCCGATCTCTCTGAACGCCCGTGCGCTGTGACGGCGGAGCTGGCTTCATCGCCGTCAGCGCTGTCGGTCGGCGCAGCGCCGTTCTCGGGTGTCGGTCGGCTCGTGTCTTGCCAACGCGCGAACGGCTCACTCGCCACGCCGTCGGGGATGTACCAGCTCCGCGCCGCTGCGTCCCACCGTGCGCCGAGGCGCCTGGCGTCGTCCTTCTGTTCGTATGGCACCGCGATGTAGTCCCGCTCGGACGGCGGCCTGCTAGCCGGTCCGTCGTGGCTGTCCGGCTCGACGGCGGGTGCCTGGGTGTCGAGGGTCGAGTCGAGCTCTTCGGGGTAGGGTCCGACGCGGTCGGCCTGCTCGGCTAGGTGATGGTCGGCCCACCGGTCGTCCCTGTCGGGCAGCGGGTAGGTCTGGCCCGTGAAGGCGGGGGCGCGGGTGCCGTTCGCGATCCACGACGCGAGGCAGAAGTAGTTGGGAAAGTTCAGAAGCTGCTCGGGGGTCACCCGCAGCCGCGCCCGCGAGTCGGGATCGTCCCGGATCATCGTTGAGTACACGGCCATCGCGATCCGCGCTGCTTGTTCGGCGTCCTGGGCGTCGCCCATCCGGAACAGGAACCGGCTTTGGAGGAGGTTGAGCACGCCTTTGAGGATTTTCTGCTGGTGCTCTGAGGCCGAGCCGAGCTGCGCGAAATACTGCAGGCCGAACGCGGGCTCGAGCCCGGCGGCGCGGTGGGTGGCGATCTGATCCACGACGTTCTCGCCGCCGGCGACGTAGTGCGCTTCGTCGACGAGCAGCGGCACACGCGGGCGTTCTGGCTCCGGGAGGTGGACCTGGCGTTGCAGCTGGGCGTGGAGCATTCGCAGGATGAACAGCATGCAGGCCTTGCTGTTCTCGGTGCCGATCGCGCCCATGTTGGCGTCGACGATCAGGACGTCGCGTGCCTCGATGATCTCCCGTAGCGGAATGTCGGTGGGATGGTTGAAGAATCTGCGCAGCGGTGGGACGCCGGTGAGTCCGGAGATCTTGTTGCGCGGCGCGTCCAACCGTTCGGCGACGCGGCTGGTGGCCATGCGCAGGTCGTCGGGCAGCTCGGAACGGAAGAACTCGGCGGTCTGGTCGAGGTCGGGCTGGTCCGCGCACGCCTCGGCGACTTCAGCGCGGAACTCATCCTTGGCGGGGCGCAGCAGCGTGTAGACGTCCTCGAGCTTGGCCCGGCGTCCCTCTCGGTGGGCGACCGCGACCGCGCCGATCACCGCGTGGTAGAGGTAGCGGCGCGAGGACTGGTAGATCTGGTTCTCGTTGATGTCCAGGAGCGCGGCGACGATGTTCTCGGCGATCTGCGCGGCCTCGATCGCCAGCGGGCGGTCGCCGATCAGCCGCAACGGCGACATCCCGAACGCCGGGTGGCCGAGGTCGAGGAACCACACGCGCTTGCCACAGTCGCGCGGCGTGACGCCCAGGCAGATGCGCGAGAGCTCTGACTTGGGGTCGATCACGATCGGCGCGGCATCGGCATCGCCGAGGTCGTTCAAGTAGAAGGAGAGCAGCGCGCTCGTCTTGCCGGTGCCCTGGCCGCCGACCAGCAGCGCCCCGTATTTGCGGTCCCACGGATAGATGACGACCTCGGCGTTGTCCGCCCGGAGCATCGGATACAGGCGATCCTCGATGTCCGCCGTGTTCTTCACCGAGGTCTCCTCGACGGGCTGTTGGCCGTTCGGTCGCCGGGGTCGGGCGAGGTAGCGGCGAGCGGGCCGTGAGGGGGTGCCGCCGATGGCGATGTGTCGGTTGGGGGGATGCGTCGCCGCCGGAGGCCTCGCATGATTGCTGGTGGTGCTGGTAGCCGGGGGATCTCCGGCGTTGGGTGGGTCGAGCGAACCTCGCTCATGTGTGGCGCTCTCCTTCCGGGGCGAGGCGGGGTGCTGGACCGAGCGCGTGCCCGTTTGTGCTGCGGTCGGTGGGCGTGCGGAGCTGGGTGCGCGTGCGGCGGCCGCGACCGACTTCGGGTGGGGCGGGGATCCGCGGGATGGTGACCCGGCGGACGGGGACGCCCTTCATCCGCGCCGAGGGGAGCTCGAGTAGGTGCGCGACCTCGGCGGCCGACACGAGCGTGCGGAATGACGGGATGAGCGGTCCGAGCGCGCGCGGGAACCGGCGGCAATACAGCCGCTGGCGGAGGATCATCCAGCGGCGGTGCAGGCGGTTCTCCCCGCGCCGGGATTGGACGGCGGCGGCGACCGTTTTGCACACCTCGCGACTGTCGGCGGCGACGACGGTCTCGAGCCAGAACAGGCTGCGATTTTGGGTGCGCTCGGCGGCGCGCATCTCCGCCCGGTTGAACGTCGACCACAGGCCGCCCTCGGGCAGCCCCCAGCGTTCCTGGCGCACGAGCTTGTTCTCGTGGCGACGGTACAGGCGCCGCGCGAGCTCCTCGAACAACGATGGGGTCGGGGTCAGCTGGAAGCGCACGATCGACGGCGCCCCGGCCGCGATCTGCGATCGGGCGATCTGCTCGAGCGGCGAGGACGCCTGCTCCTCCCCGTCTGCGATCAGCGAATAGACGAAGCTGCGCTCCTTGCGAAACCGCATCAGGTACCCCGGCTCGCGCAGCCCGCCCGCGCGTGGCCGGGGCTGCTCGCCGTGGACGCGACCGAGCCGCACGTCCGGGTAAGCGGCACTGATCGTCCCGTCAAGCGCTGCGACGGTAATGGGCTCGCATCGGACGTTGATTGACCACTCGAGTTCCTGGCCGTCGCCCGTTCGCGGCGCCCCGCCGCAGATCAGCTCCAGCGCCAGGTACGGCTGGCCGTGGCGGGCCCGGTCGGCCGGCCAGGCGCGCACGATGTTCGCGATCGACTCGACCATGTCCTCGAGGTCTTGGGGCTTGGCCTGATCGTGGGTGGATAGGTGAAGCTCGTAGAGCTCGTAGCGGCGTCGCGAGCGGCGACGGACGCGCCGGAGCACTAAGAGCGCGCCCAGCACGGCGATCAGCGCCACGCCGGCGCTGATCTCGAGCGCTGCGACGAGCAAGACCCTCAGGTCCCCGAGCCCGAGCAGCCCACCTGAGCGTTTCGCGGCCGAGCGCCGAGCTGCCAGCTTCAGGGGTGACGGCGCGTGGCGGCGCGCCGGGCGCGCGTGGGGAGCCGCCCCGTTCAGGCGCGCGGCGGGCGGGCGGAGCGGTGTCGCGCGGTGGCGGACCCAGTGAGCCGGCGCCGGCGCGGGGCCGGGTTGGAGGAGGCCGGGTGTCGTGCTGTTGAACAACCCGTCGTTGCGCAGCGTCCTGGCGGCTCTGGAGATGAGCAGGCCGGCGGCGAGCATCGCGGCGGCGATCACCGCCAGCGCGGCGAACGTTCGTCCGGCGCTCATACGCTCACCCAGGTCTCGATCGAGGCGGCGAGCGCGAGCAGCGCCACGCTCGCGCCGGCGAGCGCGGCGATGTGGGCTGCCGGGAGCGCGCGGCGGCGACCGGTCAGGTACAGCGCGAGGGCGAGTGAGTAGGCGGCGAGCTCGACCGGCCCGTGCGGCAGCATCGCGACGAGCATCCGCGTCCCGTAGCCGCCGATCGCCGCGCCGATGACGAGCAGGTTGGCGGCGATCGCGCCGGCGATTACCACCTCGCCCGCCGACCGAAGCGCCAGCTGCGCGCGGGTGGGGTCGGGGGAGCGTGCGGCGAGTTGGGCGACCATGAGGAGCCCGAGCACGCCCGCGAGGCCCCGGGCGTTGTGGGCGAGGATCCAGAGGGCGGTCGAGAGGTGGGCGGGGACGCCGGGGAACCGGTAGCCGAGCCAGCGGCGCGCTTGAGCGGAGAGCGCGAGGCGCACCACCAGAGCGATCAGGAGCGCGGCCGCGGTCAGTGCGGCGGCGACGATCCCTGCGACGTGGACGGTGCTCTGGCTCGGATCCGATCGCGACTCTCTGCCCGCGGCAGCGGAGGGTCCGGCCGTTGCCGGCGCGATCGCCCCGGCGTTCATCGACCCAGGGCTCCGAGGATCGCCTGCAGCGGAACCTGCGCGGTCTCAAGCGCTCCGTCCGCGTTACCTGTGGCGAGCTCGGGAACGCTCGGGAGAAGGATCAAAAGGGCGCGCCGGCGTCTGGCCAGATCTCGCAGCTCGCGCAGCGCCCTTCTGCGGTCGCCCAGCTCATGGCGCGCGACGAGGATCTCTCTGCCCGACGGGTGGGGGGCGATCGCGTCGAGGAGCTGGCGGCCGCGAATCGCGGCGCCGGCGGTGGCGGGGAGGACCCACGCGACATGTGTGGCGCTGGCGAGCGCGATCTGGTCTGCCTCACGTGCGAGCGTGCCGCAGTCGATCACGGTCAGCGTGTAGCGCTCACGTGCGTGCTCGAGCAGCAGCTCCACGCCGTCCCGCGAGCATGTCTGGGTGAGCGTGGGTGAGGTTGCCAGGACGCGAAGGCCGTCGGCGGTTGTCGCAATGAGTTCCCGGGTCGGGAGGCCTGCGTGGACGTGCCCGGCGGCCTCGGTCAGCGACCGCGGCGCGTGCACGCCGGCGTAGTGGGAGATCCCGGCGGTCGGGCCGCCGGTGTCGGCGACGAGCACCGCTCGGTCGTCGCGCCGTGCCGCCGCGAGTGCGGTCAGGTAGGCGAGGGTGCTGGCGCCGGCGCCGCCGCACAGCCCGCACACGGCCAGAAGCGGACCGCGGCGCACGGAGGACGGCGAGGAGAGCATCGTCCTCGCACCGCTGGATCCGGGCGAGACGGGCGGCTGGCGGGAGATGACGCCCATCGCGGTGGTGCGCGACCGCTCGTCGCTGCTGCGGGAGTGGTGCTCGTTTAGTGCGGGTGGGTCGGTGCTGCTCATAGCGGGTTGCCTTGGCGTTCGCGGTGGGCGCGGGTGCCGCTCTTGGCGAGCTGTGCGATGGCCGCCCACACGTTGCCCTGGTGGCGTGCGATCTCGGCCTCGCGGATCGCCTGCTCGGTCGGGTCTGAGGTGTAGGCCCAGTACTCGGTCGGGCCGACCCGCAGGGCGACCTTGCCGTGTCCGCGGGTGCCGTTCAGCCACAGCATCTGCGCGTGGCGGCCCTTGACGGTCTTCAGTCGCTGCAGCTCGGCGGCTTCGCGTTCTGAGAGCTGGACGGTGTCGGCGATGAACGGGATCTCCTTGGGGTTCTGCGCCAGCAGCAGTTGCTGGGACGAGTTCCCCAGCAGCGCGACGCCGTGCTCGGTGTCGAAGTCGGACAGCTGCTGTGACATGACGATCAGCACGAGTCCGAGGTGCCGGGCGCGGCGGGCGAGGTTGTTCGCGTACGCGCCGGTCTCGGGGCGGCTGATCAGATGCCACGCCTCGTCGATCAGCATGATCGAACGCCCGAGGAACAGCGGCGCGTCCGGGCTGCTCGCCGCGGCTTTGTGCGCCGTCCAGTGCCGCTCGACGGTGGTGGTGATGTACTCCATCAGCGCGAACATCACGAGTCGGAGTTCTGATTCCGGGCAGCGGCGGGTGTCGAACACCACGAGTGGCGCGTCGGCGGGGACGGTGGTGGCGCGGTCGAGCAGGTAGGCGTAGGTGCCCTGCCCGCAGTACTCGGACAGGCGGTCGGCGAGGTTCCTGAGTGTCGCGGCGACGTCGACCGCGTCCTGGTCCTGGGCTTCCTTTGCCTGGGCGCGGAGCTCGTCCTGGAGCATCGACTCGCGCGGCTGGCTGCCCGGCAGCGCCGCGGCCTTGGCGTAGACGGCGCGGATCGCGGCGCCGATCATTCCGATCTGCCGCGCGTCCAGGCCGCCCATCATCACCTGGTGCAGCGCGAGCAGGAACGCGATCTTCTCCCGCGAGACCTTCGCCGGATCCGGCACGTCCCACGGGTTGAGCGCGTAGGGGGAGTCGTCCGCGCCGATCTCGACCTGCTGCGCCCCGTCCAGCAGCCGGGTGAGCGTCTCGTAGTGGCCTGCCCGGTCGATCACGAACCCCCGAGCACCCGCTGCCAGGCAGCGCGAAAGCAAGACATTTGCGGTCATCGTGTTGTGCGTCGGGACCATCGATTCGCCGGCGAGGAACAGGTGACTGGTCGAGTCAACGGTGATGCAGCGAACCGGCCGACTAGCGACCGGGCGGACGTCGACGATGTAGCGAAAGCGCGTGAGCTCGGGGTTGTGCCGCGAGGAGCGCCGACGGAGCAATTCTCGCTTGCGCTCGAGTCGGAAGACGTCGTCCGATGTCGTGAATGACACGCGGTATGCGAAGCCGCAGTCGCGGCCATTGAATCTCGCACGCTTCGAGGTCATCGTCGCGCGGTAACCGAGGCTCAGTGCCAGCTCGCGCACGTCTCTGGCAAGCCGCGCGTTTGTGGAATCGAAATCGATTCCTCCGCTTGAAGTTACGCAACCGTCCGTGTCGAGAAGTCCGGCGAGTAGCGCGCGACGCTGGGCCTCTGAGGCTCGAAGGTAGCGAGTTGGGATGTGCTTATTGCCGAAGAGTCCGAGTGATCGGAGGACGCTGTTTGGCGTAGCGGCTCGAACACAGGGCTTGCAGAACTTCACCCTTGCCTGCGGTTGCAGCGGGCCGCCACAACGTGCGCACGTCGGGGGAGCCTGACTCGATCCCGACGGGAGGTAACGAGTCGTGCACGATCGCGAGCAGAACTTTTGCCCGGCCACCCGTGACGCGAATAACACACCGCAGCGAGCGCAGGCTCTCCGCGTCTCCGACACCCGCGGAATGCTTGCGGCGACGCCATAGGCGAGGGGCGCCGCATGCCGTGTGACCGCATAGCCATCCGCGGCGATTAGCTCGGTGATCTGCGGGTCGGCGGTGTAGATCGTCGCGTGCCGTGATGAGCCGTCGCCGAGCCAGACCCCTAACGTGTATGGGGCGAGCGGCAACTCCGCGTCGGGGGCGACTAGTGGCTTCGTTACCGGGATCGCATGGTTGGAGTGCTTGCCGTCGCGGAGCGTGCGGCCGATCTCCTCGGTCGTCATGACGCGAGGACCGTGGCAGTTCAGGGTGAGTAGCCGCAGCCGGGCTTCATGAGCGACTGCTGCGGCGGTTTCTTCGTCCGCGAAGAGACCGAGGTGCCTCCTGACGCCATTGGCGCTGACCTGGGCTTTCCAGCGACCGTCGCGATGGCGGGTCACACCTCGAAAACGCGAGGTGCCGCCGAGCGAGTCGATCGGCCGCTGCGTCGTGGTGGCGCGGTATCGCGCGGATTTGCGCGACCTGAAGTCATGGGTTAGCCAGCGGTGCTCGGCGTCGGCGACGATCGTGCTTCCATCTGAGAAGACGACCTCGAAGCAGGGGCGTCCAGGGGGCTGGTCAAACACGCCCGTGACCCGGCATGTCTGGCCCGAGTCGTCGTAGACCTTGTCGCCGACACTGAGCTGCCCCATCGTGGTCCAGCCGCTCGGTGTCGGGATCGCGGTGTCGACGTCGAGCGCCTTCCCGCTTCCGCTCCGGCCACTGATGACGAGGGTGTGGTTGGCGTGCTCCTCGTCGTAGGGGTTCATGAGCTCGACGGTGCGGCCGGGGTCGGCGAACGCGAACGGCACCCCGGTCGGCGAGCCGCACTTCGTGCCGATCAGCGGCACCATGTCGGCGGCGTTGACGGTCGGGTACTTGCGCGCCTTGCGGTG
>DATJRS010000165.1:0-65380 GCA_035504535.1 Solirubrobacteraceae bacterium | reverse complement strand
CGGGCGGAGCTCGCGCACCTCGGCGAGGTCTTCGAGCAGCTCGTCGGCGACGGCCTGCTCAGCTGGCGCCCCGCTTTCGACCTCGAGGCCGAACAGGTCGCGGATCATCGCCATCCTCGCGTGCACGCGGTCGTCGTGGAGCTCCTTGAGCCGAGCGGTCGGCGCATGCAGCAGCCGGTTGACGATCGTTCGAGCCACAGCATCGATGCGCTCGCGATCGCGCTCGGACAGTCGCTCCCACTTCCCCGCGTTCTCGGCTACCACCTGCGACGCGATCTCGGTGGCGTGGACACGCAGGGCGGTCAGCGTGGGGAGAACCTCGAGCGCGCCGAGCCAGGTTGCGAACTGCTGGATTTCCTGCTCGATGATCCCCTCGGCCTTGCGCGCCTCGGCCTGGCGCACCTTGCGGTTGCGCGTGACCACCGCCTGGAGGTCGTCGATGTCGTACAGCGAGACGCCGTCGAGCCTTCCGCACGCCGAGTCGATGTCACGCGGGACCGCGAGATCGATCAACAGCAGCGCTCGCCCGCCGCGCCCACCCATCACCTCGGCCAGCTCCTCCGCCTCGAGGAGCAGGTGCGGCGATGCGGTAGCCGCCACCAGGATGTCGGCCTGCTCGAGCGCGCGCGGAAGTTCGTCGAACATCAGGCTCTCCCCGCCGTAGCGACGAGCCAGCGAGATCGCCCGGTCACGCCGTCGGCTGGCCACGAACACCAGCCGCGCGCCGCTGTCGGCCAGCGCCCGCGCGGCCAGCTCGCCGGTCTCGCCCGTGCCCACGATCACCACCTCGCGCTCGCGCAGATCCCCGAGCTGCTCGCGCGCCAGCGCCGCCGACACGGCGGGCAGGCTCAGCTGGCGCTCGCCGATCGCGGTCTCGGTTCGCACTCGCTTGCCGGTGGTCAGCGCCGCCTGGAACAGGTGGTTGCTCAGGGGCCCGACCGTCTCGCGGGCGATCGCGGCGTCGTAGGCGCGCTTGATCTGCCCCTGGATCTCGGCCTCGCCCACCACCATCGAGTCCAGGCCGGCCGTGACCCGGTAGAGGTGGCGCGCCGCGTCGCAGTTCCGCAGCGAGTAGATCGACCGGGCCAGCTCGCTCAAACGGGTGCCGGCCTGGCTGGCCAGCATCGCGAGCGCCCGGCTCTCGGCCTCGACCGGGTTGCCGACCACCATGTAGAGCTCCGTCCGGTTGCAGGTCGAGATCGTGACCGCCTCGTGCACCTCGCCCGTCCCGCGCAGGTCCCGCACGAACTCTTTCGCGCGGGCGTCGGGGAGGGCCAGGCGCTCGCGCACCTCCACCGGCGCGGTCTTGTGCGAGACGCCGATCGCCAGGAGCTCGCTCACGACACGCACTCGCGGTCCCGAGTTCGGCGCCAGCCGAACTCGTAAGCGAAGACGAAGTCTTCGCCGCTCACGCCACCGTCTCGTGCTCGCGATCGGACTCGCCCGCGGGGTTGTCGTCCGCATCGCCCCGGCGCGCGAGCACGTCCCGGCGTAGCTCATCGAGCTCGCGCTCCATGCGCCCGAGCCGCGTGGCCATGATCCCCACGTAGATCAACAGGATCGCCACGAACACGATGTACGCGCCCGCCACGTACTTGCCGGCGGCGTGCAGAGGTAGGGCCGGGGCGACGGCAATATGCAGAACCAGACCGCTCACGAGGGCGCCGCGCTCCGCTTCAAGGGTGCGACCGCGTCCTCGCCGAGCAGCGCCCGGCGCAGGGCGCGCACCTGCATCCGCGTGCTCTTGGCCGCCATCTCGTACTTCCAGAGGGTCACGTACAGGAGCGCGATGCCGAGCCATGCGACCACGAAGGTGAGACGCATCGGGCCGGGCAGGTTGCCCCCGGTCAGGGTCAGCACGCGCGGGTGAACGTAGGGCTGGGCGAGCCGCACCGCCAGGAAATTCAAGGGCACGAACGCGCCGGCGACCACCGCGAACACGCTCGCGTAGCGCGATTGGCGCTCGGGATCCTCGATCGAGAAGCGCAGTGGCTGGTAGGTCGCGAACAGCAGCATGACGATCAGGAACGAGGTCAGCGTCGGGTCACTCCATACCCACCAATGGCCCCACGATGCCTTGGCCCAGATCGTCCCGGTGAGCAGCGTGCCCACGCCGAAGATCAGCGCCATGTGGATCGCCACGTAGGAGCGGATGTCCCACTTGCGCTCCCCGGTGCGCAGGTACATGACGGCGAGGAGCCCGCCGAACACGAACCCGCACAGCGCGGTGATCGCGAGCGGCACGTGGAGGTAGAAGATCTTCTGGATGAACCCCTGGTTGGCGTCCAGCGGGGCGTAGAAGAAGACCAGCACGAACGCGACCGTGATGGTCAAAACGGTCAAGAGGGACAGGCCGCGCAGCCCGCGGCCGTAAGTCGTCAAAGCCTTAGTCCTCCAGGAGAAAGTCGAATACGGCGTAGGAGAGGAGGGCGAACACCACATCATAAAGAGCGAGGATCGCCACCCACTTCCCGGGGGGGGTCCCCGACCCGTGGGCGGCCAGCAGCGGGCCGATACCCCGAGCCAGCGCGATCAGCGCCGGCAGCAGCAGCGGCAGGCCGACGATCGGGCCGATCAGGTCACGGGCCCGCGTTTGCACTGCGATCGCCGACACCAGCGTTCCGATGACCGCGAATGCGACGTCGCCCAGCGCCAGCATGGCGAGCAGCCCCGGCAACGGCGGCCCGAGCGATGGCCCCAGCAGGAGCAGCGCGAACGCCGGCACGGCGATCACCTCGAGCACGACCAGGAACAGGAACAGCGCCGTCGCCTTGGCGATCAGCAGCGCCGAGCGGTCCACCGGAGCCAGCAGGAAGCCGTCAAAGCCGCCCTGCTCGCGCTCGGCCACGAACAGCCGGTTGATCCCCAGCATTGACGCGAACAGCAGCGTGACGGTCAGAACGCCGGCGGCCTCCTGCCCCGCGATCGTCTCCTGATTGAGGCCGAAGTGGAAGATGACAAACGTGACGATCGAGAACAGGATCATCGCCGGGAGCGTGTCGAGCCCGCGGAGCTCGAGCAGGAGGTCCTTGCGCAGGACCGTGACCACGGTGCGCCAGGTTCCCGGTCCCCTCCCGTCACCCCCACCACCCCGTCCGTCACGCATACAGTCGCTCGACCGCCGCCGGCTCCACCTTGTCGGGCTGGCTCACGAACGCCGCCCGTCCGTCCTGCAGGCCCAGCACCAGGTCGGCCTCGGCCATGGCCGCGCGCGGGTCGTGGCTGGTGAGCACGCGGGTGGCCCCGCAGGAACGTCCGATCAGCGGTTCGACCAGCCCCGTAGCCGCGGGGTCGAGGTTGGCCAGCGGCTCATCCAGCAGCAGCAGGCTCGGAGCGTGGATCACCGCCCGGCAGACCGCGAGCCGCTGGACCATCCCGCGCGAGAGCAGCCGCACGGGCTCAGCGGCGCGCTCGGTCATCCCGACCGCCTCGAGCAGCTCCTCGACCCGGCGCGGGGCCACGCCGTGCAGCCGGGCGTGGTAGCCGAGGTTCTCGCGCCCGCTCAGATCGCGATACAGGAGGGGCTCGTGGGGGAGCAGGCCGAGCCGGCCCCGGACCGCCCATGCCCGCCGCGGCAGCGGCTCCCCGAGCACCGAGACCTCGCCGCCATGAGGACGAAGCAGCGTGGCCAGGATCCGCAGCAACGTCGACTTCCCGGCGCCGTTTCGCCCCAGCACCGCGAGCGTGGCCCCGGCGGGAACGGAAACCGAGACCTTTCGCAGCACGGTCCGCTCGCCGAAGTGGCGGACCAGCCCGCGCAGCTCAATGCCCGGGGGTGGGTCCACCTTCGTGCTGCAGCGTCGTCACGACGTGCCCGAGCGTTGGGCCGATGACCGGGAACAGCTCGCCGATCGCCTTGGGGTTGCCCGGGAAGTTGACGATCAGGGTGCGTCCGGCGATCCCGGACACGCCGCGCGACAGGATGCCCATCGGGGTGTGCTTGAGCGCCTCGGCCCGCATCGCCTCGGCAAACCCCGGGGCGTCGCGGTCGATCACCGCCTTGGTCGCCTCCGGCGTCACGTCGTCGTGGGTGAAGCCCGTACCGCCGGTGGTGAAGATCAGCGCCACGCCGTCGCGCGCGTGGCGGCGGAGCAGCTTCTCGATCGCCTTGCGGTCATCGGCCACGACCTCACGAGCGATGATCTCCGCGCCGGCGCCGGCGGCCAGCTTGGCCAGCGCCTCCCCGGAGCGATCCTCGGACTTGCCGGCGGCCACCGAGGTCGAAATGGTGATGATCGCGGTCTTCATGGCGACGGTTCCACAGGGTAGGGCTACTCACGCCGGCGCAGGCGCCTGATGGCCTCGAGCTCTTCGATGTCGAGCAGATCCTTGGGGCGTCCGGCGGCCTGCTTCATCGCGATCAGATCGTCGATCGATGCAACGGACACGTTGAACCCACCCAGGTCGTACCGATCCGCGTGGCGGCGGAGCTCTTCGTAGACCGGAGCGCCCGGAGGCCGAGCCAGCACGTCGAGCTCGCCCAGCGATGTGACGGACGTGTCGTTGAGAGCGGTGAGGTTGGTGTCGTCGGTGGCGACCCAGATATCGAGGTCGAACGTATTGCGCGCCGATCCGTGAAGCACCGCAGCGATGCCGCCCGCGACAACGAAGTCCACGCCGCGTTCGACCAGACTGCGTAGCGTCTCACCGGCGCGAAGGGCCGGCGGCGCCGCGGCTGACCTGCCAATCAGCGTGCCCAAGTTGCGGCTCGACGCAGTGAAGTTGGCCAGGCGCTCCGCCGGCGTCATCGCGAGCCGCTCGAGGATCTGCCCCTCGTCGAACGACGGGCGGCATGGCTCGGCGGCCAGAACCAACCGGTGTCCGGAGGCGGCGATCACGTTGTCGAGCGTCGCGATCGTGGGGTTGGCATCGCCTCGCTCGAGTCGCGCGACCGCCGACTGGCTCATTCCCGCCCGGTCGGCGAGCTGGGCCTGAGTCATCCCCGCGTCCCGGCGCGCCTTGCGGATCAATAGAGCAGTCAATGACACATATGCATTATGACATTTAAGTACTTGACCGATGCATGACCAGCGCGACCCCCCATTCGGCGGGACTAATCGCGGCGCTGCGCTTGCCGTGTTAAGCCCCAGTTATCCTGCCGCCGGTGCGGCTGCTGGTAGCGAAGGCCCAGGCCCCCCTCGAGGGCGACATCCAGATCCCACCCTCGAAGTACCACGCCCACCGGGCGCTGATGCTGGCCGCGCTCGCCCCCGGGCAGAGCCTGATCAAGGACCGCACGGCCGCGCGGCATGTGACCTTCACGGTCCAGGCTCTGCGCGCGCTGGGGGCCAAGATCGAGCCGTCCGGCCCCGGCTGGAAGGTCACGGGCGGCGGCGGGTTCTCGCCCACGATGGACGAGGTCTCGGTCGGGAGCTCGGGCACGACGCTGTATTTCCTCATCGGCCTGGCCGCACTGGGCGACCGCCCGGTCACGATCGTCGGCCAGCGCTACTTCCGCCGTCGCCCGATCGGTCCGCTCCTGCGCGCGCTCAAGCGGATGGGCGTGCACCTCGAATACGAGGGCCAGCACCTGCCCGTGACCGTCTACCCGGGCCGTCCGCGCGGGGGCCGGATCCGGATCGACGGGACGCTCTCGCAGTGGATCTCGGGCCTGCTCATGCTCGCGCCCTTCGCCCAGGAGCCGACGGTCGTCGAGGTCCGGGGCGAGCTCAACGAGCGGCCCTACCTGGAGCTGACCATCGAGATGATGCGCGAGTTCGGCCTCGAGGTCACCGCGCGCGAGGACTGGCGCGAGTTCTACATCGCGCCCAACCAGACGCCGACGCCCACCGACGTCACGCTTCCGCCCGACATCGGCTCGGCCATGTTCGGCCTGGCCGCGTGCACCCTGCACCCGTCCAAGGTCACGTTCCACAGCCCCACCGTGATCGCCGGGCATCCGGAGGCCTCGGTGCTCGACAGCCTGATGGCGGCCGGCGTCCCGTTCCGGATCGCCCCCGATCTGCGCTCGATCTCGATGGACCACGACGGCACCCCACCCGAGGGCGGCCCGCTCGACTGCCGCGATATCCCCGACATGGTTCCGATCCTGTCCGTCCTGGCGAGCCGGGCCAGCGGGCGCAGCGCGCTCGGCCACGTCGCTCACGTGCGCCTGAAGGAGTCCGACCGGGTCGCCTCGATGCTCCAGCTGCGCAAGATGGGCGCGCGGATCGAGTTCGACGGCAACGACATGACATTCGAGGGGGTCGGGCAGCTGCAGGGCGCGAGCCTGTCTTCGTTCAACGACCATCGCGTGCTGATGTCGCTCGCCGTCGCCGGCTCGATCGCGTCCGGCGTCACCGAGCTCTCCTATCCGCACGCCTACCGGATCTCCTATCCCGAGTTCCTGGACCACATGAACGCGCTCGGTATCCCGGCGGCGGTCTCGCGTGAGATCCCCGCGCTGAACGAGGCTCGATGATCCTCGACGATCTCGACAGACACGCCCGGGAGCGACCGGGCGAGCGAGCGTTGGTCGAGGTCAGCGCGGACGGATCGGTTCGCGAGCTGACTTGGGCTGCTTTGGAGAACGAGTCGACCGGGGTCGCATCGGAGTTGCTCCGGCTCGCCGTACTCGAGGGCGAGCCAGTGGCCTTCCAGCTCCCCAACCGCCTCGAGTTCGTGACCATCGCGCTCGGCACCCTGCGCGCTGGCGCCGTGTGCGAGCCGCTCATGCCGATCTTCCGCGAGCGCGAGCTCGAGTTCATGCTGCGCGAGAGCGCCGCTCGCGTCCTGTTCGTCCCGGACACGTTCCGCGGCCGCGACCACGCGGCGATGGCGCAGGCGCTCCGCGAGACCGTGCCGAGCCTCGAGCACGTAATCGTCCTCCGCGATGCCACCGACTTCGCCTCCTCCCCCTCGGAGACGCATTTCCCCGCCCTGAGCCCCGACCAGCACGCGCAGCTGCTGTTCACGTCGGGCACCTCGGGCGAGCCCAAGGGCGCACTTCACCGTCATGAGGTCCTCGATCGCGCCGCCGACCACCACATCGAGCATTTCGGCCTGGGTACCGACGACGTCATCTACGCACCGTCGCCGCTCGCCCACCAGACCGGCTTCCTCTACGGGATGTGGATCGCGCTCCGGCTGGGCGTGCCGCTGGTGCTCCAGGAGGTGTGGGACGCCGAGATCGGCCTCGACGCCATGCGCCGCTTCGGCGTCACCTTCGTCCAGGCGGCCACGCCGTTCCTGGCTGACCTGACGAGCGTGGCCGAGGAGCGGGGCGAGACGCCGGAGCGCCTGAAGACCTTCGTGGCCACCGGCGCGGCGATCCCGCGCGAGCTCGCCCGGCGATCGCGCGATGTCCTCGGCACCGAGGTCGGCGGCGCCTGGGGCACTACCGAGAGCTGCCTGGGGTGTGCGTTCGCCCCCGGTGATCCGGCCGAGCTTGCGTGGGGGAGCGACGGCCATGCGCTGGACGGAGTGGAGCTCCGCGTCGTCGATGACGACGGCCGCCCCCTGACCCCCGGCGAGGAGGGGAACTTCGAGGTCCAGACCGACTGCCTGTTCGACGGGTACCTCAACCGGCCGGAGCTAACTGCCGAGGCGGTGACGGCCGACGGCTGGTACCGGACCGGCGACCTGGCCCGGATCGACGCCCACGGCTACGTCCGGATCACCGGCCGGGTCAAGGACGTGATCAACCGGGGTGGCGAGAAGGTGCCGGTCGCCGAGATCGAGCAGCTCCTGCACGGCCACCCGGCGGTGCGCGACGTCGCGATCGTGGCCATGCCCGACGAACGCCTGGGCGAGCGCGCGTGCGCGTTCGTCGTCGGCGAGCTGGACTTCGAGACGATGCTCGATTATCTAGACTCAGCCCGGGTCGCCAAGACCTACTGGCCCGAGCGTCTGGAGCTGGTCGAGTCTCTCCCTCGGACACCCTCGGGCAAGATCCAGAAGTTCATCCTGCGGGCCCAGGCCCGAGAGCTCGTGACCACGTGACTACATGACCACCGCCGCTATCGACCTTGAAGCCATGCAGGCCGAAGTGCGCGCCTACGTCGAGAACAAAGGCGAGCGCTGGGCCGAGCTGATCGAGCGCGAGCACCGGGTGCCGCTCGAGCTCTGGGACGAGCTCCGCGAGCGCGGCTACCTGAGACTGGCGGCGCCCGTGGAATACGGGGGCGCCGGCATCCCGTTCACGAGTTATCTCGAGCTGCTCGAGCTGTTCTCGATGTCCCACGCCTCGCTACGGATGATCGTCCACGTCGCCAACGGCATCTGGCGCCCGATGGACTCCCACGCCAACGACGACCAGCGCGAGCGCTTCATCAAGCCCACCGTGGCCGGCGAGATCAAGGTGGCGTTCACGCTGACCGAGCCGGGCGCCGGCAGCGGCGCCGACATCCGCTGCAGCGTCGTGCGCGAGGGCGACACCTACTACCTGAGCGGCGAGAAGCACCTGATCACCTTCGGGACGATCGCCGACTACCTGATGACCTTCGCCCGGGTGGAGGGAACGCGCGGTACCGAGGGGACCGTCGCGCTGATGGTGCCGTCCCACGGCGAGGGCATCGACAACCGCGAGATGCCCGAGACGATGGGTGTGCGCGGAACGGACCACGGTCACATCGTGTTCGATCGCGCCCCGGTGCCGGTGGCCGACCGCTTCGGCGAAGAGGGCCAGGGCGTCGAGATCGCGCTGAGCGGCTTCCTCGGCCCGAGCCGCATCTCGCTCGCCACCACCTGCGTGGGCCTGGCCCAGCGCGCGCTCGACCTGGCCCTCGGCTATGCCCAGCAGCGCGAGACGTTCGGCAAGAAGATCGCCGAGCGCCAGGCGATCGCGTTCAAGCTCGCCGAGATGGCCACCGACCTCGAGGCAGCCCGCCGCCTCGTGCGCCACGCCGCCACCACCTGGGAGGAACGCGGGAGCGCCCCCATGGAGGCCGCGATGGCCAAGCTGTTCGCGAGCGAGATGCTCCAGCGCGTGACCGACGGCGCGCTCCAGGTTCACGGCGGCCTTGGGTACTGGTCCTCGAGCCCGATCGAACGCGTCTACCGCGACGCCCGCGCCCAGCGCTTCGAGGAGGGCACCGCCGAGATCCAGAAAACCACGATCGCGCGGGACCTACTGAGACGATGAGCCACTCCGAATCCGAACCCCAAGACGCCCTGCTCCCCGGTCCCCGCCGCGGGTTCGAGGGCAAGGTCGCTCTGATCACCGGAGCCTCGCGCGGCATCGGCCGCGCTCTGGCCCTGCGGCTGGCTGCGCGCGGAACCAAGGTCATCGTCAACTACAAGCAGAACGATGAACTCGCCCGCGAGACGGTCGCCGAGATCGAGCGCCTCGGCGCCAGCGGGTTGGCGATCCGGGCCGACCTCGAGAGCCTCGAGGAGATCGAGGCGATGTTCGACCAGGTCCAGGAGCACTTCGGGCGCCTCGACTTCTTCGTCTCCAACGCCTCGGCCAGCAACTTCCACCACTTCATGGACCTCAAGCCCCATCACCTCGAGCGCACCTTCAACCTCAACGTGCGCGCGTTCGTGGTCGGGACGCAGCGCGCGGTGCGGCTCATGCCAGAGGGCGGCGGCCGGATCGTGGTCCTGTCCAGCTACGGGAGCATCCGCTCGTTCCCGACCTACGCCAACCTCGGGTCGGCCAAGGCGGCGATCGAGACGTGGGCGCGCTACATGGCGGTCGAGCTCGCGCCGCGCGGCGTCAACGTCAACGCGGTCAACGGCGGGATCATCGAGACGGACTCCTCAAGCTACTTCTACGCCACGGGCCGCGTGCCCTCGCTCGACACCGTGCTGCCGAAGATCCCCAAGCGGCGCATGGGGACCGCGGCCGAGGTGGCCGAGTGCGTGCTGTTCCTCCTGTCCCCGGGCGCGGAGTACGTGACCGGGACGACGCTCGTCGTCGACGGTGGGCTGACCTCGATCTCCCCGCCCTTCCACGCCGACATGAGCGCCGGCGCGGATGCAGACGCGCTCGGCGCTCTGTCAGAGCTGTTCGACTGAACCCGGCGTTCATTCAGCCCACGACCGGTTCGAACGCCACCCGGGTCAGGAAGTCCCGGAGCAGGATCCGCCAGACGTACCACTCGTGTCCGCCGTTGATGAAGTCGGGGAAGACCTCGCCCCCCGCCGATTGCACGGCTGACAGGTCGGTTAGAGCGAACGGGTGCAGCGGGTCCTGCCAGCCGCCGCCGACCATCACCGCGACCTGCTTGATCGCAGCCTGTTGAGCCGCGCTGAGCGTCCCGACCGTGTTCGGCGCCGGGCTCATGAGCCCGAAGTAGTCAAATTCGCCGGTGTAGTTCGTCAGCAGCGTGCCGGCGAGGTCGCCGCCGCAGGACAGGCCGGCGAACGCCCGCTGCGACGGGTCGGTCGCCACGTCGTAGTGCGACTGGACGTACGGGATCACGGCGCCGACCAGGTTCTGGTCGTAGTCGGTCTCCCAACTGCTCGTGCCGCAGCCGCCGCCGAACCCGTTGAAGTTCGTCATGACGACGACCATCGGCGGGATCTGTCCCGTGACGATCAGGTTGTCCAGGATGTTCCCGGCCACCCCCTGCGTGCTCCAGTCGATCTCGTTACCGCCGCCTCCATGGCTGAGGTACAGCGTCGGATATGGAGTCGAGCGGTTCGGGTCGTAGCCGGGCGGCGTGTAGATCGCCAGGTAGTTCTTCCCCATCGGGCTCGTTGACAATGGGGAGTTGTAGGTCTCGTCGACGAGCGAGCCGTGAATGCGGCTCGGGGCCTGCCACCAGTAATTGACTGTGTGGAACCGGGGATCCGACGGCACGTACACCTGGCTCGTGGGCTCGGTCGATCCCGCCGTGACGCCGTGACGCACGTTCCACGGCGCGTTGCTCGGGTCGGCGATCTCGGTGCACCCTGTCTGCGTGGAGCTCGAGCAGTTGACGAAGAATCCGTAGTTGAACACCCCGGACGGCAGCGGCGTGGTGTACGTCCACACCCCCGTGCGGGGGTCCTTGGTCATCGCGCTGACCGGCCAGTTGGCCTCATACGAGTTCGGATAGGCGATCGGAACGTCGCCTGGCGACCATTGGAACGGAAGCAGTCCCTGGCTGCTCGCGGTCGTCGTCTGCGCCGGATTCGAGAAGTACCACTCGCCCTTGATCTGGACGCTGGTCGCCGATGGATCCCAGAAGCGAAATGTCACCGCGTACCCCGTGGGTGGCCTGTCGGTCCGGATCACCTCGGGGGAGAAGCGGTTCGACTGGCCGACGCTCGAGGGGGCCTGACCGCCGCCGCCGGCGTAGTGCCGGTGGGAGCGAGCGTGCGCTCCGTGGGAACGGGCCTGAGCTCGTTGGGAACGGGCCCGGGCTCGATGGGAACGGGCGTGGGCTCCAGCCACGGGAACGAAGACCAGCGATGCGCTCGCCGCCGCCAGAGCGATGATCGTGACGCGCCGGATGGTGCTCACATCTACCTCCTTCCTCAGACCGCGGGCCGCGGGCTGCGTTCGATGGACGGGGCAGCGGCGGCGGCGATCGCTCCTAAATCAGGACGGCTTATACCCCCGGCAGCGTTCCTGAACCGTCAAACCCGAGCGCCGGCGTCAGCCACCGGCCGCGGCGGGATCTAACCCTGGGCCGACCGGGTCCAGCGGCCCGAGCGCCCGCCGGACTTCTCAAGCAGGACGACCCCGGCGATCTCCGCCCCCCGCTCGATCCCCTTGACCATGTCGTAGACGGTCAGCGCGGCGACACTTGCCGCGGTCATCGCCTCCATCTCGACCCCGGTCGGACCCGTGGTCCGGGCCTCGGCGGTGAGCGTGATCGCGCCCGCCGGCGCGTCGATCGTCGCCTCGACGCCCACGAAGCTCAGCGGCAACGGGTGGCACAGCGGAATCAGCTCGGCGGTTCGCTTGGCCGCCTGGATGCCGGCGATCCGCGCCACCCCGACCACGTCGCCCTTGGGAGCGTCGCCGGCGAGGACCGATTCGGCGGTCTGACGCGATACGCGCACCACGGCTTGCGCGACCGCGCGGCGCTCGGTGGCCGGCTTCTCGCCCACGTCGACCATCCGAGCGCGCCCGGCGGCGTCGAGATGTGTGAGCTCGCTCACCCTGCCGCGTGCGTGTACGCGCTCTGGGCGTCGGTGATCAGATCGCGGACCGCCTCCACATCACCGGCCCGCAGCAGTTCGACCGGGTCGGGATCGCCGTTGACGATCGACTCGAAGAACTCCTTGCGGTCCTGATAGGTGGGCAGCGTGGCCTTGGCCCAGCCGCGCACGTCGTTGAGCAGGATGGCCAGCACCGCGTACGGCTCGCCGAACTGCTCGCCGATCTCGCGCTTCATCCGCTTGGCCAGCGCCGGCGAGGCACCGGCCGTGGAGATGGCCACCGCCAGCGGCCCCGTGCGGACGATGGCCGGCAGGATGAAGTTGCACAGCGGCGGGACATCGACCACGTTGACGAGCATCGAGCGCGCCTCGGCGTCCTGGAAGACGCGGATGTTCAGGTCGGTGTCGTCGGTCGCGGCGATCGCGATCAGCGCGCCGTCGAGGTCGCCGTCCGCGTACTCGCGCCGCTCCCAACCGATCGATCCCTCGAGCGCCAGCTGGACGAGCTCGGGATGAGCTTCGGGCGCGACCAGGGTCACGTCGGCGTCGCAGGCGAGCAGGCCCTCGACCTTCTCTAGGCCAACCTCGCCACCGCCGATCACCACGCACCGCCGGCCGTTCAGGCGCAGGCAGGCGATGTAGAACGGGGTCTCGAGCATGCCCTGCACGCAGGACTGGTCACAGATCCCGCGGCGGAGCTGACAGACGCACTCCTTACCGCGATAAGCGTTGGCCGGCATCCTCTACGAGGGTACCGCGGCCGAACTTTGGCGCTGCAACCTCAACCGAATCGCCAAAGTTCGTAGCGCCACCGGCGGAACCGCTACCGGCGGAACGCGTCGCGCGCCAGGCGCGCCCCCAGCCGCGTCAGGGGCACGGCGCCGTCGCGAAGGGCGCGCCCCCGCTCCGCCGCCGATCCGTAGAGGAGCTCTGCGGTCGCGCGCAACGACTTGCCCAGCGTCTCGTCGTAGGGATGCCACCACGGATCGCGGACCGTCGAGCCCTCCCAGGTGCGCAGCTTGACGTTCACGCACTCGTACAGGCCGAACTTCGAGTGGGTACGGCCCAGGCCGGAGTCCTTGACCCCACCCCACGCGCATTGGCAGGCGCCGTGGCTGAACATGTGGTCGTTGATCCACACCATCCCGGATTGCAACTCCGCAGCGATACGCTCGCCCCGCTCACGATCCGAGGTCCATACGGACGCGCCGAGACCGAAGTCCGAGTCGTTCGCCAAAGCCACAGCCTCGGCCTCGGAGTCGACGATGGTGATCGGGAGCACCGGGCCGAAGATCTCCTCGCGCATGATCCGCATGTCGTGGCTGACGCCGGTCAGCACCGTCGGCGAGTAGAACGCGCCGTCGAGTCCCGCGGGCGCGTCGATCGGCCCGCCGCAGCGCAGGGTGGCTCCTGCCGCGACCGCGTCGTCGACGAGCTCCCGCACGAGCTCGCGCTGCTCGGCCGACACCATGGGGCCGATCTCGGTGTCCCAGCTCGTCGGATCGCCCACCCGCAGCCGCTCCGCGCCGGCCACCACGCCGGCGATGAACCGGTCCGCGACCGAGCGCTCGACGTACACGCGCTCGATCCCCGAGCAGGTCTGCCCGGCGTTGGCGAATCCGCCCCAGACCGCGCCGGCGATCGCGTGCTCCAGGTGAGTGTCGCCGAGCACGATCATCGGGTCCTTGCCGCCGAGCTCGAGCACGCAGCCCTTCAGGCGCCGGGCGCACGCCTCGGCCACGCTCCGTCCCGTCTCGACCGAGCCGGTGAAGAACACCTTGCCGACGCTCGACTCGGCCAGCGCCGCTCCGGTGCCGGGTCCGTGCACCACCCGCACGAGCCCATCGGGGACCCCGGCGCGCGAGAAAACGGAGGCGATCCGCTCGCCGATCAGCGGCGTCAGCGAGGCCGGCTTGAGCACCACGCCGTTGCCCGCCATCAGCGCCAGTGCCACCTCGCCGAAGGGGATGCTCCACGGGTAGTTCCAGGGCGAGATGATCCCGATCACGCCGAGCGGCTCGTACACGAACGCCGAGCGCTTGGTCTTCAAAAACAGCTGCGGCATCGAAACCTTCTCCTCGGAGAGGATTTCGGCGCCGGCCTTGGCGATCCATTTCAGCGCGTCGATCGTCGGCAGCAGCTCCATCGAAAACGCCTCATTGCGGGGCTTTCCCTGCTCGCGGACGATGAGGTCGCGGATCTCGTCGCACTCGTCGAGGAGGACCTCGGCTGCGCGCTCGAGATAGCGACCGCGGGCCTCGAGCGTCAGCTGGCCCCAGGCCGGTTGGACCCGGGCAACCGAGTCGACGATGGCCTGGACCTGCTCGGGCGGGGTGACCGCGACCGACCCGATGGACGCGCCGGTGGCGGGGTTGAACGACTCGAGGTGGGCAACGGCAGTAGCGGATTCCATCGAACCGAGACTACCCGCTACCAATCACGATCGACCCCGCGCGCGGCGGATCTCCTCGAGCCGCTCGCGCAGCGCCGCCTCCGCATCGTCGGGCTCGTAGAAGCGCTCCCCGATCGCGTGATCAGGCATCAGCTCCTGGGGCGAGATGTGTCCGGGGCGCGCGTGCGGATAGTCGTAGTCCCCGCCGCTGCGCGTGGAGGAGCGCAGGTACGCTGGCGGCACCTGCGCGCCGTGTTCGCGGATGAACCCGCGCGAGGCGCCGAGTGCCCGCTTGGTCGCATCGGACTTGGGCGCCAGCGACAGGTAGATGGCGGTCTGAGCCAGGGCAAAGGCGGCCTCGGGCATACCCACGTGCTCGACCGCCGCGGCCGCCGCGGTGGCCACCGAGAGTGCCTGTGGATCGGCGTTGCCGATGTCCTCGGAGGCCAGGACAACCATGCGGCGCACGATAAAGCGGGGGTCCTCGCCGCCCTCGAGCATCACCGCCAGGTAGTACAGGGAGGCGTCGGGATCCGAGCCGCGGGTGGCCTTGATCCAGGCCGAGATCGTGTCGTAGTGGCGGTCGGCCTGCCGGTCGTAGAGAAGCGCCCGACGCTGTAAGGCATCCTGGGCCTGCTCGAGTCCGACCGGTCCCTCCCCCGACGTCTGGCAGGCCAGCTCGAGCGCGTTCAGCGCCGTCCGGGCGTCGCCACCCGAGCGCTCGGCGAGGAACGTGAGTGCATCGTCCGAGACCCGCTCGGCCGGCCCGCACTCGCCCCGCGCCACCGCCCGGTCGAGCAGGACCCGCACCTGGGCCGCGCTCAGCGGCTCGAGCTCGTAGACCCGGGCGCGGGACAGCAGGGCCGAGTTGACCTCGAAGTAGGGGTTCTCGGTGGTGGCCCCGATCAGCGTGACCAGCCCCTCCTCGACCGCGGGCAACAGCGCGTCCTGCTGCGCCTTGTTGAAGCGGTGGATCTCGTCCAGGAAGAAGATCGTGCGCCGACCGCCCGACGCCAGCCGCTGCCGAGCCCGTTCGATCACGCCCCGCACCTCGGCACGCCCGGCCTGCACCGCGCTCTCCTCCTCGAACGCCGCGCCGGACGCTTCGGCGATCAGCCGCGCCAGCGTTGTCTTGCCGCTTCCGGGCGGACCGTGCAGGATCATCGAGTGCGCGTGGCCGTCCTGGATCGCCTGGCGCAGCGCGGAGCCGGCCGCCAGCAGGCGATCCTGCCCTACGAACTCCTCCAGCGTGTGCGGGCGCATCCGCGTGGCCAGCGGCGCATCGGGCAGCGTCGCCGCACCGGCGGCGGCCGACGCTTGGTCCTCGCCGAACAAGCGATCCATGTCACAAGTATGAGACCCCCATCACGATCGCCCGCCCGCGAGGCGGGGCCGAACCTCAGTCCGCGTTTCCGTCGCGGACGGGGGTGGATTCAAGCCAGGCGAGCTCCATTGCCGCCCGCGCGCGAGCCATGTCCTCGTCGAACAGCATCTGCTCGTCGGTGTCGAGGATCCCGCGCGGAGCGTTGAGGTAGGCGGCGTATGCCTCCGTGGCCACGCCGACGTCGTGGGAAAACCGGCTCATCGGGGCGACTCTCCCTGGACGGACTCGGGGAGAGCCCGGATCTGCTGCCACTGGCGCCACCACGGGCGCAGCTCCCGGGCCGCCATCGCGGCCACGAACGCAACCGGCAATAGCGCGAGATTGATAGCGATGAGCATTTATGGGGTCCTTGATCGGGAAACCTGGATTTGAAAGCGCAAGTACCCGGGGAGGCGGGGCGATTCACTCGCCATTTGGCCAATCAAATACCCTGCTGGCAATGAGCGATGACTGGCGATTGCAGGCAGGGCTGCTCGACGAGGGGACTGCGCGCGCGCTGACCGACCGGCTCGAGGCCGAGAAGCTCGGCGATGAGCTTGAGACCTCGTTCGGCGATCGGCTCGCCGTATCCGGTGACGGGCCGAACGTGTTCGTCTACGCGGGGGACCGCAAGCAAGCCGAGGCCGCCGCGGACGTGATCCGCGGGCTCGCCGCCAAGCACGGCTGGGAGGTCGGGCTCGAGCTCAAGCGCTGGCATCCCACCGCCGAGGAGTGGGAGGACCCGGACGTCCCGCTCCCCCACACCGACGCCGAGCGCGCCGCCGAGCACGCCAGGCTGATCGCCAAAGAGCGCGAGGAAACGGTGGAGCGTGGCTACGCCGAATATGAAGTGCGCGTCGAGCTCCACTCGCACCGCGAAACGGTCGCGCTGGCCGAGCAGTTGCGCGGCGAGGGCCTGCCCGTCTTGCGCCGGTGGCGCTACCTGCTCGTGGGAGCACGCGACGAGGACAGCGCAAACGCGCTCGCCGAGCGCATCCGAGCCGAGGCGCCGGCCAACAGCACCGTCACCGCCGAGGTGAGCCAGCGCGCCACCTACGACGACGACCCGGGCCGCGGCTCGTTCGCGATCTTCGGCGGCCTCGGCGGTTAGGGCGAACCCCTAGGCCCGGCCGGCGGTTCGCTGCCAGAACGACCCTCGAAACCAGACCACTCCACGTCTTCCGCACCTGCGCCGGGTGGTCGCATCTGTTCGTCGGACGCGGCCGCGCTGGCGACATCGGACGCAAACGTCTCGCGAGCGCGGAACAGGAAGTAGCCAGCGGCGGCGAGCGTCGCCAGCATCACGATGAAGGTGATCTCGAGCCCGGTGGTGGTACTCGATGACGGGGCGTGGATGTGCGTGCGCACGTCTCCGATCGGCGCCTGGGACGGGACGATCCCCGAGATCAGCTGCGACACGCCGCCGAACACCAGCGGCGCCAGAGCCTGCGCGAGCGAGCGCGCGACGGTCTGTGTGCTCTGCGCCCTTCCCCAGAGCCCGGCGGGTACGACGTCGAGACGCGCTGCCTGAAGTGGCGGATTGGCGGCCGAGATCAGGCCGGCCCCGATTACCGCGAACCAGATCGCCGGGGTGATGCTCTTGCCGACGAAAGCCGGGATCAACAGCAGGGCGGCGCCGACGTAACAGACGCCCGGGAACCACACGCGGGCGGATAGATTGCCGCGCCTCAGCAGGATGTCCGGCACGCGACCTCCGACGAGCGTTCCGATCACCGCACCGACGACGAGCAACGCGAGGAACAGCTCACCCTCCACCTGACCCGCCTTGAAGTGGCCCAGGACGAACAGCAACGCGAATGTCTGAAGCCCCGCGAAGTAGAAGTAACCGAGTGATGAGCCGACGATCATCAGCACGTTCGACGGGATCTCGAGCAAGTAGCGGATCGACCGCCCGAGGCCCATCTTGGTGGGGTCTTCGTGCAGCACGAGCCTGGGGTTGGGCTCGATACCCGCCTGACGTGCCGCTTCACGCGCAGCTTGCTGCCCTTCGTCGAGGGGCGGCTCCGGCACCGGTACCGCGGCGTCACCGTTCCCGGCGGGTGCCGCACCCCGGTGGACGACCGTGTCCAGGTCGACATCCCCGACCTGGAGATGGCTCTGGCCGCCGCGGAGGGGCTCCGGAACCGTCCGCCACAGCTCGCGGGCCAGGAAGAAGCCCGGCAGCCCGAGAACGACGAATGCTGCGCGCCAGTCGATCAGATCCGCGACGAACCCGCTGACGATGAACCCAAACGCCGTACCGGCCGCCTCGCCGACGAGGATGTATGACCAGATCCGGGCCCGTTCCTCGGCGGAGAAGTAGTCGCCGGTGAGCGAGGCGATCGCGGGACCCGCGGTCGCGGCGACGGCTCCGAGTGCCATCCGCGTCAGCAGGAGGCTCCCGAAGCTCCCGGCGAACGCGCTGAGCAGCGACGCGATGCTCCAAAGGACGACGCTGAACGCCAGCAGCGGCATCCGCCGCGTCCGGTCGACGAGCAGCCCCACCGGGATCGTGAACACCGCTCCGACGATCAACGAAATCGACGCGAGCAGCCCGATGTCGGTGTTGTTGATGTGAAGCCCGGATTCGAGCTGGCGTGCGATCGCGCCCACGGTCGAGGAGTCAGCGCCATTCAGCGCGAGCACGAACGCGAACAGCACGATCACCCGGGCACGGGCCGGGCCCCCTACCCGCTTGACCACCTCGCCGCGCCCGAGCCGACCCAGCCAACGCAGGAATCGCCAGAAGTCCTGCGCGGCGCGAGCCGTGATGCCCCGGTCACTCCGGTCGCTCCGGTCCCCCCGGTCGCCCCGGTCGCCCCGCCTCGCGGCCATTGCTCGTCAGCCTCCGCCGGCCGTCTGCTGCTGGGCCTCGTCTTCCTCGCGCCAACCCCGAACCGTCGAGCGCAGGCCGATGTAGCCGGCGATGCCCGGCAGGGTGGGGAGCCAGAACGAGATCGCGCGGTAGGCGAGCACGGCGACCACGGCCCGGCCGGCGGGGACGTCGAATGCCGCAAACGCGCCGATCATCCCTCCCTCGACGCCGCCGATGCCGCCCGGGAGCGGCAGCAGGCTTCCCAGCGTCCCCAGGAAATATCCCATCACGAGTACTGCGACCGGAACCGAGGCGCCGAAGGCATGGAACGACACGCCCAGCACCGCGATGTCGAACCCCCAGTAGGCGATCGCGCCGAGTAACCCCAGTCGTCGCTCTCGGACCAAGCCAACGGCGGTGCGAACCCCGGCGCCCAAGGTGGCGGGAAGGGTGGCCAGCTTCGCGGCCATCCGTCCGGCCGGGCCAGACCGACGGGCCACCCTCGCCAACCGGCGCTCGAAGTCGCCTGGAACCAGCGCCATGGCGGCTCCCAGCGCCAGCGCCGCTGCGCTGACCAGCGCCGGCCAGAGCGTCAGCGTCTGAGGCCCCCCGCCGGGGAACGCTCCGGTGTACAGCCCGATTCCACCGACGACGAGCGCGGCGAGGTAGACCGAGTACTGGAGCGAGTAGTTGGCCGCCACCCGGCAGCCGATCACGCGCGGTTCCATTCCAGCCCGCCGCAACGCCCACACCATCACCGCCACGCCGCCGGCACCGGCGGCTGCGAACAACCGGATCGCGGCGATCCCGGCGAGCGGGATCTCGATCGTGACCCGCCAAGTTAGCCGAGGCAGGCCGCGAGCGAACACGGTGCGGAACAGGATCGTGTAGCCCGCGATCGACAGGCATTCGAGCGCAGCCCCGACCGCCAGGAGCAGCGGATCCCCGTGCTTGAGCCGCCCCCAGGTTTGGTGGAGCCCGGCGAGCTTCGGGATCAGGAAGTACAGGCCCACGAGGGCGGCGACCACGAACACCACCCCGACGATGAGATTGCGGCGGCTGATCGGCCCGATCGGGGTCAGCGAACCCGTGTCCTGGGAGACCCCCTCCTGGTGGTGCCCATCCTCCGAGCCAGCCGGCGTTGCGTAATCGCGGCCGTCGCCGTCGGCCGACGACGAATCGCCGCGTTCCCGGCTGGGGTGAAGTTCGCCGCGCATGGCCCGCTCTCTGTCGTTGACCTTACCCCTCGCGGATGCGGACCACTCGACCCGCTTCCCGAACCGCCGCCGTCATACCCTGTTCGAAGATGCTGCAAATCGAGGTGCGAGAGATTTCGCTGGCCGACACCCGGGCCCTGCGGCGTGAGGTGCTGCGCCCCCACGCCTCGCTCGAGGAGCTCGCCTCGCACGAGCCGGCGGGCTCGATTGCCTTCGGCGCGTTTGACGGGAATGAGCTGGTCGCGGTCGGGCTGATCGGACGCGACGGTGAGGGCCCGGGCGACTGGCGTGTGCGCGGGATGGCGACCAAGACCCACGCCCGCGGAAGCGGGGCCGGCAGCGCGGTCCTGCATGCGCTCGTGCAGCACGCCATGGCCCACGGCGCGACGCGCGTGTGGTGCAACGCCCGCACCCGGGCGCGCACGCTGTACGAGCGGGTCGGGTTCGTCGTCGCCTCGGACGAGTTCGAGCCGCCGGACATCGGTCCGCACTACCGCATGGAGCTCGCCCTCGCGCCGGGAAGATAACCTTCCCCGCCGTGCCGAGGACGGTCCGAGTCGAGCGGGTCTCAACCCCAGATGGGGAGTTCGACGGGCACGTGGTGCTGCCCGAGGCTGGGTCCGGCCCCGGGATGATCGTGCTCCAGGAGATCTTCGGGGTCGGCGACTACATCAAGGAGGCGGCCAACCGGTTGGCCGGTCTTGGCTACGTGGCGATGGCGCCCGATCTCTACTGGCGGATCGAGCCGGGCATCGCGCTCGCGCACAGCGAGGCCGGGTTGGGACAGGCGTTTCAGACCGCCCAGCAGATGGATCCCGAGCTCGCGGTCCGCGACTCGATCGACGCCCTGCGCGCGCTGCGCGAGCTCCCCGAGGTGACGGGCAACCGGGCCGGCGTGCTCGGCTTCTGCCTGGGTGGGACGCTCGCGTTCGGAGTCGCGATCAACGGCGATCCGCACGTCGCGGTCTGCTACTACGGCTCGGACATTCCCGGAATGCTCGACCAGGCCGACCGCATCACCTGCCCGGTGCTGTTCCACTGGGGCGGTTCGGACCCGTACATCCCGCGCGAGCAGAGCGAGGCCGTGTGCGCGTTCGCCGCCTCCCGGCCGGAGATGGAGTGCCACATCCACGAGGACGCGGGGCACGCCTTCGACAACCACGAGGCGCCGATGTTCCATCAGCCCGAGCCGGCCGCCCGGGCCTGGGAGATCACGAAGGACTTCCTGGCCAGGACCCTCCCGGTCTGAGGACCCGGCGCCGTTTCTCGCGTCCGGCGCCGTCCTGTTATTCCGGGACCCGGCGGATCTGTGGCGGATGCGGACGCTCAGCGCCGCAGTAGGGCCAGCGCCTCCTCGTGCACCAGTCCGTTGCTCGCGAGGGCGTCGCCGCCGCTCGCCGTGGCGACACCCGCCAGATCGGTGAACGTGCCGCCGGCCTCCTCGACGATCACCTGGGGCGCGGCGAGATCCCACAGCGACACCACCGGCTCGCCGCCGACATCCACCGCGCCTTCGGCGATCAGCATGTAGATCCAGAAGTCGCCGTACCCGCGCATGCGCCAGCAGCGCCGCGCGAGCGCGAGCAACCGCTCAAGCGCCCCCGTCTCGTCCCACCCGTCCAGGTCCGAGATGCACAGCACCGCGTCCCCGAGCGCCTGCACGGCCGAGACTCGCAGCCGCCGCGGTTCGTCAGAGAGTTCGTCGCGCGCGAACGCGCCTCCCCCACGGACCGCCCACCAGCGGCGCTGGAGCGCTGGCGCCGACACGACTCCGACCGTCACCTCGTCGCCCTCCTGGAGCGCCAGCAGCGTCGCCCACGACGGGATCCCGCGGACGTAGTTGGCCGTCCCGTCGATCGGGTCGACGATCCAACAGCGACCGTTCCCAGACTCCTGCTCGGGCGCGCCGTACTCCTCGCCGACGACCGCATCCCCGGGCCGAGCCGAGGCCAGCCGCTCGCGGAAGGTCTGTTCCACCGCCTTGTCCGCCTCGGTCACCGGCGTCAGGTCGGGCTTGGTCTCGATCCCCAGATCGGCGGCGCGAAAGCGCTCGAGCGTGATCGCGTCGGCCACGTCGGCGAGCTCGAGAGCGAGCGTGAGGTCGTCTTGGGTGCTCGGCACGGACGGTCATCCTACGTGGCCGCCTTGCACTAGGCTGACCGCTCCATGGCCGCGGAGCACCTTCAGCGCGAGACGACCGACGTCCTGCGCGAGCTGGTCCGCTTCAACACGGTCAACCCGCCGGGCAACGAACGCCCGGCGATCGAGTTCCTCGCCTCTTACCTTCGCGATGCGGGTCTGAAGACCGAGCTACTGGCCGACGACCAGGACCGGCCGAACCTCGTGGCCGACCTGAGCGGCGACGGCGCCGGCGCCGGCGACGGCGACGCCCGGGGGCAAACGCTGTGCTACCTCGGGCACGTCGACACCGTGCTCGCCGACCCGTCCGACTGGGCGCACGACCCGTGGTCGGGCGACGTCGTTGACGGGTTCCTCTGGGGACGCGGCTCGCTCGACATGAAGTCCCAGGTGGCCGCCGAGGCGGTGGCGGCCGCGAACCTCGCCCGTGGCGGGTGGCGACCTCGCGGCGGAACCCTAAAGCTCGTGTTCGTGTCCGACGAGGAGACCGGCGGCGATGTGGGCGCGCACTGGCTGACGGACACTCATCCAGACCGGGTGCGCTGCGACATGCTGCTCAACGAGGGCGGCGGCGAGGTGTTTGAGTTTGAGGGCAGGCGCCGCTACGGCGTCTGCTGCGCCGAGAAGGGGATCTTCCGCTTCAAGCTGACCGCGCGCGGGGCGGCCGGTCACGCCTCGCTGCCCAAGACGGGCGACAACGCGCTCCTCAAGCTCGGACCGGTGCTCAACCGGATCGGGGCGGCCGAGCCGTCCTTCGAGCTGACCGAGGCGCCGGTAGCGCTGCTCCGCGGGCTCGACCTCGATCCCGATGACCCCGCCGCCGCGCTCGCCCGGATCGCCGCCGTCGATCCCCACCTGATCGTGCTGGTCGAGCCGATGCTCGGCGTCACCCTGACCCCGACGATGGCTCACGCCTCGGACAAGATCAACGTGATCCCGGCGCGCGCCTACCTGAAGATCGACTGCCGGGTCCCACCCGGCCTCGGGGAGGACGCCGTTCGCCGCCGTATCGCGCACGTCCTGGGTGACGCCGCGGATCAGCTCGAGGTCGAGTTCACCGAGCAGGTCACCGGCAACTCCTCGCCCGTTCAGAGCCCGCTGATGGACGCAATCGACCGCTGGGTGCGCGCCAACGATCCCGGGGCTGAGCCCGTGCCGGTGATCCTGCCCGGCTTCTCGGACTCGCGCTGGTTTCGCGATCAGTTCCCCGATTGCGTCGCCTACGGGTTCTTTCCCCAGCGCCACCAGACCCTGCTCGAGGCCGCCCCGCTCGTCCACAACGCCGACGAGCGGGTCGACGTACGCGACCTCGGATTCGCCGCAAGCTGCTACAGCGACCTGGCGCGCGACCTGCTCGACCGCTAGCTGTAGCGCGGGGCGCTCATCCAAAACGGGCGAGGAAGTTTGGGCCCAGTTGCGTAGCGTCGGCCCATGGATCCACCTCCGAAGGTCCCGATCACCGCGCGCCTGCTGCTGCGCGAGTCACTGAGCGCCCGCACGGCAGCCGCGATCATCGCCGGCTTCACGGTCGCGGTCACGGTGGCCGGCGGGGTGCTCGAGCGATTTGTTGACCACCGCGAGTTCCACACGGTCGGCAAGGGGCTCTGGTTCGCGCTGCAGACGGTCACCACGGTGGGGTACGGCGACGTGACGCCCAAGCTCCGGGACGGTCGCATCATCGCCGCCGTGATCATGCTCGCCGGGATCGCATTTCTGGCCGTGATCACCGCGTCGGTGACGGCGACATTGGTCGAGAGCAGCCGGCGCCGTTTCGTGGCCAGCGCCCAAGCGGATGAGACGCAGCGGCTCACCGAGATAAGCGAGCGGCTGTCGAGAATCGAAACGGCGCTTCGGGACGCGGGATTGGGGGGCTCGTCTCATGGCGTCGACTGACCAGGCCGACGCCGCCGCGCCCGAGCCTGAACCCGAGCCCGACCGCGGGCCGGACGGGGAGATTTCGGCCGGGCGGGTGCGCCGCATGTTCGCCGGATCGCGCGAGGCGATCCGGATCGCGTACCGCGATCCCGAGCACCTATCCGAGCGTCTGGCCCTGTACGCAATCGCCCGGCTGGCGGAACCAACCGAGCAGTGGGCCGAGTCGATGCGGAGTACTCGCGCCGACACATCCCCCGCGGAGATCGTCGAGGAGCTCCGGCTGCAGACCGCGCAGGTCGCGCGCATCGACGGCGCGATCTCGGGCACGCCCTTTCTGATCGCGCTGGTGCCCGGTTATCTCAGCTATCTCTACCAGGAGATGCGCATGACCCTGCGCGCCGCGGCGCTCTACGGCCGCGACCCCCGCCACCTGCAGACGGCGGGGGAGATGCTCGCGCTGCGCGGCGTGCATCCCGACGTCGAGCAGGCGCAGGCCGCCCTGCGGGCAGTCCAGGACACGCCGATCCCGGAGCGCCCGCCACGACGTCGGTCGCTGCGCTTCTGGGTGGACAGCGGCTACCGGCTGCTCGTCTTCGGCGGGTTCCTATCCGCCGCCGCTGCGGAACCGCCCAAGCGCCGCGCTCTGGATCGGATCAGAGCGATCCTCAGCTTCTTGGTGGGTGCGGGGATCTGGGTGATGACCTGGGTGCTGCCGTTTACCTTCATGATCATGATGGCCTGGGGCTGCGAGAGTCATGCGCGCCAGCTGGGGCGGCGAGCGCTCGTCTTCTACGACGGTGAGGCGGCCAGCGTCGAGGCGGCGATGGCCCTCGCCGCGCGCCGCCGAGACCGGGGTCACGACAAGCGCGCGGCACTCCGTGCCGTCGCGCTGTTCCTATCGGTCGCCATCCCGATTGGCTTCGTGGCGCTCGTCAACCACCTGCGCAACACCGTGGGTTTCAACTGGCTTGTCGCCGTCGGCGCCCTCGTTGCCGTGTCGCTCGTGGTTGCCATGGCGGTGATCTCCAGCCGCCGCTAAGCACAGACCAGGATCTCACACGCCAGCCGCGCGGCGCGTTATACGCGTCATGACCACCACCACCTCCGAGAACCTCAGCACCGACATCAGCGATCGCGTGAACGCGCTCGACTGGGAGACGCTGACCGGTCAGCTCGACGCCGCAGGCTACGCGATCACCCCGGCGCTGCTCGCCCCCGACGAATGCGACGAGCTCGCCGAGTTGTTCGACGGCGGCCGCTTCCGCTCGACGATCGAGATGGCGCGCCACCGGTTCGGTGACGGGCGCTACCGCTACTTCGACCACCCGCTGCCCGACACGATCGCGGCGCTGCGCGCGTCGTTCTATCCCCACCTGGCGCTGGTCGCCAACCGCTGGAGCGAGCTCCTGCGAGGACCGACCCAGGAATTCCCACTCGAGCACGAGCAGTTGCTCGCGCGCTGCCGCACGGCCGGTCAGACACGGCCCACGCCGCTGATCCTGCGCTACGGCGAGGGCGACTGGAATGCCCTGCATCAGGATCTGTACGGCGAGGTCTACTTCCCGTTCCAGATCCTGACCGTGCTCTCGCGGCGCGAGGAGGACTTCAACGGCGGAGAGTTCGTGCTGCTCGAGCAGCGCCCCCGCGCCCAGAGCCGGGCGCACGTGCTCACGCCCGCCCAGGGTGCGTTTGTGATTTTCCCCACGCGCGAGCGACCAAACCGTGGCCGGGGTGGTTACCACCGCATCGGTTTGCGCCACGGCGTATCGACGGTCACCCGCGGTCAGCGCACCGCGCTGGGGATCATCTTCCACGACGCGAAGTGAACTAATGGTGAACGGGAAAGGAACGGCCGTGTCACAGCGTCCCCCTCTGCATGCCTTCATCACCAACTCGTTCACCAGCCCGGATCGGGCAGATCGCCTTGGGCCTGATTTGGATCGTCGATGGCCTGCTCAAGCTCCAGCCGTATTTCTTCACTCACTTCGTGAGCGGGGTGATCGATCCAAGCGCGGCCGGACAGCCCGCGGTGATCGGCCATCCGATCACCTGGATCGGCAACCTCATCCGACCGCATCAGGGGGTCTTCGTGGTCCTGGCGGTGCTCGGCGAGCTCTCGATCGGCGTCGGCCTCCTGGTCCGCGCCACCGTCAAGCCGGCCTGCACCGCGCCGCTCTACATCGTCGCCGGCCTGCTCGTCTGGCCGCGGACACCCCAGGCCCAAGACGCTGAGCAGCCCGCGTTCGGACTGCTCGGGGAATGGGGCGCAAGGTTGCTGTGGTTGGCGCTCTGGCTGGCCACCGCCGCGCTCTGGCTGTTCCACGCCAACGCCGCCGGCGACGCCACGAGCGCCGCGTTCACGAGCGCGCCGTCGGGGGCCGGATGGTTGTCCAGTCTTCAGTCGTCCGCGGCCAACCTCGTGAACGGATCGGGCATGACGGTCGCGGTCCTGCTCGCGGTCGTCTCGGCCGAGGTCGGGCTGTGCGTGCTCTGGGGCCGAGGCACGCGGATCGCGCTGATCGGCTCGATGGCCGTCTCGCTCGCGTTCTGGTTCCTGGCCGAGGGCCTCGGCGGCCTGTTCACCGGCCAGGCGACCGACGTCGGGACCGCTCCGCTGATGATCCTGATCGCCGCGCTGCTGCTGCCGCTGGCCGCCCGGCCCTCAGAGCATCTCAATCAGTCGCTGTTCCCCCGGCGCCAAGAGGTAACAGGCGATGAACGTGGCCGGCTGCTCGCTTGACGCGTTGTCGAAGTGGGCGATCTCCCGGCCGGCCGGCTCGTGGAACGCGTCGCCGGCCGCCAACATGGTCCCCGGCTCACCCGCGATCTCGAAGTGGATCGAGCCCGACACGACGTACCCGACCACGTCACAGGGGTGAAAGTGGCGGCCGGCCGGTTGCCCCGGAGCGAGCTCGACCCGCGCCACCTCGACCCGTTCGACCGAGGGGGGCCCGGCGACCGAGGCCAGCGCGGCACCCAGCAGGTTCACACGGTTGATGGGCGCGCGGTCCGCCACGGGGCAGGCACGCTAGCAGCACCGCGTGGGAAGTAACTCCGAATTATTCGGAGTTACTTCCCACATCGTTCGTCACCCGCGGCGCGTGTAACCCTGATCGCGGCCGCCACCGATCGGCTGATAGAGCAGGTAGTTGCCGATCCAGTTGGTGTAGTCGGCGTGATTGGCGTACGCAGGCGCCACCACGGCGTGGAAGCTCGTCGCGGCGGAAGTCGATCCGCTGCCGTTGTACTTCGGGATGTCCGGGTACGGGTACAGCGGCCGGGACAGCGAGTTGCTACCCACCGTGTAGCTGATCGTCAGCGGATCCGACGCGCCGCCGGGCGCGGTGCCGCTCTCGACCCACTCCACCATCGGCAGGATCAGGTCGGGCTGCACGGCGTTCGCGTAGCCGCCACCGCAGTGATACACGGTCGGCTCCATGAACAGGCGCGCGAACCTCTGCGTCGAGGAGAGGCCGCCGTTCCGCGATACCAGCGTGTCGTAGTAGTCGACCGTGCCGGTTGGCGGAATGCCGTTGTCCGCCCATCCCTGCCACATGATCAGCTTGCCGCCGTGGCGGCGGAACGCGCTCAGGTTGGTGTCGAGCGCGTCCCAGGTGTCCGCCACCGGGAACATCGAGCGGAAGCCCTGGGCGGTGAACTGCCACTGGCTCGGATCAGGACCGAGTTGGCCCGGCGCCAGCAGCTGGTAGCGCAGGTAGGGCTGCGACAGCCCCGCGTAGTCGAGTGACTCGGTGGTTGGCACGCTGCCCCCGTCGGTGCTCGGCGGCAGCTCGAACACCGACCATCCGCCCTCCGAGCCGTACTGCACCGAACCCGGGTACAGCCGCTGTCCCTGCGGGTCGGTCGGGCCCTCGTAGTACTCGCGCACGACTTGGACCTGCGCGGCGGACAGGCACGAATCGTCGGTCGCAGGGTTCTCCGTGCCAGTGCACTCGATGCTCGCCGGATTGAAGTGGCAGTCCTGCGGGTCGGTGATGATCCCGTCCCCGGCCACGCCGTCATCGCCGCCACAGGCGTTGATGACCGCGGCTTGCAGCGCGGCGAGCTTGTTGTCGGTCAGGATCGCGTTGCCGTTGGCATCCGTGTTGACCTTGTAGAACCACGTCTGCGCCTCGGCGTTGAGCGGGCCGGCGTAGATCTCGGGCGCACCGGCGATGATCCCGTTGAAGTCATCGGGGTAGCGCTCGGCCATCTCCATCGCCTCGCGCCCCCCGTCCGAGCAGCCGTTGAAGTACGAGTAGTTCGGCTCCTGCCCGTAGAAGTAGTTGATGATGTACCTCGCCACCGTGTACAGCGCCTGCTCGGACTCGTAGCCGTACTCATCGCGGAGTTGCTGGTCGTTGAAGGCGAACAGGCCCCCGCCGCCCAGGCCGGCGGCGGTGACGTGGCCCTCGTCGTCGGTGGCCATCGCGAAGTCGCCGCCCAGCGTGGCGTCACACGAAGGGAACGTCTGTCCCGAGACGGTGCCGCAGTAGCCCCCGCAGCCGTTCTGGAGGTAGCGCCCCTGCCACGTGGTCAAGGGCAGCTGCAGGTCGAAATGCGTCTGCGGCGCGATCATCCCCTGCACGTTGCAGTAGTCGGGGTTGGCCGGGGTGACTCCCGGCTGCGACGCGTCCACCACGGTCGCCGAGGCGATCGCGGTCGGGTAATGCGGGAGCCCGGCCAGCGAAGCGAGCGTGGCGATCGACGCGCACGTCTCCGTGGACGGAATCGTCGGGCTGACCGACGCGAGCTTCGCCGAGGCGGCGACCAGCGGTTGATTCTGGGCGCCGGCCGCGCCGCCGGCAGAGCCGAAGATCACCCCCAGGGCACCGGTAGCAGTGAGCGCGAGCACGCAGAGGGCCCACGCATGACGAGCACGGATTCGCCCGAGCATCTTGTCCTCCCTCGTTGGACCGGGAAGAAATCGTCCACCCGTGCGTGAGGCAGCGCAAGCAGTTGTGCACGGATGCGCAAGACCCCGCGCAACCGCTGGCGAGCACCCGGGCGCAACTAGACTTCCCGCATGGCGACGCAGACCTCGACGCGCCTGGACCCGGCGATCTTCCGGTTGCCGGTCGACCGGATCAGGCAGGGCTACTACTCCGACGCGTACTTCGTCTACACCAGGGAGCTGCTGGAGGCCGAGGGCCATCACCCCCGGGTGACCATGCAGGTCTTCCAGAAGCAGGAGTCCGTGCTCGGCGGGATCGACGAGGCGATCGCGATCCTCAAGCTGTGCTCGGGGCGCGACGAGGACGGCGTCTGGGTTCCCGCCTGGAACGAGCTCGAGGTCTACGCGCTCCGGGAGGGCGACCAGATCGTCCCCCGCGAGACCGTGATGACGATCGAGGGCGACTACAGCCTGTTCGCCCACCTCGAGACCGTCTACCTCGGGGTCATGGCCCGGCGCTCGCTGGTCATGCGCAACGTGCTCGAGGTGGTCGAGGCCGCCCGCGGCAAGCAGATCTTCTACTTCCCGGCGCGCCACGACCACTGGCTCGTCCAGACCGGCGACGGTTGGAGCGCGCACGTGGCCGGCGCGATCGGCGTCTCCACCGACGCCCAGGCTTCCTGGTGGGGCGGGCGCGGGATCGGGACCGTCCCGCACGGGCTGATCGCCGCCTACGACGGCGACACGGTCAAGGCGGCCACCGTGTTCGCCGACCGCTATCACGACGAGATGAACATCACGGTGCTGGTCGACTTCGAGAACGACTCGGTCAGGACCGCTCTGGAGGTCGCCGAGGCGCTCGGGCCGAAGCTGTGGGGGGTGAGACTGGACACCAGCGAGGACCTGGTCGACCGCGCCCTGTTCGATGAGATGGGCGGGTTCAAGCCGACCGGGGTCAACCCCCGCCTGGTCGAGAAGGTGCGGGGCGCCCTCGACGGCGCCGGCTACCCCCACGTCCGCATCGTCGCCAGCGGCGGCTTCACGGCCCAGCGCATCCGCGAGTTCGAGGCGGCAGGGGTTCCCGTCGACGCCTACGGGGTGGGCTCCTCGCTGATCCGTGGCGATAACGACTTCACCGCCGACATCGTGCTCGTCAACGGCGAGCCGCGCGCCAAGTTCGGGCGGCGATATTCGCCGAACCCTCGTCTAGAGAGGGTTGAGTGACGCCCAGCGCGTGCCGATGATCCCCACTGGCCTATGAGTCATGCGGCAGACGTCATCAAATCGGGGACGAGCACCACAAAGGTCGCTCATCCGGCCACCCATCACCTCGTCATCCCCGTTTTCCACGCCCCCAGCACGTTCCTCGGCTATCCCGACGTGACCTCGTTCCTACAAGCCTGGCTGCCGATCGTGTTCATGGGCGCGCTGGTGATCGGCGTGTTCGCGCTCATGCGCTTCATGCCGCGCACGCGCCCGGCACAGATCAAGCCGGACTCCGCCCCGTCGATCGGCTGGGCCGACATCGCCGGTGCCGACGAGGCCAAGGAGGAGCTGCGCGAGGTCGTCGACTACCTGCGCGATCCCGAGCGCTTCCGCGCCATCGGCGCCAAGGTGCCCAAGGGCATCCTGCTCCACGGGCCGCCGGGCACGGGCAAGACCCTGCTGGCCAAGGCCGTCGCCCACGAGTCGGGCGCCAGCTTCTTCAGCCAGTCCGCGGCGTCGTTCGTCGAGATGTTCGTCGGTGTGGGCGCGGCCCGCATCCGCCACCTGTTCAAGGCCGCACGTAAGAAGGCCCCGGCGATCGTGTTCATCGACGAGCTCGATGCCGTGGGCGGCCACCGCGGCATGGACGTCTCGGGCGAGCGCGATCAGACGCTCAACCAGCTGCTGGTCGAGATGGACGGCTTCACCTCGCGCAAGGACGTGGTGGTGATCGCGGCCTCGAACCTGCTCGAGAAGCTCGATCCGGCGCTCCTGCGCCCAGGCCGCTTCGACCGCCAGATCTTCGTATCGCCCCCCGACGTCACCGGCCGCGAGAGGATCTTCCACGTCCACTCGCGCAACAAGCCCCTGGCCGACGGGGTCAACCTCAATATCCTCGCCCGCCAGACCTCGGGGCTGACCGGCGCCGACATCGCCAACATCTGCAACGAGGCGGCGATCTTCGCGGCCCGTCGGGGCGCCGACCGCGTCGGCATGAAGGACTTCGACGCGGCGCTCGAGCGCGTCGTCGCCGGCATGCAGTCACTGCGCGCCCTGACCGAGCACGAAAAGCGCGTCGTCGCCTACCACGAGGCCGGCCACGCGCTGTGTGGCGAGCTGCTGCCGAGCGTCGATCGCGTCCACCGGATCTCGATCGTCCCGCGGGGCAAGGCGCTCGGCTACACGCTGAACCTTCCCGAGGAGGACCGCTACCTGAAGACGCGCGAGGAGCTGATCGACTTCATGACCATGCTGCTGGGCGGCCGCGCGGCCGAGCAGCTGGTGTTCGGCTCGATCACCACCGGCGCCTCCGACGACCTCAAACGCGTGGCCGAGATCGCCCACGCGATGGTGTTCGAGTACGCGATGGGGACCGGCTCGAGCTCGCTCCGCGCGATCGACCAGGGCGCCGCCGAGGCGACCCGCCGCGTGCGCGACGCCGAGGTCCGCGAGCTCGCCGACGAGGCCTTCCGTGCCGCCACGACGATCATCGACTCCCACCGCGCCGAGCTCGACGCGCTCGCCACCACGCTTTTGACCAACGAGGTGCTCGAGCGCAAGGACATCGACAAGATCATGGGCGACGTCCCGCGCGCCGCCCCATCGCGCATCGGCCAGCTGTCGGTGGCGGCGGCCACCGCGCTGAACCCGGCCAGCCCTCACACGCGCCACCCAAAGTAAGCTGCCCCGGGTGCAGCTGTCGGCTCTCGACCACGTCGGCGTCGCCGTGCAGGACATCGACGCCGCGCTCGCCGTCTACCGGGACACGCTGGGAATGCCCCTGGTCCACCGCGAGACCGTCTCTGAGCAAGGCGTCGACGCCGCCCTGCTCGACGTGGGCGACTCCCACATCGAGCTGCTCCAGCCGCTCGGCCCCGACACCACGGTGGGCAAGTTCCTGGCCCGCCGCGGACCGGGTCTGCACCACGTCGCCTACCGCGTCGCGTCGGTGCAGGACACCCTCGACGCCCTCACGGCAGCCGGCGTGCGCCTGATCGACGAGCGGCCGCGCACCGGCATCCGCGGCTCCCAGGTAGCCTTCCTTCATCCCGCCTCCACGGGCGGGGTACTGACCGAGATAGTCCAACCGGCTCATTAGATGGCAGACGAGAAGCCTCAAAAGATCAGCATCGGATTCGACGGCGGCCAGGTCCTGGGCGCGCGGGTCCAGCCCGACGAGCTCGCGAAGCTCCGCAAGGTGCTCGGATCGATGGGCTGGCACGAGCTGACCGCCGAGGACGGCACGGTCGCGCTTGACCTGAGCCGCGTCCTGTACGTCCTCGTCGACCACGAGGACCACCGGGTCGGATTCGGCCAGCGATAGCCGCCTTACTGGGCCTCGCTTCGCTCGGCGTCCGTGGGGCCGTTCCGCCGGGCATCCATGCCCGGCGTCCGCGCCGCGCCTTCCCCATCCGGTCGAAACAGCGAGGCTGGTCGAGAAAGCGCACCTATGGTTCGTTTTTTTGACCAGGCTCCAGTTAGCGCACCCACTCACGAAACGGAGGACCAGGTGACCTTCGAGACGCTGCTGTACGACACGAGCGGGGCGGTCGCCACCATCACGCTCAACCGCCCCGACCGGCTCAACACGATCGTGCCCCCGATGCCCGAGGAGTTCGAGGCGGCGATCGGCCAGGCCACGCGCGACCCTGAGGTCAAGGTGATCGTGGTCCGCGGCGCCGGCCGCTCGTTCTGCGCCGGTTACGACTTCGCCGGCGGGTTTCACCAGTGGGATGAGGCGGTCACGACCGATGGGCGCTGGGACTCCGGCAAGGACTTCGCCTGGGCCGCATCGCCGTACGGGCCGACCCAGAAGTTCATGAGCATGTGGCGCGCCCCCAAGCCGGTGATCGCCCAGGTGCACGGCTGGTGCGTGGGCGGCGGCAGCGATCTGGCCCTGTGCGCCGACCTGATCATCGCTGCCCAGGACGCCCAGATCGGGACGCCGTACTCGCGCGTCTGGGGCTGCTACCTGTCGGGCATGTGGGTCTATCGCCTCGGCCTGGCCAAGGCCAAGGAACACGCCCTGACCGGCAAGCCCCTGTCGGGCCGTGAGGCGGCCGACGTAGAGCTGATCAACGCCGCGGTCCCGTTCGATCAGCTCGAGGCCGCCGTCGCCGAGCAGGCCGGCCAGCTCGCGGCGATCCCGTCTTCGCAGCTGGCGGCGATGAAGCTGATCGTCAACCAGGCGTACGAGAACATGGGACTGCACGCGACCCAGACCCTCGGCCCGATCCTCGACGGGCTGATGCGGAACACCCCCGACGGGCTCGCGTTCGTCGAGCAGGCCGCCACCGCGGGCGTCCGCGCCGCCACCACCGAGCGCGACGCGCCGTTCGGCGACTACAGCGCGGCCGGCCCGGACCAGCGGCCCGACCCCAGCCACGTCATCACCCTCGAGTAGAACGTTCTATCCGGCGGCTTGGCGTAGCAGCGCGTCGACCTCGGCTGCCGTCGGCAGCGAGGGCTGGGCGCCTGGACGGGAAGCGGCCAGCGCGCCGGTGGCGCACGCCCGCGCGAGCGCCGCGCCCCGCTCGTAACCCTGCAGCAGAGACACGACGAGCGCGGCGCAGAACGCATCGCCGGCCGCCGTGCCGTCCACCGCGGTGACCGGCGGGGGCGTGGCTCTAGCCACCTCCTCGCCCCGTTCCATCAGCACCGCTCCCTCGGCTCCCAGCGTCAGCGCCACGAGCGAGCCGCCCGGGTCGATGTGGTCGTACTCGTAGCGGTTGACCACGAGCAGGTCGGGCTCTGGCTCCAGGGGGTGGGTGGGACCTAATTCCCGGGCCGGTGCGGCGTTCAGGCAGAAGAACCGCGCCTGGGCGCGCGCGGCCCGGACCGCTTCGAAGGGGATCTCGAGCTGGGACATGACCGCGTCGGCGTCACCGACGTCGACGTCCTCGGGCCTGAGCCGCCGGTTGGCCCCGGGCGCGACCACGATCACGTTCTCGCTGCTCGCGTCGACCAGGATCAGCGCCACCCCGGTCTCGCCGTCGTCGCGGCTCACGCCGCTGACGTCGACGCCGGCGCGCTCAAGCGAGCGGAGCGGCAGATCATCCTGGCCGATCCGCCCCACGAACCTGACCCGGGCGCCCAGCCGGGCCGCGGCCAGCGCCTGGTTGGCGCCCTTGCCACCGGGCACGCGCTCAAACTCGGCGTCGCTGATCGTCTCGCCCGGCCGGGGGAGCCGCTCGAGGCGGGCCACGTGGTCGACGTTGGCCGAGCCCACCACCGTGATTTGGGGAGCTTGTGAGTTCACTCAGGGACACTTACCACGGTGAGCGCTTCGGCACAGCCCCCGTATGCCGGCGCCGGTGATTCGACGGCCGGCGGCGCGTCGCTCGCCGACCGCTTCCGCCGGCATGCCGAGATGCTCGTGCGCTCGGACCGCTCGCCGCTGTACATCCACCTGATGCGCGCGGCCGCCGAGAACATCGACGCGGGCGGCGAGGTGGCCCGCCTGTTCGAGGGCATCCATGCCCCGCCCGGGGCGGTGCCGCAATTGCGGTTCGTCGCCGCGCTGCATTACCTCGTCCTCTCCGGGCAGGCGCCGGCGCTGGCCGCCTTCTACCCGAGCGCCGGCGGCGAGCGGCCGCCTGACGACGTGTGGCCGGTCGTCCTGGCCACGATCGAGGAGCACTTCGAGCAGATCCAAGCACGCCTGCGCCGCACGGTTCAGACCAACGAACCGGGGCGCTCGGCGGTGCTGTTCGCCGGACTCCTGTGGCTGGCCGACCGGCACCGCCGGCCGATCCGCCTGCTCGAAGTGGGGGCGAGCGCGGGTCTGAACCTGATCGCCGACCGCTACTCCTACGCCGTCGACGGCCGCGAGCTCGGCAATCCGGACTCGCCCCTGCGCTTCGTCGACCCGTGGATGCCCGCGCCGCCGATCGACCTCGCGGCGGCGGCGGCGCGCCTACAGATCGTGGCCCGGGCGGGGTGCGACGTGGCCCCGCTCGACCCTCGGCTTCCCGATGATCAACTCACGCTGCTCGCCTACATCTGGCCCGACGAGCTGCACCGGATCGAGCGCCTGCGCGCCGCGCTCGCGGTCGCTGCGCGCGATCCCGTCCCGGTGGTGGCGCGCGCGGGCTCTGAGTGGCTGCGCGACGTGCTGGCCGACGGCAGCGATGGGGAGCTCGTCGTGGTCTGGCATTCGGTCATGCGCCAGTACGTCGAGGCCGACGAGTGGGCGGCGATCGAGCGCGCGCTGGGCGAGCACCCCGGCGTGGTCCGTCTGAGCATGGAGCCGGCCTACGACCGGCAACTGCGGATGCAGCTGACCGTCCATGACCCCGCCGGCGCCCCCGAGACCAGGCTGGCCGTGTGCGACGACCACGGCCTCCCGATCCGCTGGGAGGCGGCCCGGTAGGCGCCTGCGTACCCTCCTGGACGTGGCGATCCAGGACATCGACCGGGCCACGCTCCTATTCGCGCGCACGCACGGCCACCAGCCGGGGGTCGAGCGCGCGGTGGCGGCCTACTCCCGCGCCGGGGAGCATGCCGCGGGGTGGCTCGCGCTGGGCCTAACCGAAGCGGCGCTCTCCCGCTCGCCCGAGCGCCGGCGGGCCTGGCTGCGCGGCGCGGGTGTGGTCGCGGCTTCCTACGGCCTGAACCAGGCGATCAAGTTCGCCGTCCGGCGGCGGCGCCCAGAGCTCGACGGGCTTCCCCCGCTGACTCCGGTGGTGACGCGCCTGTCGTTCCCGAGCGCCCACGCCACCACTTCGTTCGCAGCCGCTCGCGCATACGACGGCCTGGCACCCCGCTGGGCTCTGTATGCGGCGGCGCTCACGATCGCCCTCAGTCGCCCCTACCTCGGTGTCCACTACCCGAGCGACGTCGCGGCGGGAGCGCTGCTGGGCACCGCGTTCGCGGGGGTCCTCACGTGAAGGTCGGGATCGTCGGCATGCCCAACGCCGGCAAGTCCTCGCTGTTCAGCGCGCTGACCGGCGTGGCTGCGGAGGCGGCCAACTACCCGTTCACGACGATCGAGCCCAACGTCGCGGTCGTTCCCGTGACCGACTCGCGGCTCGATGCGGTGGCCGACACGGTCAAGGCGTCCAAGATCGTGCCCGACACGATCGCCTTCCACGATATCGCCGGCCTGGTCGCCGGCGCCCATCGCGGCGAGGGGCTGGGCAACCAGTTCCTGGCCAACATCCGCGAGACGGACGCGATCGTTCACGTGGTCCGCGTCCACGAGGACCCGAACGTGGTCCATCCCGAGGGGCGGGTCGATCCCCTCGCCGACATCGACACGATCGAGACCGAGCTGATCTACGCCGACCTCGAGCAGGCCGAGCGCCGCCTCGATCGGGTGGCCAAGACGGCCAAGAGCGGCGACCGCCATGCGATCGCGGAAGCCGACTGGCTGCGGCGGTTGATCGAGGCGCTCCAGGCCGGCCGCGCGGCGCGGACCGTGCCGCCGCCCCCCGACGCCCCCGACGCCGCCCAGCTCCTCCAACCGCTGACCGCCAAGCCGGTGCTGTTCGTGGCCAACGTCGACGAAGGGTCGTACGAGGTGCCGCCGGCGATCCTCGAGCACGCCCGCGCCCAGGGCGCCGAGGCGGTGGCCGTCTCGGCACGCCTGGAGGCCGAGCTGGCCGAGCTCGACCCCGAGGACGCAGCGGCAATGCGCGCCGACCTCGGCCTCTCGACGTCCGGCCTGGAGCGGGTGATCCGGGGCGCGTTCGCGCTGCTCCAGCTGATCGCCTTCTTCACCGCCGGCGAGGACAAGCCGGCCCAGTCCTGGCACCTGCGCCGGGGCCTGTCGGTGTGGCACGCCGCCGGCCTGATCCACTCGGACATCCAGCGTGGGTTCGTCCGGGCCGAGGTGGTCGGGTGGGAGGAGCTGGTCAGCGCCGGCGGATACGCCGGCGCCCGGGATCGCGGCACCCTGCGGATCGAGGGGCGCGACTACGTGATGGCCGACGGCGACGTGATCACGGTGAAATTCACCCCCTGATTCTCGGTGTATCGTAGGTCGCTGATGGGTGGCGCGTCGGAGTCGGAGTCACGGGAGTTCGCGGGTGCGTTCCTCTCGTTCATGGAATGGGTCCACTCGCAGGACCGCAGAGGTGAGCGAAACGAAGTAGTCACCCTGGTCGGGAACTACCTCGGCGAGGAAGCGCTGGGCCGCTCGGTGGTGACGCGCACCCGCGCGCCTTTCGAGCAGGTGAATCTTCAGACCGCGCTGAATGCGTGGTCGAGCGAGCCGGGACGTCAGGTCGCAATCCACGGCTTCTCGATCCCGCCTCACCACGTGCCCGTGACGTTGCAACAGCTCCTCACCGGCGAGGGCATGCCGTGGCTGCGCCTGTCGGCGCCGGCACTGGCCGATCTGCCGAACGGACCTGGCTCCACCCTCGCCTGCCTGGAGCGTGCTGTGCTCCTCGTCGATGACGCGGACGGCCGGTACGTGATCCTGGTCCGCGTCGAAGCCGAGCACGGTCCCCCGTCGCTCGACGTCGAGATCGCGGGTCTGTCGGTCGAGGCGGCGCAGGCCGTGCACGCTCGCCTGGCCGAGCTTCGCCATCAGCTCAATGTGTACCGAGGGCACGTGCTCGAGGTCACGATCACTCAGATGGGCAACGTCTCCTTGGAGTTCGGCGAGGTTCCTCGACTCGCGCGGGACGAAGTAGTGCTCCCCGAGGCGGTGATCGGCCGGGTGGAGCGGCACGCGCTGGGCATCGCCGCCCATCGCGAGGCGCTGCTCGACGCGGGCCAGCACCTCAAGCGCGGGCTGCTGCTGTATGGGCCGCCCGGCACCGGCAAGACCCACACGATGCGGTACTTGGTCGGCCGGATGAGTGGCTACACCCGCTTCGTCCTGACCGGGCGGGGCCTCCACGCGATCGGCTCGATCGCCGAGCTCGCGCGGGCCCTGGAGCCCTCGGTCATCGTCCTCGAGGATGTCGATCTCGTGGCCGAGCACCGAGGCTTCGGTCCGCCGGGATCGAGTCCCGTGCTCTTCGAGCTGCTCGACGCGATGGACGGCGCCGCCGGCGATGCCGACCTGCTGTTCCTACTCACCACCAACCGCGCGGATCTGCTCGAGCCGGCGCTGGCCGCCCGTCCGGGCCGCGTCGACGTGGCGATCGAGATCGACCTGCCCGACGAAGACGGCCGGGCGCGCCTGCTCGCCCTCTACGGCCGCTCGATCCCCCTGCGTCTGTCCGAGACCGAGACCGGCGAGGTCATCGAGCGCATGGACGGCGTGACCGCGTCCTTCGTCAAGGAGTTCCTGCGCCGGGCCATGCTCGAGTCTCTCCACGAGGATCCGGCCGGCGCGGTTGTCACCGCCGCCCACGCCGGCCGCGCGCTGGACGACCTGCTCGACGCGGACCAGAAGCTCACCCGCAGTCTGCTCGGGGTCGGCACCGATCCCGAGACGCTCGCCGCCGGTGGCGGCGCCGCTCCCCTCCCGCCACAGGTCAGGCGAGGAGGCGGATGGGTCAGCTACGGGCCAGGATTCCGCGGCGGCTTCATCGGCCGCTAGGCCCGTTACAGATCGGCCACGCTGTCCGCGCTGTCCAGGCGCTCGGACAGGCGGTTCAGCCCGAGTTCGCGCGCCGCGCGCGCCCCGCCCGTCAGGTCTGTGACTACGTCCAGCGGCCGTTTGACCGGCGCCGGCTGGAGCGTCGCAATGTCGCGGTACGCACGCAGCTCGTCGGCCGAGTCCCTGAGGGCGGCCGCGACCTTCGGCCGCTCGGCGTCGGCGCCGGCGATCGCGCCCTCCAGCGACCCGTACTTTTCAAGCAGCGTCGCCGCGGTCTTGGGACCGATCCCGGGAGCGCCCGGCAGCCCGTCGGATGGGTCCCCGCGCAGGGCGATGAAGTCGGGCACCAGCTCCGGCCCGACGCCGTAGCGCGCCTTCACCGCCGCCGGGTCCATCACCTCAAAGCCGCTGATCCCGGACTTCAGCAGCAGGACCGAGACCCGGTCATCGACGCACTGGAACATGTCGCGATCGCCGGTCACGATCAGCGTCTGCCCGCCGGCCTGCTCCTCCACGTTCGCGAACGCGCCGAGCAGGTCGTCCGCCTCCAGATCGGGCGAGGACTCGATCTGCCAGCCAAAGGCAGAGAACAGGTCCGGAGCGCGCGCGAACTGCCAGGCCAGCGCGTCCGGGACGGCGGGCCGATCCGCGTGGTAGGCCGGAAACAACTCGGTCCGGTACGCGGCCGCCTCGGCGCCGAAGCACAGCACGATGGCCCGCGGCGCGCGGTCGGCCGCGATCCGCAGCAGCAGGTTGACCGCCCCCAGCAGGGCGTTGACGGGCCGGTCCTCGGGCCCGTGGATCGAATCGGGCAGCGCGTAGAACGAGCGGTAGAGGACGAACGGGGCATCGACGACGAGCAGCGGACCGGGCATCGGCGCCCCGGAGCCTAGATGGTCGACGCCCCGCCTCGCCTACATCCGACGTGGGTCATAACCCCGAACTCGCCACCCCGGCCGGCGGTGAATCCCGGTTCAGTCGCGCATGTGGCCGATAACTCGGAACTCGGGCCAAGCGTCCGGCCGAGATACAAGTTATGACCGGCCCGCGTGCCGCAGCCCGCAAGCGTCAGCCGACGTTGACCGACGGCCCGTCGAGGCCCTGGTACACGGTCCGGTACACGCCGGGCCGGGGAACGGTCAGGGCAAACCGGCCGCCCTGGCCGAGCCGCACGGTCTCGGCCTTGCGCCACCCGCCACCCGCGCGACGGACCTGAATCGTCACGCGAGCGCCCTTACGCGCCGGCTGCACCCTGCCGGCGAGCACCGGGACGGTGTCGCCCGCGGTCGCGAGCGCCTGCTGGAGCTGCGAGATGACCTTCAGGTCGCTGGCGACGTGGGCGACGCTGGCCGGGGCCGGCGCGCTGCCGGCGGCGCTCGAGATCGTGGTGAAGCTCGCCCAGGTGCTGAGCAGCCCGAACGCGCTCTCGAGCTGGGCGCCGGTGACCGTCGTGCTGCCGCCAGTGCCGATCACCTTCGCCTCCATGATGCGCGGCGAGGCGCCGGTCTGGGTGACCTTGATCGACTCGAGCTTGCCCTTGACGAGCCGGCCAAGGTCCTTGGTGGCGGTCGACAGGCTCATCTGGCGGGTCCAGCTGTGGTACGGGTCGCCGCCGGCGCCGTCGTAGGGGTCGGGCACCCCGACCAACCACGGCTCGGGGGTCGCTCCCGGCCAGGCGTCCTGGATGTTCTCGGTGTATCCGCCCGAGCTGGCGAAGAAGTACGTGACCGCGGGCGCACCTTTGTAGGTGACGATCTGACCGGCGGTGGCGGCGACGGCGGCGACGGTCGAGGGCGTCTCGGCCGCCACTCCGCGATACATCTGTGAGCGGGTGTCCGGATACAGGGTGAAGAACGTGCCGGAGACGTCGGTGGTGATCGCGTACGTGCGCGCCGCGACGGCCTGGGTCTCGAGCGCCTGGGGTGCCCAGCTCGAAGGCATCTCGGCGCCGATCACGCCCTGGACGTAGTCGTCGAGACCGACGACGTTGACCGTGTAGATGCCGCCCGAGCCGTTCGGGCGGAACTCGAGCGAGCCGCGGTAGGTCCCGACGCCCGCGAGACTCAGAGGCTCAGAGCCGGTCGCGGTCAGCGGAGCATTGAACTTGCCCACCTGCTTGTGCGTGGTCTGGTTGACCACCGACAGCTGCCCGCTGGCCAGCGGGGTCACGTCGTAGGTCAGGCTCGGGTCCAGCGGCTTGTTGCCGATCTGGGTGGCGCCGGCGAACGCCGCCGGGCCACTCGAGAGCAGGACCCGCACCGTCTGGTTGGGGTTGGTGGTCCCGATCTGGGTGCCGGTGTAGTAGTGGGCGAGGATCTGCTGGTAGGTCCAGCCGTGGAGCGCGTAGCCATAGGCCCCGTACTGGCTCATCCCGATTCCGTGGCCGAAGCCCCCGCCCCGGATGTACAGGGTGCTTGCCGCCGAGGCCTGCTTCGCGGCACGCGCGGCGTGGGCCCGCTCGGGCGCATGCCGGCCCGGCGCGGCCAACGCCGGCCCGGCCAGGACCAGCGCAGCCACCATCGTTACACCCGCTGCCGCCGCGCGCATCCACTGCCCAAGACACGTCCGGGCGCAAGGGGTTGCGGCTTCACGAGGTGTTGATTCGGTTATAAACGGGAGCAAGATGGGCGAACGCAAGGCTTCAGAAGTGTTTGTCGAGTGCCTGGAGGCGGAGGGGGTCTCCTACGTGTTCGGGATCCCAGGCGAGGAGACCCTCGACCTGAACGAGTCCCTGGCCGACTCATCGATTCAGTTCGTCCCCGTCCGCCACGAGCAGGGCGGGGCGTACATGGCCGATGCCTACGGCCGTCTGACCGGCAGAGCCGGTGTTTGCCTGGGGACCCTCGGCCCAGGCGCGACGAACCTGGTTACCGCGGTGGCCGACGCGTTCCTGGATCGCGCTCCCCTGGTCGCCCTCACCGGGCAGTCAGACATCGAGCGCATGCACAAGGAGTCCCACCAGTACATAGACCTAATCGGCATCCTGCGCCCGATCGTTAAATGGAATGCGCGCGTATCGGCCCCGGAGATCGTCCCCGAGGTGGTGCGCAAGGCGTTCGCGGTGGCCGAGTCCGAGAAGCCGGGGCCGACCCACCTCGAGCTGCCCGAGGACGTGATGGCCCGGCCGCTCGACGCTCGCCCGCTCCCTCGCCACGCGCCGGTCCAGCCCGAACCGGGGAGCCGCGAGCTCCAGCGCGCTGCCGATTTGATCGACGCCGCCGAGAACCCGCTGGTGCTGGCGGGCAACGGCGCCATCCGCGGTCACGCCAGCCGCGCCCTGCGCTCATTCGTGCACAACACCGGGATCCCGGTGGCCGAGTCGTTCATGGCCAAGGGGCTGATCGACTACGAGGACCCCAAGGCGCTCGGCACGGTGGGCCTGCAGGCCCGCGACTACGAGATGGCCGGCTTCGACGACGCCGATCTAGTGATCGCGGTCGGCTACGACCTCGTCGAGCACTCGCCCAAGAACTGGAACCCGAATCGCGACAAGCAGATCATCGTGATCGACAGCGTCGCCGCCGAGGTCGACCAGTACTTCACCCCCGACGTCGAACTGATCGGCGACGTCGCGCACGTGCTGGCGCGGCTGGCCGCGGCCTGCACGCGCAGCCAGACCACCGCCGGCACGAGCCGGCTCCACGAGGTGGTGGTGGGAGCGCTCAACGACGCGCGCGACGATGACCACTTCCCGATCCGCCCGCCCCGGGCGCTGTGGGAGCTCCGTCGGGCTCTCGGGCCCAAAGACATCCTCGTCTCAGACGTGGGGCTGCACAAGCTGTGGATCGCGCGCATGTTCCCCGCCCACGAGCCCGGCACGGTCCTGATCGCCAACGGCCTGGCCGGGATGGGCTTCGCCCTGCCCACGGCGATCGGCGCCAAGCTCGTGCACCCGGACTGCAACGTGGTGTCGGTCAGCGGGGACGGCGGCTTTCTGATGAACGCCCAGGAGCTCGAGACCGCGGCGCGCCTGAAGACCGCCGTCGTCAACGTGATCTGGGAGAACGCTCAGTTCGGCTCGATCGTGTGGAAGCAGGACAAGAAGTTCGGGCGCCACTTCGGCGTGGACTTCGGCAACCCGGACTTCGTCAAGCTGGCCGAGTCATTCGGGATCCCCGCCTGGCGATGCTCGAGCGCCGAGGACTTCCCACGGCTGCTGGGGGACGCCCTGACCAAGGACGTCCCCTCCGTCATCGTCGTGCCGATCGACTACTCGGTCGACGTCGCGATCTCCGAGACGCTCGGCGCCGAGACAGTCGCCACCTGACGGCGGACGGCCGGCAGGCCAAGGCTCGCGACCGCACCGAGCAATGACAGACCCGCCGCGACGCCGACGGCCGCGGTGAACCCGTCGCTGAACGTCTGCGCTGAGGCGTAGCTGCCCGCGCCCGTGAACACCGCCACGAGCGTCGCGATCCCGAACACTCCGCCGAGCTGGCGCAGCATGTTAAACGTCCCCGAGGCCTTGCCGATGCTCTCCGGCGCCACCGAGCTCACGACGGCGTTCTGGAGCGCGGGCATCGCCATCGACACGCCACACCCGGCGATCACGAGCGGCGCGACCAGCCGCCAGTAGTCGACGTGAGGCCCGGCGATCAGCGCGATCCACCCCATGCCGGCCGCCTGCAGCAGCAGTCCGGCGACCGCGAACGGGCGCTCCCCGACGCGGCGGATCCGCGCGCCGACGAGCGGCGCGACGATGAACAGCGTGGCCGTCCAGGGCAGCAGCCGGATGCCGGCGTCGAGCGGGCCATCGTACTGAGCGATCTGGAGGAACTGCGCCATGAAGAACACCGCGCCGTAGAGCGCCGTGCACATGAAGAAGATCCCGGCGTTGCCCGACGAGAACGGGCGGGAGGCGAACAGCCGCATCGGCAGCATCGGCTCCGCCGTCCGCCGCTCCCAGATCACGAACGCCACCGTCAGCACGACGCCGGCTGCCAGCGCCGCGATCACTTCGGCGCTGCCCCAGCCGGCCGAATTGCCGCGCACGAGTCCCCACACGATCCCGAGCGCGGCGCCGGTGACGAGCGTCAGCCCGACCACGTCCGGGGCGCTGCGTGGGCCGTAGCTCTCCTGCACCCGGCGCAACACGAACGGGATGGTCAACAGGCCGATGGGGACGTTGAGCCAGAAGATCCACTGCCACGCGATCCCCTGCGTGATCGCGCCGCCGATCACCGGGCCGCCGAGCACGGCGAGTCCGGTGATGCCGCTGAAGATGCCGAGCGCGCGGGCGCGGTGCTCGGGGGCGTATGCGGCGCTCAGCAGCGTCATCCCCAGCGGCATGACGAGCGCCGCTCCCGTTCCCTGGACCGCGCGGGCGGCTATCAGCAGGCCGACGTTCGGCGCCAGCGCGCACGCCGCAGACGCGAGCGAGAAGATCGCCAGCCCGGCGGTGAACATTCGCCGGCGCCCGAACCGGTCCCCCAGGGCCGCGCCGGTCATGAGCAGGACCGCGAAGGTCAGCGTGTACGCGTTCACCGTCCACTCGAGTTCCTCGATCGACGCGCCGAGGTGCACCCGGATCGTCGGCAGCGCGGTCGTCACCACGAGCGCGTCGAGCGCCACCATCAGCGAGGCGATGGACGCCACCGCCAGCACCCAGCCTGGTCTATTTCGCATCTTGTCCTCCTCGGGGTCGGTTCTTGAGTGCTCGCAGGTTCAGACCCGACCCTGCGCGGAAATCCACCGATGAATTTCGCCCGCCGGCGGTGTCCCCTCGATTGATGACCCGTGCGACGATCCGCGCATGACCACGAGCGAGCTGACCCGGGCTCGCAACGGCGACGAGCAGGCGTTCCGGGAGCTGACCGACCCCTACCGCCGCGAGCTCCAGCTTCATTGCTACCGGATCCTCGGATCGCTGCAGGACGCCGAGGACGCACTTCAGGAGACGCTGTTGGCGGCCTGGCGCGGTCTTGACGGGTTCGAGGAGCGCGCCTCTTTGCGCTCCTGGCTCTACACGATCGCGACCAACCGTTGCCTCAACGCGCTCCGCGACGGTGCCCGCCGTCCTCAGGAGCGCCGCCCGCTGACGTTCGAGCCGCCGGCGCCCACCCGCCACAACGAGCTCCTCTGGCTCGAGCCCTACCCGGACGCGCTGCTCGAGGGCGTCCCCGACGCCGCCCCCGGCCCAGACGTCCGCTACGAGACCTACGAGACGGTGGCGCTGGCGTTCGTGACCGCCCTCCAGCGCCTCCCGCCCCGCCAGCGGGCCGCCCTCGTCCTGCGGGACGTCCTCGGCTACCGGGCCGCCGAAGTCGCGGCGATGCTCGACACGACCGAGGTGTCGGTGAACAGCGCGCTCCAGCGCGCCCGGACGACGCTGGACGCGGCGGCGCCGGTCAGCCGCGATCGCGCGCCGCTACCGCAGTCGCCGCTCGAGCGCGAGCTCGTCGGGCGGTTCGCGGACGCCTTCGTCGAGGGCAGCGTCGAGCAGATGGTGGCCCTGCTGACCGAGGACGCGTGGGTGACGATGCCCCCCGAGCCGTTCGAGTACCAGGGAACGGACGCGATCACCGAGTTCTTCACCGGCGCCTTCCGGGCGCGGGGCGCGCGCAACGACAGACTCGTTCCCACGCGCGCCAACGGCCAGCCGGCCTTCGGCCACTACATCGGGGACGCGCACGCTCCCGTCGTCCGCGGCGTCGGCGTGATCGTGCTCACGCTCGAGGGCGAGAAGATCTCGTGTCTGACCCGCTTCGGCGGCAGCGCCCACCTGGCGCGCTTCGGCCTCCCGCGCAACCTGCCCGCCTAAACCCCGGCCCACCTACCCGAAATTTCCGCCATTTCGCGGGGCCGTTCGCGCAGCTGACGGATTTCTTGGCCTGGAGACGGGAAATCCGGAACTAACCGCAGGGGCCAAACGGTAATGGCGGAAATTTCGAGTTCGGGATGGCGCGGATGAGTCGGCGTGCGCGGCGGGTCGGTTGGAAAGAGGGCCGCGACCAGGATCAGGACGGGCCCTCCAGGCCCCACGGACGCCGCCGCAGGCGGCCCAGAAAACCCCCAGGCCTACAGATTCCCCTGCGCCATCTTGCGCAGGTCCATCGCCTTGTCGTAGGTCTCCTCGTCGACGCCCAGCTCGAGCGCGACCTCGCGTAGCGGCCGCCCCGACTCGGAGGCGAGCTTGACGATCTCGGCCCCCTTGTCGTACCCGATGTAGGGGTTGAGCGCGGTCGCGGCCGACAGCGTCATCTCGGCCGAGCGGCGCAGCCCATCCTCGTTGGCCCGGATGCCGTCGACGCACTTCTCGGCAAAGATCCGGCAGCTGTTGGTGAGCAGCTTGATCGACTCGAGCAGGTTGCGGGCCATCAGGGGCACGCGCACATTGAGCTCAAAGTTGCCTTGGGTGCCGGCGATCGTGATCGCGCCGTCGTTGCCGATCACCTGCGCGGAGACCTGGAGGATCACCTCGGGGATCACCGGGTTGACCTTCCCGGGCATGATCGAGGAGCCCTTCTGGAGCTCGGGGAGGAAGATCTCTCCGATCCCCGCCCGGGGACCGGAGCCGAGCCAGGCCAGGTCGTTGGCGATCTTGGTCAACGAGACCGCGAGCACCTTCAGTGCACCGGACAGCTCGACCAGCGCGTCACGGTTGCCCTGCGCCTCGAACGGGTCCTCCGGGGCTCGGATCTGAAGGCCCGAGGACTCGGTCAGGCGCGCGCGCACCCGGGCGGCGAACTCCTTGTGCGTGTTCATGCCGGTGCCGGTCGCGGTGCCGCCAAGCGGAATCTGGGACACCTGGGGCAGGGCGTTCGAGATGCGCCGAGCGCCCAGGCGGATCTGCGCGGCGTAGCCCCCGAACTCGTGCCCAAGGGTGACCGGGACAGCGTCCATCAGGTGCGTGCGGCCGGACTTGACCAGATCCTTGAACTCATCCGCCTTGCGCGCGAACGAGGCTTCCAGCTGCTCGAGCACCGGGAGCAGGTCGTGGGTGACGGTGTCCAGCGCGGCCAGGTGGACCGCGGACGGGAACACGTCGTTGGAGGACTGGCCCATGTTGACGTCGTCGTTGCGATGAACATCCTCGCCGGCCAGCGTGGCGATCACCTCGTTGGCGTTCATGTTCGACGAGGTCCCCGAGCCGGTCTGGAACACGTCGATCGGGAACTGGTTGTCGAACTCGCCCTCGGCCACGCGGTCGGCGGCCGCGGCGATCCGCGCCGCCTTGTCCTCGTCGAGCAGGCCGAGCTCGGCGTTGACGTGGGCCGCCGCGCCCTTGATCCGTCCCAGCCAGCGAACCACGGGCACGGGCACGCGCTCGCCCGAGACCGGGAAGTTGTCCACCGCTTTCGCGGTCTCCCCGCCCCACAGCTGCTCCTGCTCCTGTACGCCCATGTTCGTCCTTTCGAAGTTCGGTCTCTGTTTTCAGGCTATCGCGCGCCCCGCGCGGCCGGAGCGCCCGCGGGTCAGGCCGACAGCGGCCGTTTGAAGCGCGCAGAGCGCCCGCACAGGTCCTCGAACCCGAGGGTGCGATAGAAGGCCTGCGCCGCCTCGCGGGTGCGCCGGCTCGTCACTTCTACGTCCCGGCAGCCGAGCCTCGCTGCCCATACCTCGACCGCCTCTAGCAGCTGCCGGCCGATCCCCGCACGGCGCGTCCCCGAATCGACCGCCAGCGCGGCGACGCGCACGTACGAGCCGGGCCGCTCGAGATAGGGAACGACGTGGCCGGCGATCACCCCGGCGGGCGCCCCGTCGACCTCGGCGATCAGCACCGTTCCGCTCGGATCGCCCGCCCATGTCGCCAGCCGCGCCCCCGCCTGCCCGGCGTCCTGGGGATAACCGAGCTCGGTGAGCAGACGCGCGACCGCGGGCGCATCGCGCGAGCGCGCGGGCCGGATCACCAGGCCATCCGAGCGCGGCGCTCGCTGCGCGCGGTCGTCGTCCTCGAGCAGGGCCATCGTGTACTCGCTCCAGTAGCCGTCGCTGCCGCGGGCGCAGTCGCGCCCTCGCCCCTCGATCACGAAGCCGGCCTGCTGGTAGCAGGCGATCGCGGCCCTGTTGGAGTCGTACACCTCGAGCTGCAGCCGGTGCAGACCGAGCTCGTCGAAGCCGGTCCGGACCACCTCGCGCATCAGCGCGATGCCAAGTCCACCGCCCCGGCGGGCGGGATCGACCATCACCCGATCGATCGCGGCGAATCCGTGGGCCCGGGAAACGGTCAGCATGACGTGGCCGATCATCCCACCACCGTCCCGGTCGATCGCGGCGAGGAGCCGCCGGTCATCGGTCGCCGACTCGAGGTCGCGCACGAGCTGCTCGTTGCTCAGCGGCCAGGTGAAGTCCGAAGGCCCCGACCATTGCAACAGGGCGTCGCCGGAGGGGATCCACGACTCGAGCGTCCGGCAGTCCTCTCGGCCCAGCCGGCGCAGGCTGATGGCCGGCCCGGACGCCATCAGAGCCCGCCCCACAACACCCCGATCGCGACCTCCACGTCCCGGCCGAAGGCACGGTCCTCGCCGCCGGCCGGCAGCGCCCGCACCGCCGCCTCGAATAGCGCCTGCACCCCCGCGCCCGAGGGGCGGCGCTCCGCGAACGACAGCGCCCGCATCGCCACGACCAGCTCGGTGGCGACGAGCACTCGCATCGCTTGGAGCAAGTCGGCGGTGCGGACCGCGGCGGTCGCCGCCAGGCTCGCGTGCGACTCGACGCCAAGTGAGGCCCACACGCTCTGGACCGCCATCGGCGAGGCCACCGACCGTGCCTCGGACGCGGCGGCGTGCGCCGTGTACTCGAGCATCATCACCCCGGAGTCGGGACCGGGATCCCCGGCCAGGAACGGGGATAGTCCGCTCATCCGCGGGTCGAGCAGCGCGCTCACACGCCCCGCGATCAGCGACGCCGAGTGCGCGAAGGCGGCTCGCAACCCGTCGAGGGCCGCGCCGAGCTCGGCCGCGTGGAAGTTGCCGGTGGGGAATGCCCGGCCCTGGTGGATCAGGGCGTTCTCCGGCCGTGCGTTCAGCTCGCGACCGAGCACGGCGTCGAGGACGTCGAGCGCGTCCTGGGCCACGCCGTCGACCTGCGGGAGCACTCGAAACGGGTAGGGATCCTGGACGAGCCGATCCGGCGCGTGCGGATCGAACGGCGCGCCGGCCAGCAACTCCCGCATCCGCTGTGCCACGGTCGCCTGGCCCACCGCCCCGCGAGCCTCTTGGACGCGCGGGTCGAGCACGACCGGGTCGGCATCGAGTGCCTCGAACGAGAGCGCCGCGACTCCGAGCCAGCTCCCGAGCAGCCGGCGGGCGTCGACCGCGAGCAGCGCGGCGTGACCGGTGGTCATCGCGTTCGAGCTCATGAAGCCGAGCGCGTCGCGCAGGTCGAGATGAATGGGATTCTCGGGCGCACGCGCCGCCGTGAGCTGACCGTCAAGCCACACCTCACCCTCGCCCAGCAAGGCGAGCGCGATATCGGCGAGCGCCGGCAGGTCTCCCGTCCCGAGCGAGCCGAGCTCGCGGGTCAGCGGGGTGATCCCCGCGTTCAGGGCGTCGATCAGCCCGTCGAGCAGCCCGGGCGCCGTCCCGGCGCCGCCGCCGCCCAGCTGGTTGGCGCGCGTGACCATTCCGGCACGGACGAGCTCGGGAGCGAGCGGGCGGCCGGCGCTGACCGCGTGGCTGCGCAGCAGGTTCCACTGGAAGCGCTCGCGCTCGGCCGGGTCGATGGCGCGGTCGCGCAGCGCGCCGACGCCGGTGGTGGCCCCGTACAGCGCCTCTCCGCGTTCCAGCAGCGCCGCGATCGCCTCGCGCGCGGCCTGGTTGCGCGAGCGCGCGGCGGGCGCGAGTGCGACCGCCGCGCCGCGGCGGGCCACCGCGTCGACCGCCTCAGGGGTCAGCGTCGCGCCATCGAGAACGATTGGATCGGTCATTAGCATCGCCTCCCGTGGCTGCGAGTGAGACAACGACCGCCTCGCCCCGCACGGGGCTGCTGACGCCGGCGCCGTCCCCGGTGCTCGTGCTCGGCGCGATCGCCTCGGTGCAGTTCGGCTCGGCAATCGCCACGACGTTGTTTCATCGCATCGGACCTGGCGGCGCCGTATGGCTCCGCCTCCTGTTTGGGACGTTCATCCTCATCCCGCTGTGGCGCCCGCACGTCGGCGGCCGCACGCGGCGCGAGCTGCTCCTGCCCTGCTTGTTCGGGCTCGTGCTCGCCGGGATGAACTTCAGCTTCTACTCGGCCATCCACCGGATCCCGCTGGGGATCGCGGTCACGCTCGAGTTCGCCGGGCCTCTGTGCGTCGCGCTCGCCGGTTCGCGACGACCGCTCGATCTGGTGTGGGTGGCGCTGGCCCTCGCCGGCATCCTCGCCTTGACGCGCGGTGGCGTGCACCACCTCAACGACGTCGGCGTCGCTCTGGCGCTGCTCGCGGGCGCGTTGTGGGCCGCCTACATCCTGATCAACGCGCGCGTCGGCCGCGCCTTCGAGGGCGGGACCGGGCTGACGCTGGCGATGTGCGTGGCGAGCCTGGTGATGGCGCCCATCGGCATCGCCCAGGGCGGTTCGCATCTGCTCGAGCCGCACGTGCTGCTGCTCGGCGCCGCCGTCGGCCTGCTCTCCTCCGCCATCCCGTATTCGTTCGAGAACGAGGCGCTCCGGCGGATCGACCCGGCGCTGTTCGGAGTGCTGATGAGCATCGAGCCGGCCATGGCCGCGCTGGCCGGGTTCCTCGTGCTGGGCCAGGGGCTCTCCACGCGGGCGCTCATCGGAATCGGGTTGGTGGTGGCGGCGTCGGTGGGCGCGGCCCGCGAGAGCCGCAAGGCGCCTATTGCCGTCTAGTGACAAGGTCTTTCATTCTACGGTAAACTCCAAGTCGATGACGGATACTGGGACCGGAACCCGGACGGTAGAGCGGGCGCTGACGCTGCTCGCTTCGGTCGCCGAGCGCGGCGGCACGCTCAGCCAGCTCGCCCGCGAGGCGGAACTCTCGCCGAGCACGGCTTCGCGCCTGCTGGCGACGCTCGCCGCGGCTGAGATGGTGCGCCGTGACGAGCACGGCCGCTACCAGGCCGGGACCCGCCTGCGCCAGCTCGCCGCGGCGACGCTGCGCGAGGATCCGCTCTACGAGCTGGCCGGACCCCATCTGGAGGAACTGGCCGGCGAGACCGGGGAGACCGCCAACCTGGCCGTCGGGGCCGATGCGCAGCGAATCGTCTACCTGCGCCAGTTCGCCGGCCCCAAGCTCGTGCAGACCGCCGGCTGGGCCGGGCGGACGATTCCCCGGCGCGGGACCGCGCTGGGAGACGCCATGCGCGGCGCGGTGAACGGCCACGGCTACGTTGCCCGCGAGGGCGCGGTCGAGCCCGATGTGACCTCGATCGCCGCCCCCGTCTTCGGGCCGAGCGCGGAGATCGCGGCCGCGCTCAGCGTGCTCGCGCCGAGCTACCGCGTCTCACGCCGGCGAATTGAACTTTGCGGCCGGGCGGTGGCGCGGCACGCAGCCGAACTGTCGCGGAGCCTCGGCGCGCCCGAGCCGCGAGAAGAGCCTCGAAAGGCGGTGGCCGGATGAGCAGCACCCAGCTTCGGTGCAAGGGCTGGCAGCAGGAGGCGGCCCTGCGCATGCTCGAGAACAACCTGCATCCCGACGTCGCCGAGAAGCCGTCGGAGCTCGTCGTGTACGGCGGGATCGGCAAGGCGGCGCGCAACTGGCCCGCGTATCACGCGATCGTGGCCGAGCTCCAGCGCCTGGAGGACACCGAGACATTGCTGGTCCAGTCGGGCAAGCCGGTGGCCGTGTTCGAGACCCACGAGGCGGCGCCGAGGGTGCTGCTGGCCAACTCCAACCTGGTGCCGGATTGGGCCAACTGGGACGAGTTCCGCAAGCTCGACGCCGCCGGACTGATCATGTACGGCCAGATGACCGCCGGGTCGTGGATCTACATCGGTTCGCAGGGCATCCTCCAGGGGACGTACGAGACGTTCGCCGCCGCGGCGCGCAAGCGCTTTGACGGTACTTTGGCGGGCCGGCTGGTGGTGACGGCGGGCCTGGGCGGCATGGGAGGTGCGCAGCCGCTGTCGATCACGATGCTGGGCGGCGCCGCGCTGTGCGTCGAGGTCGACATCCAGCGCATCGAGCGCCGTATCCAGACCGGCTATCTCGACGAGCGGGCCGCGGACCTCGATGACGCCTTGCGGCGTCTGGACGCGGCCCGGCGCGAAAAGCGAGCCCTGTCGATCGGTCTCGCCGGCAACGCCGCGGAGGTGCTGCCCGAGCTGGCCCGGCGGGGCGTCGACGTCGACGTGGTCACCGACCAGACCTCGGCCCACGATCCTCTGAACGGGTACATCCCGGCCGGCCTCACTCTCGAACAAGCCGACGTGCTGCGCCAGACCGATCCTGACGACTATCTCAGACGCGTCGGCGAATCCGCCGTGGCGCACGTCGGGGCGATCCGCGAGCTCGCCGCTTCCGGAGCCGAGGCGTTCGACTACGGGAACGCGCTGCGCGGGCTGGCGTTTGAGCACGGGGACAAGGACGCCTTCAGCTACCCCGGGTTCGTGCCGGCCTACGTCCGGCCGCTGTTCTGCGAGGGCAAGGGCCCGTTCCGCTGGGTGGCGCTGTCCGGCGACCCGGCCGACATCCACGCCACCGATCGGGCCATCCTCGACCTGTTCGGCGACCAGGAGCACATCGCGCGCTGGATCAAGCTCGCCTCCGAGCGCGTCCACTTCCAGGGCCTCCCGGCGCGGATCTGCTGGCTCGGGTACGGCGAGCGGCATCTGGCCGGGCTGCGCTTCAACGAGATGGTGGCCTCGGGCGAGGTGAAGGCGCCGATCGTGATCGGGCGCGACCATCTCGACACCGGCTCGGTCGCGTCTCCCCAGCGCGAGACCGAGTCGATGGCCGACGGGTCGGATGCGATCGCCGACTGGCCGCTTCTGAACGCGATGGTCAACACCGCCTGCGGGGCGAGCTGGGTCTCGATCCACCACGGCGGCGGGGTCGGGATGGGCAAGTCGATCCACGCCGGCCAGGTGTGCGTGGCCGACGGCACCGACCTCGCTTCACGTCGCATCGAGCGCGTCCTGAAGGCCGACCCGGGCCTCGGCGTCGTTCGCCACGCCGACGCCGGCTACGACGAGGCGGTGGCGGCGGCGCAGCGCCACGGGATCCGGATCCCGATGCTGGCGCAGTGATGTTTTCCGCTCGCTGGCACTCGGCGGTCACCCTGGAGCGGCATCGCGGGGTGCAAAACGCAGAAAACCTCCTCCCGCCGTTCCGCACCCGCGACATAAGCGCCTCACAGGCGCTTATGCGCAGCCGGCGGTGGAGGCAAGGGCGGTTTGGTGAGTTATGCACCGCCGGCGCGCCCGCCGGCGCCCGGCGAAGCACGTGACGACCTCCTTCGACAACGCCGCGCAGGTGCTCATGCCCCCCGAGGCCGGCCTCCCGTACCTAAGAACGCATCGCGCGAACGAATTCAACCTCGACCCCGGCGGCATCACCGTAGGCGACGACGGCAACGTCGCAGCCCTCGAGCCGACTAAAACCGCCGACGTCCACGTCGATGCCACCGGCTGCGCGCTCCTCCCCGGCTTCGTCGACTGCCACACCCACCTGCCGTTCGCCGGCTGGCGCGCGCAGGAGTATGAGCAGAAGGTCACGGGCGTCCCCTACGAGGAGATCGCCAGGTCGGGCGGCGGGATCGCCTCCTCGGCAAAGGCCCTGCGCGAGACCCCGGACGAGGCCGTCCTCGAGCAGGCACGCGAGCTCGCGGGTGAGATGCTCGCCACCGGCACGACCACGTTCGAGTGCAAATCGGGTTATGGCCTCTCGTGCGACGGCGAGCTGCGATCGATCAAGCTGGCGGGCCGCCTCGACGAACAGATCCACCAGCAGACGACCCGGACGGCGCTCCTCGCCCACGCCGTGCCCAACGGCTACACGGCCGACACCTGGATGGACGAGGTCGAAGCGATGGTCCCGGACGCCGTCAGAGCCGGCGCCACCGCGCTCGACATCTTCGTCGAGTCGATCGCCTTCGGCGTCGAGCACCTCGACCGGATGGGCACGCTCGCGACCGACCACAACCTGCTCCTGCGCGCTCACGCCGAGCAGCTCTCGACGATGCGGTCGGTACCGATCGCCCTCAAGCACCACGCCCGCTCACTGGACCACCTCTCGGTCATCCACCCCGACGACGTACAGCCGCTCGCGAGCTCGGACACCGCCGCCGTCCTCCTTCCCGGCGCCGAGTTCATGAATAAGGAGGCGACCGCCCCGGCAAGAGGACTCATCGAGGCGGGCGCGGTCGTGGTGCTCGCCACCGACGCCAACCCCGGCACCTCGCCGGTCTTCTCGCTGCCAACGATCATCGGGCTGGGCGTCCGCCGGTACGGGCTGAGCACCAAGGAAGCCCTGCTCGCGGTCACGCTGAACTCTGCCTACGTGATCGACCGAGCACGACAAACCGGGTCGATCGAGCCCGAAAAGCGCGCCGACCTGATCCTGCTCGACTGCCCGGCCGAGCACATCGCCTACCGCCTCGGCCGCAACCCGGTGGCGGCCGCGTTCGTGGCCGGCGAGCCGGTGTACGTGCGCCCCGATGCGGCGTGGCGGATCATGCAGGGGTGAGCTTCGGATCGGTCGACGCGGAGCAGTCCTTCCCGCTGGGTGCCGCCGTCACCCTCGCGCAGCTCGACCAGGATCCTCACCCGGTGCTCGCGGCGCTCCGCAGCAGCGAGCCCGTGTCCTGGCTGCCGGCCCTGAACGGCTGGCTCGTGACCCGCTACGACCTGGTCACCCAGGTGATGCGCGATTCGACCACCTTCACCGTGGACGACCCGCGCTTCTCGACCGCGCAGGTCGTCGGCCCCAGCATGCTGAGCCTCGACGGCGAGGCCCACGCACGCCACCGTGAGCCGTTCGCGCCGCCCTTCCGGCCCCGCGCCGTCCGGGAGCGCTTCGCCGAGGCGACCGCGGCCGAGGCCGATCGCCTGATCGACCGCTTCGAGCAGAACGGAACCGCCGAGCTCAGGCGCGCCTTCGCCGGCCCGCTGGCGGCATCGATCATGGCCCGCGCCCTCGGGCTCGAGCAGGACGAGGTCGCCACCATGCTCGGCTGGTATGACGCGATCGTCGCCGCGGTCACCGACGTCACCGCCGGACGCGACGTGCCGAGCAGCGGGCAGGAGGCATTCGACGCCCTCCGCGACCGCCTGCAGAGCGTGATCGCGCAAGGACCCGAAGACTCGCTGCTCGGCGCCGCCGCCGCACAGCAGGACCTCACCACCGAACAGATCGTCTCGAACGCGGCCGTGCTGCTGTTCGGCGGGATCGAGACGACCGAGGGGATGATCGCCAACGCGCTGCTCGACCTGCTCGAGCACCCCGAGCTCCTCGCCTGGATCGGGCACGACCGAAGCCGCCTGGATGCCGCACTGGAGGAGTCGCTGCGGCTCGAGCCGGCCGCCGCGGTCGTCGATCGCTACGCCACCACCGATACCGAGCTCCGGGACGCACAGATACGGCGGGGCGAGCTCGTCCGCGTCTCGATCAGCGCCGCAAACCGGGACCCGGCGGTGTTCCCCGACCCCAACCGGTTCGATCCCGGGCGGGTGGACCGGGCCGCCACGCCGCGCCGTCACCTCACCTTCGCCCACGGTCCTCACGTCTGCCTGGGGGTTCACCTGGCTCGGCTCGAGGGGCGCACCGGACTCGAGACGATCTTCCAGCGGCTGCCGGACATGCGGAGCGATCCGCGCCGTCCTTCCCGGGTCCAGGGGCTGGTCTTCCGCAAGCCGGCCTCCCTGCACGTCCTCTGGGGCGACCGTTAGTCGGCGTCCGTTCGCGGACATCGAGGCACCAAGGGGACCCTCCGATGACCGGTTGGTGACAGACGGGCTGCTCGCCGGGATCCTCGGGCTCGGCGCGCGCCTCGGTCTGATCACGGTCGCGGAGGGGATCGAGCGACCCGACCAGCGCGCGCTGCTGGTCGAGCTCGGCTGCGACCTCGGCCAGGGCTACCTGCTGAGCCGGCCGCTCGACGCCGCGGCCGCCGGCGAGCTCCTGGCCGCGGAACGCAGCCTTCCACGGGTGGCCTAAACGCCAGCCGTCGGCGTTCTCTGAAATAGTGCCGCCCGGGTGCGTCGGATCGCGACAGTCTTACTGGTGGCAGCGCTGGCGGCTGCCGCGATCGCCATCGAGCGGGTCGGCTCGGTGCGCGCGGACACGACTCCGCCGGTCACCGCCGCACCGATGACCCTGAAGGTCGGCGGCACGCCGGTCGGGCGCCCGGTCGCCCCCGGGTTCGTCGGCATGTCGGTCGAGTTCCCCGCGGTACTCGCCTACGCGGGGCACGATCCGAACGCCGTCAACCCCGTGTTCGTCCAGCTGGTCCGCAACCTGGCCCCGGGGGAGGCGCCGGTGGTGCGAATCGGCGGCAACAGCACAGACGCCACCTGGCGGCCCGCGGCCGGCGTCCGTCCCACCCTGGGAATCCACAACACGATCACCAAGCGCTGGCTGGCCACGATCAAGACCTTCGCGCAGGACACCCGAGCCAAGCTGATCCTGGGGCTCAACCTCAAGCTGAACAGCGCCGCCGAGATCGCGGCCGAGGAGCACGCCTACCTGACCGGGATCGGCGCCCAGCACATCGAGGCGTTCGAGATCGGCAACGAGCCCGAGCTCTACACGGTCAACCCGTGGTACACGACGCCCGCCGGCAAGAACGTCTTCTCGCGCGGGCGCAACTGGAGCTTCAACGTCTACTCGCGCGAGATGGCCCAGTTCTCGGGCGAGCTGAAGGGCGAACCGCTCGCCGGCCCGGCCACCGGCTCTCTGCCCTGGCTCACCAAGCTGCCCAAGCTGTTCTCGGTCGAGCCGGGTCTCAAGGTGGTCACCTACCACACCTATCCGCTGATCCGCTGCTTCACCACGCCGGGGAACCCGCGGTACCCGTCGATCCCCGACCTGCTCGCCCCATCCGCCTCGCGGGGGCTCCTGCACGGCGCCGCCGGTGAGATCGCCTACGCCCACCGCCACGGCGCCACCTTCCGCGTCGATGAGCTCAATTCGGTCGCCTGCAAGGGCATGCCCGGGGTCAGCGACACGTTCGCCTCGGCCCTGTGGGTGATGGACACGCTGTTCTCGATGGCTCGCTCCGGAGTCGACGGCGTCAACATCCACACCCTGCCGGAGGCCTACTACCGGCTGTTCACGTTCACCGACTCGGGCGGTCACTGGACGGCAAACGTCAAGCCGGAGTACTACGGGCTGGTGATGTTCAACCAGGCCGCTCCCCCAGGATCACGGCTGCTTCCGGTCTCAACCCCCAGCACCCCCGACGTGCGCGCCTGGGCGACGAAGGCACACAACGGCGAGGTCCGCGTGCTGCTGATCAACGACAGCCTCACCAACTCCTACCAGGTCAACGTCCAGCCGCCGTCGCCGACCAGCCAGGGGTTGCTCGAGAACCTGACCGCGCCGAGCGTGGCGGCGACGAGCGGCGTGACGCTAGGCGGTCAGAGCTTCGGGACCGAGACGAGCACCGGCAGTCTCGCCGGCCAGGAACAGCTCACCCCGGTCACGCCAGCCAACGGCCAGTACGACGTCACGCTCGCCCCGGGGAGCGCCACGATGCTGGCGCTCGCGCCCGGCTCCTCCAGCTGATCGTAGGCGTCGAGTTAGCCGATCGCGCCGCCGATGTCGCCGATCACGCCCACCGAACCCGCATCGGCAGGCTCGTGATGGTTCGCTCGGTCTGCGTGTAGAGGCGGGTGAGGGGACCGGCCGGCTCGTACTCGGCGATCTGCGGCATCAGCTCCTCGAGCACGATCCGCGCCTCGAGCCGGGCCAGCGGCGCCCCGAGGCAATGGTGGATGCCCTCGCCGAACGCGATCTGGCGCAGGCGTTCGCGCGTGAGGATCAGCTCGTCCGGCGACGGCCAGCGCCGCTCGTCGCGGTTGGCCGAGGCCCAGATCAGCAGCACGCGACTTCCGGCCGGAATCGTCCGCCCGCAGACGTCCACGTCGCAGGCAGCGACCCGGGTCAGCCACTGCAACGGCGCATCGAAGCGAAGCAGCTCCTCAACGGCCGCCGGCGCGATCTCGGGCGAGGACCGCAGCAGCTCCCGCTGACTCTCAAATCGCTGGAGGTGCAGAAGCGAGTTCGCGATCAGCGCACTGGTGGTCGTGATCCCGGCGAAGAACAAGAGCATGGCCGAGCCGAGCACCTCATCCTCGGACAGCGCCCCGGCGCGCTCTGCCTCAACGAAGACGCTCAACAGGTCATCGCGGGTCGCCGTTCGACGTGCGCGCATCGCCTCGCCGATGTACGCGCGCATCTGATCACGCGCTTGCAACGCCGCGGCGGGAAGCTCGAGTTGTCCGGGCACCCGCTCGAGCATCGACCAGAACCAGCCCACGAGCTCGGCGTGGTCCGCCTTTGGGAAACCGAGCCAGCCGCAGATAACCGCCGCCGGCAAGGCGGTCGCCAGCTGCTCGGCGAAGTCGATCTGCTCGCAATCGCGTAGCTGGGCGACCGCGCGTCGCACCTCGCCACGAACCACCGGCTCCAGCCTGGCGCTCACAGCCCCGAGACCGAACTCGCGCTTGATCGCGTCGCGCAGCCGGGTGTGCAGCGGTGGGTCGGCGTGGGTCAGCTCTCCGGCCGGCGCGAACAGGAGCGATGTGTCGTCGAGATCGTTGCCCTCGGCGCTCGAGAACCGCTCCCAGTCCCGCGCCGCCGCCTGCACGTCCGCGTGGCGCGACAGCGCCCAGAACCGCCCGTCCGGATCCGCGTATGCCGGTCGCTCATCGCGCAGCCGGCGATACAGCGGGTAGGGATCGTCGTGGAGCTCGAGCGGCTCGAACACGGGCGGGCTAGTGCGGGAGCCGGAGCCGTACACCCGCCAGGTCCTCGTACAGTCGCACCGCGCTGATCTCGCCCGCCTCGTCGCCGTACCTCGCCCGCACCCGCCGGTGGATCTGCTCGACGAGCGCGGTCAGCTCGGCCGGGACGCCCGTCTCGCGGGCCAACTCGACCGCCAGCCCGAGGTCCTTGGTCACCAGCCGCATCGGAAACGCCTCGTCGTAGTCGCCGTCGTCGAGCACCATCCGGACGTCTCGCTCCAGGAACACGGAATTGGCCGGCGATCCAACCAGGGCGCCGTGAAGTCGATCGAGCGAGACGCCCGCGCGAACTCCCACCGTCAGCACTTCGCCGACCGCCACCGCCTCGATGAACCACATCAGGTTGAGCAGCAGCTTGACCGTGTAGCCGGATCCGTTTGGCCCCAGGTAAAAGACACGCGCCGGATCTCCCATCACGTCGAACAGCGGGCGCGCCCGCTCGAAGACATCCTCGGGACCGCCGACGTAGATCGCGAGCGTGCCGGCGTTCGCCCCGATCGACTGCCCCGCCACCGGTGCATCTAAGACTTCGACCCCTCGCGCCCGGGCTGCCTCCACGACCCGCGACCCGACGGCCACCGAACTCGTGCTCATGTCGATCGCCACCGCATCCGGATCCAGCGCCCCGATCACCCCTTCAGACCCGAGCAGCACCGACTCGACATGGGGCGGCGCCGGCAGCATCGTGATCAGCGCCTGGACTCCGGACGCGCAGTCGACCGCCGAGGCCGCCGGCCGGGCGCCGGCGTCGAGCACCCGCGCCAAAGCCCCAGCATTCAAATCGAACGCGGTCACATCGAATCCGGCCTCGACCAGATGGCGACACATCGGGCCGCCCATGTTCCCCAGCCCGATGAACCCGACCCGCTCGATCGTCCCGGCCCCAGGCAAAGTCACAGCCCCACCCAGGTCGTCTTCAGGTGCGTGTAGTTATCGAGCGCGTGGAGCGAGCGGTCGCGCCCGTGGCCTGAGTCCTTGACTCCGCCGAACGGCGTGGCCAGCGACGAGGCGTCGAAGGTGTTGATCCATACCGTCCCGGCGCGCAGCCGGCGCGCCACGCGGTGGGCGGTGGTGATGTTCGAGCTCCACACCGCCGCGGCCAGGCCGTAGCCGGTGCCGTTCGCAAGCGCGATCGCGTGCTCGGCGTCGTCGGCCGACTGGATCGCGAGCACGGGGCCGAAGACCTCCTCCTGGACGATCGGGTCGGCGGGATCGAGCGCCTGGAGCACGGTCGGCTCCATGTATGCGCCGCCCGCCACCGGCTCGACCCGATCGCCGCCCACCAGCAGCCGCGCCCCGTTCCCCGCCGCCCGCGAAACCCGCCCGAGCACTCCGGCCAGGTGATCCACGCTCACGAGCGCGCCGAGCTGCGTATCCGGATCGGCCGGGTCGCCTGGGATAAAGGCGCGCGCGAACTCGACCAGGCGCTCAGACAGCGGCGCCACCAGCGAGCGCTCCACCACGACCCGCGAACCCGCGTGGCAGGTCTGGCCGGCGTTGTAGAAGATCCCCCAGCCGATCGCCTGAGCCGTCGCGTCGAGATCCGAGACGTCGGCGAGCACGACCTGTGGGCTCTTGCCGCCGAGCTCCAAGGAAACCGCCTTGCCGTTGGACTCGCCGGCGTAGACGAGAAAGCGCCGGCCCACCGAAACCGAGCCGGTGAAGGCGATCTTGTCGACCAGGGGATGGCGCCCGAGCGGCTCGCCCCCCTCCTCGCCGAAGCCGGGCACCACATTCAAAACGCCATCTGGAACCCCTGCCGACGCCGCCAGCTCGGCCAGCGCGAGCGCGGTCAGCGGCGACTGTTCGGCCGGCTTCAGGACCACGGAGTTCCCGGTAGCCAGCGCGGGCGCCAGCTTCCACGCCGTGATGATGAGCGGGTAGTTCCACGGGACGACCGCCCCGACCACGCCGAGCGGCTCGCGCCCGACCAGCGCCAGCGCGCCCGGGCCGGTCGGCGCGATCTCGCCGTAGACCTTGTCGATCGCCTCCGCGTACCAGGCGAAGCAGTTGCGCGCCCCCGGGACATCGACGCCCCGCGCGTCGCTGATCGGATGGCCGACGTCGGCGGACTCGAGTTGGGCCAGCTCCTCGGCGTGCTCGTCGATCAGCCTGGCCAGGCGCAGCAGGACGCGCTTGCGCTCGAGCGGGTCGGCCAGCGCCCAGCCCCCGTCGTCGAAGGACCGCCGCGCCGCCCGCACCGCCCGATCGATGTCCTCGCTTGACCCGCGCGCCACCGACGCGACCACACTCCCGTCGCGCGGGGAAACATCGTCGAACGTCCGACCGTCGGCGGCCGGGACGAACCGCCCGTCGATGTACGCCTCGGTCCTCAGGCCCCCACCGCCTGGGGCGCCCCGGCGTAATACGACACCGCCTCCTCGTCGAGGGCCACACCTAGTCCCGGCGCGTCAGGGACGCGCACAACACCCTCAGAAACCGCCACCGGCGAAGCCAGCATGAAGTCGCGCCGCTCGGGGGTCCAGCCCGGCGGGTCGTAGGGAAACTCGAGATACGGACCGCCGCCGACCCCGGCGCACACGTGCAGGTTGGCGAGCAGCCCGATCCCGTTGGTCCAGGTGTGCGGGGTGAACCACCGGTTGCGCCGCAGTGCCAGCTCGCCCAGCGTCCGAGCGCCCGAGATGCCCAGCGCCAGGACCACGTCGGGCTGGTACACGTCAAGCCCGTCTGCGTCCAACACCGAAAGCAGCTCGGAGAAGGTCTGCGCCATCTCCCCGCCCCCGATCCGCACGCCCGTCTCCGCGCGCAACGCGCGCATACCGCGGACGTCGTCCCCCGGCAGCGGCTCCTCGACCCACAGCACGCCGTAGGAGCGCAACCGCTCGATCACGCGACGCGCGTCGGCCGGCCCGAGTCCCCGCGCGACGTCGCCGGGCATCCGCCACCACTGGTTGAGGTCGACCATGATCTCGAGCGCGTCGCCGACCGCTCCGCGGACCGCCGCCACCACGGCCAGCCCCTCGTCGATGCGATCCGGCGCGATCCGCACCTTGACGGCGCGGAAGCCTTCCTGCACCAGAGCATGGGCATCCTCGGCCCGCCGGCCCGGATCGCGCAGCGACCCCCACGAGGCATACGCGGGGACCTCGGACAAGCAACCTCCGAGCAGGGTCGCGACCGGGGCGCCCGACGCCTTGCCGAGCAGATCCCACAGCGCCGCCTCCAACGGCCAGTAGCGCCCGGCGTGGAAGGAGATCGTCTCGAGCGCCCGAGCATGCCGGGCAATGGCGAGCGGGTCCCGGCCCACGAAACCCGAAACAAAATCATCAAAGTCGTTCATCGTGTCGCCGCTGCCGATCCCCACGAGGCCCTCGTCGGTCTCCACCCGGACGATCGTCGCCTCGAACGACCGGCGCGGCATCGGGTCCCAGGCGGCGAAGAACGGCGGGTCCAGCGGCAGCACCAGACGCTGAATCCGGATCGCCGTGATCAACACCTAACGCGCCCCTCCGTAGAACGGGCTGGTCACCGAATCCCGCCGCGACACCAAATCCTGCGCCACCGAGGCGTCGCGCCCGTTCACGGCCTGGCGCAGGCTGTTCAGCGTCGCGGCTCGCGCGGCGTCCCGCACCGCGGTCTCGTCCGATGCCCCCGGGTCGATCCACACGCACACGAGCACCAACAGATCGCCGCTCGCCGGGATCAGCCCCTCGGCGACGGCGTCGAGCACCCCCCGCGCGATCCCTAGCTGCCCTGCGCCCCAGGTGATCGTCTGGTGGCGATCATCGAGGGCGGTCGCCTTGTTGATCATGATCGTGGGCGGCCACACCGGCTCGTAGGTGTCCTGCGATTCGCCGACCACGACCATGATCGGGGTGTGGCCCGGCGCCGGCGTGGTGAAGGTTCCGAGCAGCGCCGCAGATACGGCCGAACCGCGCTCGCCCAGCACCACGTTGACATGACAGCCGTTGGGCCCGGGGTCTCCGCCCCATCCCTCGCCCAGCCGGCCGTCCAGATCGCGGAGGGTCAGATCGGTCATGTCCCCATCCCGGCCAGGTCCTCGTCGATCACGATCACCGACCGCGCCCCCTCACCCCGTCGGAGCCGTCCCAAAGCAGCCTCCACGTCCTCGAGCGCGATCACGTCCGACACGACCTCGCCCAGATCCAGGCGCCCGTCGACCACGAGCTGCACGAGCCGGCCGAGCGAGGCGTGGACGTCGGCCGAGCCGTAGTAGCTGCCGGTGATCGTCTTCTCGGACAGGAACTCGATCGCCGGCAGCGCCACCTCGACGCCGACCGGAGCCAGCCCGACGACCGTGGCCGTCCCTCCGGGCGCCAGGACATCCCAGGCCTGGCGAATCGTCTCCGGGCGGCCCACCACCTCGAAGGCGTGCTCCACGCCGGCAGCGGAGATCGACCGCACGCCGTCGAGCACCGACGAGGCGCTCCTCGACAGAACCGCGTGGGTGGCGCCCCGGCGCAGCGCCAGCTCGAGCTTGGCCTCATCCACATCCACGGCCACGATCGTGCCCGCGCCGGCGAGCTTGGCGCCCGCGATCACCTGCAGCCCCACGCCGCCGCAGCCGATCACACACACGCTCGCGCCGATCCGGAGCCCGGCCCGGTCCACGGCGCCCATCCCCGTGACCACGCCGCACCCGAGCAGCGCCGCCTGCCAGAGCGGAATCGAGGCCGGCAGCGGCACCGCGCCGGCCTCCGGCACCACCGCGTAGTCGGCGAAGCAGGCCACCATAAGACCGTGCTGCAACACGCCGCCGTCGACGCCCCGCAACCGCGAGGTCCCGTCCATCAGCATTCCGGCCACCCCGAACCGCCCCGCAGTCTCACACAGCGTGCGCCGCCCGGCCCGGCACGCCCCGCAAGATCCGCAAGCGGGCACGAAACAGAACCCGACGTGGTCGCCGACCGCCACATTCTCGACTCCGGGCCCGACCCCCACGACCACGCCCGCGCCCTCGTGACCGAGCACCATCGGCCAGCGGCCCGCGCCGAGGCGCCCGTCCGCGAGATGGACATCGGAGTGACACACCCCCGCGGCCGCGACCCGGACCAGGACCTCGCCGCGGCGGGGAGGCTCGAGCAGCACCGTCTCGAGCGCCACCGGGCGTCCGGGCTCGCGCAGGACCGCGGCCCGCATCTCCAAAACCGCGGAGGCCGAAACCGAGGCCGAAACCGAGGCCGGAGTCGGGGCCGGAGTCGGGGCCGGGGCCGCGGCCGGGGCGCTACTCACCTGCGCCGGCAACCGTGACCTCCGTGGACTGCAGGCGCCTCAGCTCCTCGAGTGGGATGTGGCAGCGGATCGCGTGCCCCGGCTCGGACTCCGCGAGCGGCGGTTCGGTGTTGACGCAGATGTCGCCCAGAAAGCGCGGGCAGCGCGTGTGGAAGACGCAGCCGGTCGGCGGGTTGGCCGCGCTCGGGATCTCTCCCTCCAGGCGGATCCGCTCACGCTGCCCGCCGTTCTCGAGCGTCGGCACGGCCGACAGCAGTGCTTCGGTATACGGATGGTGCGGCGCCTCGAATACCTGATCGGCCGACCCGGTCTCCATCAGCCGGCCCAAATACAGGACCGCGATGCGGTCCGATAGGTAACGGACCACGCCGAGGTCGTGGCTGATGAATAGATAGCTCACGTGCTCGCGCCGCTGGAGGTCGTTGAGCAGGTTGAGAATCGCCGCCTGGACCGACACGTCGAGCGCCGAGGTCGGCTCGTCGCACACGACGATCTTCGGGTCCCCCGCGAACGCCCGGGCGATCGCGACGCGCTGCTTGAGGCCGCCCGAGAGCTGGCCGGGGCGCATCGGCAGGTAGCGCTCGGCGAGCCGCACCTCGGATAGCAGGCTGCGCAGCCGCGTGGCGAGCGCGTCGCCGCGGTAGCCGCCGAGCTTGGTCAGCGCGCGCGAGAGCAGTCGCCGGATCGAGTGGCGGCGATTCAGGGCCGAGTCGGGATTCTGGAAGACGATCTGGAGCGTCTTCTGTTGCTCGTGGGTCCGGTGGCTCGCGTCGCCCGCCAGCGGCGCGCCCTCGATCGCGAGCATCGCGCCCTGGTCAGGCGGCGTCAGCCCGAGCAGCACGCGTGCCAGCGTGGTCTTGCCGCTGCCGGATTCGCCCACCAAACCGAGCGTCTCGCCCGCCCGGACCTCGAGGCTGACGTCGACGAGCCCATGGATCGTCTCCCCCTCCATGTGGAACGTCTTGGAGACATCCTCGGCGCTGACCAGCACCTCGCGCGGTCCCGTCCCGTTCTTCGCGGCCGGCTCGACTTCGGCCTTGACGATGCGCGGCAGCGTCTGGGCGCGGTCGTGGAAGTGGCAGCGCGAGCGGTGCGTGGGGCTGATCTCATACAACGGCACCTCGCCGGTTCGGCACCGGTCCTCGACCAGTCCGCACCGATCCGCGAACACGCACCCCGTCACCGCGTCCCCGGGGCTGGGCGGGAAGCCGGGGATCGTGTCGAGCGTTTCGCGGTTCTTGGCCGTGCCGCGGCGGGGGATGCAGCGCAGCAGGCCGACCGTGTACGGGTTGCGAGGATCCTCGAACACCTCGCGCGCCGGCCCCTGCTCCATCAGCTCGCCCGCGTAGAGCACGCCGACGCGGTCGCACATCTTGGCGATCACCGCCAGGTTGTGGCTGATGAACAGGAGCGAGGTATGGAACTCGGTGCGCAGCGCCGAGATCAGGTCAAGCACCTCGGCCTCGACCGTCGCGTCCAGGGCGGTGGTCGGTTCGTCGAGGATGAGCAGCGACGGCTCGGAGGCGAGGGCCATCGCGATCACCACGCGCTGGAGCATGCCGCCGGACAGCTGATGCGGATAGCGGTTCATCACCCCGGCCGGGTCCGAGATCCGCACCTTCTCGAGCATCTCGCGCGAGCGCTCGAGCGGGCTCAGGGCATGCTCGAGAAGGTGCGGATCTCGGACCCCGCGGGAGTGATGCACCGCTATCCGCACCAGCTCTCGGGCGGCATGCTGCAGCGCGTGGTGATCGCGATGGCGCTCGCCGCCGAACCGTCGCTGCTGATCCTCGACGAGCCGACGACCGCGCTCGACGCGACCGTCGAGGCCGAGGTACTCGACCTGATCGCGGCGCTGCGCACCGAGTTCAACACCTCGCT
>DATJRS010000164.1:0-15129 GCA_035504535.1 Solirubrobacteraceae bacterium | reverse complement strand
GCTACGCTGGCGCCCAGCGCCCTCTTAGCTCAGCTGGTAGAGCACTTCCATGGTAAGGAGTTGAAGAGAGCGGGCGGGGCGGCGCATACACCCACTGTCAAGGGGCCTCGAGACGGGTCTGGTCGGGTCTGGTCCGGTCTGGTTTGAGAGACGCTTGAGGGATAATCCCTCACAGGGTGGGGCTAGGGAAGCGCTCGGTAACTGACCGTCGCGTCCGCACCCGAACTCCATCTCAAGATAAAGGGTGTGGACGATCCCGGATCTCACCAGCGCGATGGCGCCGCGGCCGACCAAGGCGGAACCAGCAGCCGCGGCGACTGGCGTCGAGAGGCATCTGGGCCAGAATGAACGGACGCGCGGCCGGGACTAGCCCTCGGAGCGGGCGCGCTTTGCAAGCTCGATCGCCTCATCGATGGACTCGACGCGCGGCAGGGAGACACCGAGGTCGACGGGGCCGTCAGGTCCGTCGGGGATGTAGACGAGTCCCAGCTCGGGCAAGGAAACGACGTCCGCTCCCATCTGTGTGGCCCGGACAGCGACGGTGGCACCATGCAGCGTCTTGTGGCTGGTGCGGCGCACCCGCGGCTCTCCGGTGCCGCCGATGGGGTTGAGCGTCCATGAGGTGTGTTGGGCGCTGGGTGCGGGCACGTCGCCGATCGGCACGGCGCCGATGACCTCGCCGAACAGGGCGATCCACAGAATCACGGTGTCCCCGGCGGGGTGGATCCAGAGCCGGTGCTGGGGCGGCTCGAACGGCCACGCCGGCTCAACGGGCGGATAGAGCCACCGCTGCGCGAACCGTGGCGGGTGACCGCGCAGCAGGTCGTCGCTGAGGATCTTTGCCTGCCGGGTGTCGAGCCACGCGTCACCGTAGGCGTCGCGGCCGCACGCCAAACCGATCTTGGCCATGAACCGAGACCAGGCGTCCGGCGGGGTGCCCAGCGGCTGGCCGCGCCGCGCGAGCTCACGCACCGCATCGCTATCGGGGGTGGGCAATGTTTCGAGACAGTCCTCGACGATCGCGCCCAGGCGCTCTTGATCGGTGGGGCCGTCGAGTTCAAGGCGCTCGATCACCGACGGTGGCATCCCGGCCCGGTACTTGGGGCCGGTCGGGGTCAGCGCGACCTTGACGACGCCGCCGCCCTTGACCGGCAGGGCGATGACGGGGGGCTTCGGGATGTTGTTGTTGCGGTCGGGCACCTGGTAGCGGGACCGCAACAGGCGGATGAGGAAGTCATGAGCGATCAGCTCGTCACCGATCCGGTTGGCATGTTTATTACAGGCTTGACAGACGCTGCGGTCGATCCACGTGCCGCCCATGCTCTCCGGGATGACGTGGTCGCCCTCCAGCGTGTAATCGATTAGGTCTTTCCATTCCCGGCAATACGTGCAGCGACGCACGCGCCGCAACGCTGCCTGCGGCTCGTCGCCGCGTTCGTCAATCTCGACGTTCTGCGGCCTGGTCATCTATTCATGGTGGCAGCACCCCGAGACGCCGTCAGCGGGTGCTCGGAGACGATGTCCGCCCGGAGCGGTAGAACGATGGCCGATGAGGCGAACCCGGACACACCCGAGCCGGGGCATTCCGGTCTATGACCCGCACCGGCCGCCAGCAGACAAGGCTCTGCACCCGCGGATCCTCGACGAGCCGCTGTTCGACGAGGTCGACCACAGAAATCTCCTCGCCTTGCAGGCTCGATGTGGGGGCGTGTGGGTCCGTGCGCTCGACGCCCGCTACCGGCCGCTGGTCTACGTCGAAGACCGGAGCGGCGGCACGCGATTCTCCGTGGTCCAGCGCGACGGCCGAGAGGCACCGGTCCCCAAGCGCAATCTGCGAGTCTGGCCAGTAACGCCGAGCGCTCGGCGCCGGCGATCCCGGAATCGCCGGGCGCGGCGCCGGCGATAGCCAGGCTTGCTCGCTGCCGTGACTGGCCAGTAGAGCGATGGGAAGGCGTATTGCCGACGAAGCGACGTTTCAGAGGCGTCTAATCACGGCGCTGCGCGACGCCGAGGAGTCGTCGGCATACCCGGCGAATCTGAGCCTGCACGAAGCGATCGAGGAGATTGACCTTTGGGTACAGGATGAGCGGGGGTGGCGGAACACGCGCGGGCACAACTGGGCCTCGCTGTTGCTGGATCTCGATGATGCGATCGAGGCCACCGGTGGCGCGCTCACCGCCGCGGGCCTCGAGGTCGCTCGCGCCCGTGCGTCGCTGAAGGAGTGTGCCGCCGTGCTCGGCAAGAGCGGGGACAACAGCCCCGACGAGGACCTGCGACAGCGGCTCCGGCTACACACCGAGGAGCTGCGGACAGCGGCGGGCGATGCGAGGACATTCGGGTTCGCGTTCGACGCGCTTGTCGACGCCGCATCACGCGGTCATCACGAGCGCGGCACCGCGCGGGTGCTGCTCGGTCTCGTCCGCACCGCCGGCAGGGACCCGAAGTTGGTCGCCTCGCAGCTCTGCAATCTCGTCCACGGCAAGGACTCCGCCGTTACCGAGGCACGCCAAGCCCTGGCCGACGACGGCGCGGGCCAGTGTGATGAGCTCGGGTTAGAGGCGCGCATCGACTTGGCGCGACGCTGGCTGGGAGCGCCGTTTGAGCTGGGCGACGCGGTCGTTTGGCTGGCCCTCTGGTCGGCGCGCATCGATCCCGAGCCGGTCGCCGGAGTCGGTCCAAGCGTCCAGCTGTTCGACGGCCCCTGGATGTTTGAGCAGGTGGGTCTCGACGCCGCCGACCGCGACGATGGGCTGCCCGCCGAGTTGACCACGCAGGTCGAGCCCGACCTCGAATCATTCCTGCTGAGCCATCAGTCATCAGGTGACGGGCTGCGTGAGCCGGCGATCGCCTTTGTGAGGATCGCTGTTGCCGACTGCGTGGAGGCCGAGGTCCTGCAGCGCGCCCGCGAAACCGCGGAGCTTCTGACCGGGCTCGCGAGTTTGCATGGTGCTAGCCACAACCTCTGGATGCTCAGCGACAGCTATCTCATGCTTGCGGACGGAGCCACTTACCACGGTACTGTGCCGGGCGCGCTGAAAGGCAACCCACACCCGCTCAACGAGGTGGATCTTGTGCGCGATCGGACACTTAGCATTTTGCGCTCAGAGGCGACCGCGCTGGGGTCCAAGCTGCCCGCGACTGACGCGCAGCTGCAAGCCGCGGGGAAGCTGCTCGGCTGGCTGAGAGCTGCCGCCGGCGCGCCCGCGCCAGCGCGCCTGGTATTGACTGACCGGGTGATCGAACAGGTGTCAGGCTGGGCGGGGATCAGCGATCGCTCACGCTTTACCCGCGAGTACCTTCAGCCGGTCTGGGCCTACAACCGCATCCGCGAAGAGATCGTCTCCGCCACGGTCGAGGCAGTCACCGCAGTCCGCTTCAGTCCCGGTGGAGAGCAGAAGTACTTCGACATCCTCAACAACCACGATCTCGGGTACAAGCCGGGCGAATCGATCGACCTGGCCGGAGCGCTGCGCCAAATTGATTGGCTGCTCGGGCTTCTGCCGGCTGGTTATCCCCCGGAGCGACGGCTCCGCGTCGTCCGCGACCGGACAATCGTCGGTCAAGCGACGGCCGCGTGGTGGGACCAGCTGGCTAGCGATTTCAAGCGCATTGATCGACGCGCCAACCGTACGAGGAATGCGCTTGTTCACGGTGGTCCGATTGCTGGCCCCACGGTTGATGCGGTGATCAATTTCCGCGAGGCGATCGCCCGAGACGCGATGGCCGGTGCGACCTACGCGCTCATGCGAGACGTGAGCCCGGTCGATCACTTCATCGGCCGACGCGATCGAATGGTCCGACGTCGACAGCAGCTTGGCGATGGCGTCGCCCCTCCGATCGCACTGTTCACCGACGAGTAGGCCGATGCCCCGGGGGTGCCGACGATTCTCACCGCGTGGCAAGGCGATGAGCCGGGCAGCGGCGTGGAGGGATTCCGGTGTCGCCACACCAATCCGGCCGATGCTGGGCAGAAAGCGATCATCGCAAGACCACGGGCGTGCTGCCTTGGATTCCGGCGGCCGGTGCTCGCCAGACTAGTAGTGCGTTAGGTGCCTGGCGGTGGACTAAATTCCCCGCGGCTGATCGCGTCTTTGATGGCCCGGGTCAACGTTCTCGTCGCTGGGTCGACGCGGATGTCGGGATAGCCTGCGCAAGCGACAGTCTCCTTGATTGCGTGGCGGAGAGTGAGCTCGGCGACCCACTTGTGGGGGCGCCCCCGACGGTCGTGGTAGTTGCGGGCTGTCAGACGATCACCGTGGAGGATCGCGTTTCGGAGCCATGCGAACTGAACGAACCACCACGAGAGTTGGCTGATCTTGTCTGGAACCGGCTTTCCTTTTCTCGTCCTCCAGCTCTTGTAACAACGGGTTCTGGTTCCGGGTGGATCCAGTAGCGCGCCCAGGGCTAGCGCCGCGGCTTTGGCATCCGCGGGCTTCGCAAGGATCACTTCAAAACCGGAGAACAGCGAAACGATCCGTAGGTTCTGATCGATGGAATCTGCGTTTTGCCAAGCGAGCCCGAGCCAATCGATGGTACGTGCAAGGCGACGCGCGGTCTCTCCACGGGCTCCGAGAACGCGATGAACTGCTGTCGCATACTCGTCGTCAAATGGGCGGGCAAAGATGAGCTGGTGCATTTCCGGGGGCGGAGCGAATCGCAGATCGCCTGTCTCAAGCACGTTGTACCCCCCGGTTAATACGGTCACCATGCCGCCCCGCTGATCGGCCAACCGACCATGGTCGTCAACCGCGTGCCCCCAGATCTGTAGATGTTCGGAGGTGTATGTCGCCCAGCCTTCGTTCCCCGTCTGCTCATCGTCAGGGATAACCCCGGATGGGTTTGTGTCGAGACAGGCGACCATGACTGCGCGTCGAAGCCGAGCCAAGGCGCCAGGTCGCACCGGATCTCCGATGGCCGATGGGGGTTGCGCGAGAGCCCCGGCTCTGTGTGGGCCGCCTTGGTCCGAGTACAGGCGCAGCAGCCCTAGGGCGGCATTGAGTGCCAGGTCGTCGACGCAGTCCTCCTTCTGAACATCTCGCGACGGGATCAGCGTCCAGCCATCTACCGCTGTCCGATCTCTCAGCGGCAGGTAGGGAAACAGGATAATTTCTCGCTTCACTAGAGGGGGACTCGTCGGCGACGTCTCGAAGTGCGGCGCCAGCGAGGCGCGTAGGCTGCTGAAGCCGAGGGCATCAGCCTTGGTCCAACCGAACTCGCGGAGTATTGGCAGTCAGGCATTAGCGTGTACCGAGGTACCACGTCGTCTTGCTCTTCGGTCAGGTCGCGCTCGTTGGAACCCGGCGCTGGAACTCATTGAGCAGGCCATCCGCGAACGCCATCAGCTCGTGGTCGTTGAAACCTGGCCTCGGAACCCAGGTGAAGTCGCCGTGGACGGCCAGATGCGGCGCGTGTACGGGGCGTTCACTTCGAGGCCTTCAAGCAGCGGCAGGATGGTCGTGCCGAAGACGTGGAAGACGATCGGTCCGAAGAGAATGGTCGCTCCCCAAATATCCCGGGCGCCGCGGTCGGGCTCCCACTCACGCGGCCCTGTCTCACTCGTTTCTGCGTCGAGGCCCCACATGCTTCCGACGGCGACGGCCTGGCTCCCGGCGTACGAGGCCATCCATATGCGCGCGCGCGCTCGGAGGGCCTGCCATGGTGGAAGAGATGGGCGTACTCCTGCGCCGGGATGAGGTGGCGCTTCGCGCCGTGCATGTGCTCGACCATCATCGCGGTCTTGAGCGCCCACGTCGCGAGCGTGCGAATTCCGGTCTCATGCAGAGCCCTTCCGTGGCCGCGGAGCATCGGCTCCAGGTACAGCTTCGCCCGCGACTCTAGGTCTGACATCCAGCCGTTGTTGCATCCCTCGCAGACAACTCCGACCGTCAGTGACGACGCGCCCTTCGCGTACCGCCGTTCCTCGTCTGGCCGTCCTTCCTGGACTATCTGGTGGAAGTGCGGGAGGAGCTCGTCGTCAGCGAGCAGCGGCGCCGACCACTTCGGCCAGACATGCTCCTGGCTATCGGCCGGTGCTCCACAGAAGACGCAGGTTCGAGGCATCGGGGCGAGCGTAACGCCAGCCTGGGACGGTCGAAGCCCGCTGTGCACGTCGGGCTGTCGTCTCGGGCGACGAGGAGCCGACGCTGGCTTTCGCGGCCGATGGCCTAGCTGATCGGGCGCAGGCGCGCCAGGCGCGCGTGCAGCTCGTAGGGCTTGCCGGGCTCGCGATCGAACACGAGGGTGACTGCTGGCCCGTGCGCAGCCGTGACGGTGGCGGCGCCACGGCTCGGATGCTCCACACGATCGTCGACGGACGGCTCGTACTCCTCCGCGGTCGTGGCCGTACCGTGCGTTGGGGCTTGGGGCGGTAGCGGTTGAGTTGCCGGGGCGGGGGAGGGGGCGGTGATGATCGCGCCGCTGTTGTCCGGTGCGGTTTGCGGGGTGACGCTTGCGCGGTCGGGAGCGTGGCTGTGATGTTCGCATGCGGTGTGCGGAAGCTCCTGGATGAAGCGTGAGGGCTGGGCCGTAATGACCTTGCCGTAAAGCACCCGTTTGCGGGCGTGGGTGATGTGAAGCTCTGCCTGGGCGCGGGTGATCCCGACGTAGCAGAGGCGACGCTCCTCCTCGACCGCCTCCGGGTCTGCGCGCACCGCGTGGTCGTGGGGAAATAGCTTCTCCTCGAGGCCCGCAAGGATCACGACGGGATATTCGAGTCCTTTGCTGGCGTGGAGCGTCATTAGGGTCACGTGGTCGCGCTCGGCGTGGAGGGCGTCGGTGTCGCCGGCGAGTGACATGGCTTCGAGGAAGCTGTTGAGCGTGCCGCCGTCGGGGTGCTTGGCGTCGTAGCCGGCGGCGACGCTGAGTAGTTGCAGCAGGTTCTCGCGGCGGTTGTTGAGGCGCTCGTCGTCAGTCTCGCCGGGTACTAGGCGGGTTCGCTCGTACAGGCGCTCGAGCAGGTTGGCGACGCCGGGATGTTCCTGGGTGAAGGCCAGGAGGTCGTCGATCAGCTCGAGGAACGCAAGCAGGCTGGTGCTGCGCGCGTGGCCGAGCGTGCGCGCGGCCGCCCGGGCGGCGGCGAGTAGCGCCGTTCCGGTTTCGGCGGCGATGATCCGGATGCTGTTGAGCGCGGCGTCGCCGAGGTTGCGCCTGGGGACGTTCAAGATCCGCGCGAAGGCTTCGTCGTCTGCCGGATTTGACAGCAGGCGAAGATAGGCGATCGCGTCTTTGATCTCGGCCCGCTCATGGAACCGCAGCGCGCCCGGCATCTGGTAGGCAACGCCATCGGCGGTGAGCGCCTCCTCGAAGGGCTGCGACTGGCTGTTGGTTCGGTAGAGGATCGCGACGTCTGCGAGCGCACCGCCGGCGTCGCGGTGCTCGCGCGCGATCTGGACGGCGAGGGCGGCTTCGTCGTCTGAGGTGGCGAGCTCGTGCACTTGGATTGGCCTGCCCCCGGCCTTGTCGGTCCACAACGTCTTGGGGCGCCGTTGGGTGTTGTTGGCGATCACGGCGTTGGCGGCGTCGAGGATGGCCGCGCTGGAGCGGTAGTTCTGCTCGAGCTTGATTACGCCGGCGTCCGGGAAGTCGGTCTCGAAGCTCAGGATGTTGCGGATGTCGGCGCCCCGGAAGCTGTAGACGGCCTGGTCGATGTCCCCGACCGCCGTGAGGTTGCGCTGCGGTCCGACGAGGCGCTTGAGGAGCTCGTACTGCGCGTGGTTAGTGTCCTGGTACTCGTCGACGAGCACGTGTGCGAACCGTTGGCGGTAGTGCTCGGCGATCTCGTCGTGCTCGGCCAACAGCCGGTGCGCCACGAGGAGAAGATCGTCGAAGTCGAGGGCGTTGGCTCGCAATAGCTCGGCGTCGTAGGCGCGCCAGACGTTCGCGGTGGCCGCCGCGAGGTCGGGGTGCGGCTGCTGTGAGAGCCATTGCTCGACGGTGAGCATCTGGTTCTTGGCGCCGGAGATGGTGGCTTGCACCCCGCGCGCTCCGCCCCCGGGCTGTTCGCTGTCTTCTCCTGCTGTCGGGGCGAGGAGGCGTTTGATGACCCGGACGCTGTCGGAGGTGTCATAGACGGTGAAGTTGGGGCTGTAGCCGAGCGCCTGGCCGTCCCGGCGAAGGATGCGCGCGCACGCGGCGTGGAAAGTCATCACCCAGAGCCCTCGGCCGGACTGCCCGGTCAGGGCGCCCGCTCGGGCGCGCATTTCGTCGGCTGCCTTGTTGGTGAACGTGATGGCGAGGAGCTGGTGGGGCTTGGCGCGGCGAGTGGCAAGCAGCCAGGCGATGCGGTGGGTAAGCACGCGGGTCTTGCCAGAGCCCGCGCCGGCGAGGACGAGTAGCGGCCCGCCGGGGTGCTGCACCGCTTCGCGCTGCTGCGGGTTCATCCCGGCGAGAAGGTCGCCGCCGTCACTCGTCGCGGTGGAGCGCGGTGCGGGGTTCCCGCCAGGTTGGACGGCGGCCGGCTCAGGCATCGGGGGTGGTGAAGTCATCGACGGTCGTCTGACTGCCCGCTCTGATGGCGGCGTCTACTTCCAGCTCGAGCTGTGCGGTGAGGATGGGCGGGCACATCTCGTCAAAGGACGGCGGCTCGGGTGGTGCGGGCGCGAACAGCTGCTCTTGGCCGGCCAGGGGTTCCGGGCCGAGGCGCTGTAGACGAGCGGGGATCATCGGCCGCCCGTCGTCGTGTGCGTGATCGTGTGCGCCGCGAGGACGGCGGCGCTGCCCGGGCCGGCGAGCACCGCGAGCGCGGCGATGAGCAGCGCGAGCGCGGCCGTGACGGGCAGGACACGGGGCAGCCTGGTCGCAAGCGCCATCGCGGCGAAGGCGGCGGTGATCAGCGCGAGGCGCCCGCCGAGCTCGGCGGAGACGACCGCGACCGCGACGACGATGGCAAGCAGACAGGAGACGGGGAGCAGCGGCGACGGCGGCGGCTCGAGGTAGTCGCGCTGATCGGCCGGGGCGTGGAACGGAAGGCGCATCACGCCACCCCAGCGATCTCGGCGGGTGCGCCAGCTACGGCGGAGTAGTCAGGGTCGTCGGCCATCCGCCGCAGCGTGGGGTCTTTGTAGTAGCGGCGCTGCTTGAACAGGGCGGGCGGGTATTGGGTGTGCACGAGGATTCCCTGCTCCTCGCCCAGGCGCTGCATGGCCTGTGCGGTCTGGATCTCCGGGTTGAACGTCTGATCGCCCGCGAGCTGGCCGACGAGACGGTTGACCTCGCTGACCGTTTCGCCGTCGGTGTTTGACCCGAGGTAGATCTTCGCCTGGGATGCCGCGAGGATCTCGCGGGCGGCTTCTGAGCCGTACCGGTCTTGTATCTGTGAGACGGAGTGCCAGACGGTGATGAACCGGCTGTTGGGCAGCGACGCGGACATGATTCGGTTGATGTCCTGCAGCGGCGCGATTTGCGCGGCCTCGTCGAGAGCGAACATCGCCGAGACGGGAAGCTCGCGGCGGCGGTTGTACTGCTGGTCGAGGTAGTAGACCATCTCGGAGAGCATCATCACGATGATCGGGGCGAGCTGTTTCTGGTCATCGCGGTCGGCGATGAGGTAGAGGGTGTTGGAGCGCTCAACCCCGTCGGGACCCTTACCGAAGACCGCCTCCGGGGTGATGATCCGGCGCCCGGCGTCTTTGGCACGCCACGTCTCGGCGGTCGCCCGCGCGGCCGGGTTGCCGTACACCTTGAGGAACACGCGGGCGGTTCCGATGAGCCCGTCGAGCTGGCGCTCGTTGTAGGCGAAGGTGCCCTTGAGCTTGGCGATCGCCGCGGCGCACGCCCGCTGGACGGTCGGCTGGTTGGGGTGGGCGCGTCCGACCTGGTCGAGCAGGCTGATGGCGTCGTTGGGGTCCTTGCGCTCGAGCCAGTCGAACACGCTGACGATGGAGCCGTTCCTCGGCCACGCGGCGGCGTAGATGAGCGGGGCGAGGAGGTTTTCGGCCTCCTCGTTGAAGTAGTCCTGCGAGCCGCCGGTGGAGAGGCTGACCGCCCCGGTGAACCAGCGGGCGACGCGCAGGGCATGCCCCCAGTCCTTGCATCCGTGGATCGGGTCGTAGAAGTCGGTGTCGCCGGACAGGCTGAACGGATCCCACTGAAAGACCTCGCCAAGCTCCCGGCGGCGGGTCATCGTCCGGTCGCGAACGTCGGTTCGTACCGAGGTGGAGACGACCGGGCCCGTGTGATCGAGTAGGGCGGGGATGATGATGCCGGCGGTCTTGCCCGAGCGCGGCGGCGCGATGACGAGCAGGTGCACGTTCTTTTGAACGGCGAGACGACGGCCCTGGTGGATGCCGACGACGATCTGGTCGGGCTGGCGGCGCTCGACCAGCAGGGGGGCGAGCGTGTGGGTGCGACCGTAGGTTCGCGGCGAGATGCCCTTGAGCTGCCACCACCGCCGGTCCGCGACCGGCTGGCTGGCGACCCGGTCAAGCCAGCGCAAGATGCCGGTCGCGACCGCGATCTCGCCCGCGAGCAGGAGCGCGATCGCAAGCCACCAACGGAGGTGGACGGCGGCCGCCTGGCGAACCAGAGGTGGCCAATGGCGAGTGGCGTGCGCGACGCTGAAGACCGTCCCGACCGTGACGATCAGCGCCCGCCCATAGGGCAGCCGGACCCACTGGCCGGTGATCGCCCAGGTGGCGAGGACCGGTCCCGCCCACAGCGTGAACGCGAGCGCGCCGACCAGCCAGAAGCCCAGAACGACGATCGCGACGCGCTTCTCGGCCTTGATGTATTTCCGGTTCTGGTTCATCGGTGGGTCTACATCCCGAGAGCGAGCGCGGGTGTCATTGACACGGACTGCTCGATGGCCGCCTCAACCCGGAACAGCGCGACCTTGCCGGCGAGCACCGACTGCTCGGGGCGAATGCCCGGGTCCGCGTCGTCGGCGACCGCGAAACGCAGGCGGTTGGCGGCCAACTCGCCGGCGAGGGCCTGCCAGCGCGCCGCGCCCACCTCGGGGCGTGGCCCGAGCGTGTCGGTCAACCATTCGGGCTCACGGGCGATCTCCTCCTCGACCGCCTTGCGCTGAAGCTCCGGGGTTTGGGCGAGGATCTGCTCGCGCGCCTCGACGAGCTCGAGCGCGCGGCGGGCGAGCTGGTCGCTGTCGGGTCCGAGCTCGGTCCGCAGGAGCTTCTGCTCGGCCGCGTTGATGGCGAGGGCGTGGGCGGCCGGCTGGTGGCGCTGCCACTGCGCCCGCTCTCGTCGCTGCGAAAGCGGGGGCTTGCGGTCGGGGTCGTAGCCGTCGGGCAGCGAGCGAGCGAGGCGCGCGTGCTGCTGCCGAAGCTCCGCGAGGTCGAGCGCCCGCTGCATCCTTGGATCGGCGAGCGCCATGCCGACAGCGCCCGCTTGGGCGCGCGCGTCCAGATAGGCCTCGCGCGCCGGGGTTCCGAGGGCAGCCTCTGCGCGACGCGTGAGCGCCTCGGCGCCTGCGGCCGGCGCGTGAACCGCCTGGTCCCTGGGCGGCCGGCCGAGGGCCTGGTCGACGGCGGAGTCCGCCACCCGTGCCGCTTCGTTCCAGTCCGGATGCCGATATTCGGGCACATCGTGCGGGTAGATGCCGTGATCGGCCGAGACGGGAACGACGCGGCGGAACTCGCGGTACTCGTCCACGGCGTCCTTCAGATAGTCCTCATGTTCGGCGAGCCGACCGGCGATCTCCTCCACCTGCCAGCCCGGCCGGTGGTTCTCGTGCGCCACCATGACGGAGCGTGTGATGCGGTGGTGGAGCGTCTGACCGAGGCCGAACTGGGTGTGCTGGCAGGGCACGACCTCAAGGCCGCGGTCGTAGGCGTCGAGCTGTAGCGCAAGCAGATGCCGGGACTCGACCGCAGTGGCCTGGAGGTGGTCAAACCCCACGCCGTGGACGTAGTCGGGGTGCGAGAGCTTGTGCTCGTGGTAGGCCAGGCGCGCTGCTAGGGCCCATTGGGTGTCCGCGTGCAACTCGTCGGAGATGTGGCACGCAAGCTTGTCGTGAGGAATGGCGGGGTGTTGCGCGGCGGCATGTTGGGCGATGAGCTCGCGGCAGCGGGCCTCGGTCTGAAGCATCCGTGCCGCCGCGAGGACTCGCTCACCCGCGGCGTGCGCGGCGGCATCCTCACCTGGCAGCACGTGCGCGTCCTCGGACACGATGGTGGCGCGGCGCAGCATCCGATCGAGGTCGGCGCGTGGCGTGGTGTAGACGTAATCCGCGACCCCACCCGCGGACGTGATGCGAGCATCGAGGGCGGCGAGTAGCGATTCGCGCATGACCTGGCGCGCGGCGGGTTCGGTGGGGGAGAGGGTGATGTAGGGGGTGTGTGCCACTTGAGTCTCCTCGTCGACGGGGCGTCACTCGTAGGACGAGGTGAAACCCGCGTTTAGGAGAGAAATGCCCCGGACCCGTGTTCGCTCGGTCTTCAGCTGCGACGGGGCCGGGCTAGGTGGGGAGGCTCCCCGTGTGGCGTGTGCTCCAGTACGAGCGCCGTCTGTCCAATGGAGCCACCGGAGCCGGCCGGTCGTTGCTGCTGCCTGACGCCTCAAGGAGCCACGCTGCCGTCGAGGCCGTCGTGACCGCTCTCGTGCTTGCAGCTTCGGGACATCCGGCTAACGCCCCGATCGCCGATCCGGAGGAGCGATCGGCAGCGCGCCGCGTGCGCGTTTGTGGCGATGAGCGGGTCTCTCGGGAGGAACCGAGCCGAGCCCTGCTCTCCTGTTTTTACGTGCCACCGCGGCCTTCCGGCGGTGACCCGCAGCGACTGTGTCGGTGGACGCGCGTTCGCGCGTCGCATCGTGGGCGCCGGACTCCGGCGAGGATGCCCCGGCGCGGTGCGTTGCGTTCATGTCGCGACCCGGGGATGACTGCGCGAACCCCGGACCCGCATTCGTGGGCCCTACGGATGTGTCGCGCGGGCGGTCGCGCGATCGTCGCTGCATCGATGGCTGCGCTCGAGACCCCGGCACCTTCGCACCGCAAGAGGGCATGGATGCCGCCGCGCTGGTTCGTGCGGTTCGCATGGAGCGCCCATCGAGGCTTGTATCGCGTGAGTCGCGGACGCATCGGTCTGTGGCGGCCCAAGCCGGGCCGCTGGGGCGGCATGCGGTTGACCACGGTCGGGCGTCGCAGCGGCCTACCACGCTCGGTCTTCGTGGGCTACTACCAGGACGGTTCGAACTTGGTCACGATGGCGATGAACGGCTGGGGCGACGCCGAGCCGGCCTGGTGGCTGAACCTCCAGGGGCACCCCGAGGCGAGGGTCGAGCTTGTCGACGGCAGTATGCGCGTCACCGGTCGCGCGGCGCACGGCGAGGAGCGCGAGCGTCTCTGGGAGCGCTGGCGCCAGATCGACAAGGGCCTCGACAGCTACGCCGCGCGCCGGTCGATGGAGACCGCCGTCGTGATCCTCGAGCCCGCTGACCGGCGTGCGAGATGAGCGCGCGCCAAGCTGCCCGCGTCGCGGGAGTCCTGTACATCGTCGGGACGGTGGCCAGCGTGCTCAGCAAGGTCTCGAGCGCGAGCGTGCGCGGCGCCGCTGATCCGGTGAGCGAAGCAGCGAAGCACTCCGGCGGGTTGGTCACCAGCGCCCTGCTCGTCCTCCTCATAGGGCTGTCGCTCGCCCTCATTCCGGTTGTCCTCTTCCCCGTGCTGCGCAGGATCGACGAGACGCTCGCGGTCGGATACCTGATCGCGCGCGGCGCGATCGAGAGCACGTGCTACGGGGTCATCGCGGTCGGCTGGCTGGTGCTCGCGCCACTCCATCGCGTCGTCGCGGTCCGAACGGGAACGGCGTCGGCCCGCCTTGTGGACGCCCTGACTGTCTATGGTGTGCTGGCGCTGGTGTTCTGCCTCGGCGCCGCGATGTTCTACGTGCTGCTGTACCGCTCGGGCATCGTCCCGCGGTGGATCGCCGGCTGGAGACTCGGTGCCATTCCGCTTTACCTCGTCGCCGGCCTGTTGGGATGTATGGGACCGTCGGCATCGACTCGACCGCCCAGAACCTGCTGTTCGCACCGCTAGCGATCCAGGAAATGGTGCTCGCGATATGGCTGATCGCGCGCGACTTCCGCCGCGCCTCGTCGCTCGATGGGACCGAAAATCCCAGCCATGCGGACGGGCGCAGGGTGGCCGCATGACCGTCGAGGTGGGACCCATCACCGGGACATCGACGAGTGAGCGGCGGCCGGCTGGGACGTGCATCGCGCGGTTAGGGCGGCCGGCAGCGGCCGGATATATCGCGAGTTGCGCGGCGGACCGCCGTGACAGCCGCCATCGCCGCCTAGACTGTTGTCAGCGCCAACTGATCGCGCTGGCACCCCGCGACGGGTCTGACGACTTGCCCAGCTGGCGACACCCGGATGTTTGAGGTCACGGCCGAGGGATGGGCGGCCACGTTGGCTGTGATCACGGGGCTGCTTCTGCTCGACTGGGTGGTGCTGGGCCGCCGGGCCCTGACGGTCGGCCTGGCTGCCGCGGCGCGCTGGTCGGTGTTCTATGTCGCGGTGTCTGCGGCGTTCGGCGCGGTGTTCGGGCTGTTGAACGGATCGGATCCGGCCACGCAGTACTTCGCCGGCTATCTGGTGGAGCTGAGCCTGTCGGTTGACAACCTGTTCGTGTTCGTGATCATCATCGGCAGCTTCGCGGTCCCGGTCGCGCAGCAGCCGAAGACCCTGACGATTGGGATCATCGTCGCGCTGGCGTTGCGCGCCGTGTTCATCGCGCTGGGCGCGGCGCTGTTGCAGCTGTTCTCGTTCATGTTCCTGGTCTTCGGCCTGGCGCTGACGTTCACGGCGATTCAGCTGTTTCGCCACCGCAACCGCGATCCGCATGTCGAGGACAACCCGATCGTGGCCTGGGCCCGTCGTGCACTTCCGATGAGCAGCGGCTACGACGAGGGGAGGATCATCACTCGCCGCTCCGGCCGGCGCGCGCTGACGCCGCTGTTCCTGGCGCTGGTCGCGATTGGCACGACCGACCTGCTGTTCGCGTTCGACTCAATTCCCGCCGTGTTCGGCGTCACTGACCATGCGTACATCGTCTTCGCGGCCAACGCGTTTGCGCTGCTGGGGCTGCGTCCCCTCTACTTCCTGGTATCCGGTCTGCTCAGCCGGCTGGTCTATCTCTCGACGGGGCTGGCGCTCATTCTTGCCTTCATTGGCCTG
>DATJRS010000163.1:0-11154 GCA_035504535.1 Solirubrobacteraceae bacterium | reverse complement strand
GATCGTGCTGGCGGTGTTTGTCGTCGGCTTCTGGGCGTTCAACCGGATCGCCCCGCGGGTCGCCGAAGACCTTTAGATGAGCGACAGCGGCGGGTTGCGCCGGCCGTGCCTGTCGGTCGTGATCGTGCTCTACAACTCGGCGGCCGAGCTGGTCGGGTGTCTGCGCTCGATCAGGCCGGCGATCGAATCCGGTTGGGGCGAGGCGATCCTCGTCGACAACGCTTCTCCCGACGACAGCGTGACGGTGGCGACGCGCGAGCTTCCCCAAGCCCGCGTGCTGACGCGCAACGAGAACCGGGGGTTCGCCGCCGGCGTGAACGCCGCGCTGCCCGCTTGCTCGGGTCGTTACGTACTGCTGTTGAACCCGGACGTGCTGGTCCCCGAGAGCGGGCTGCAGGAGCTGGCCGCGTGGATGGATGCCCACCCCGAGCTCGTCGCGGCCAGCCCGGAGCTGATCGACTCAGACGGCACGTGGGGGACCCCGGGCCGGGCGCTCCCGACAATCTGGCGCCTGGTGCTCCGGACGTCGAGGCTTCACCGTCTGCTGCCCCGGCGCGTTGCCGGGTCCACCCTGCGTGGCTCCTTCTGGCCGGGCGGCGACCAACTCGGGGTCGATTGGGTGCCGGCCACCGCGATGATCGTCCGAGCCGACGCCATCCGGGAAGCGGGGCCGCTGCGGGAGGACCTGTTTCTCTACGGGGAAGACGTGGAGTGGTGCTGGCGGATCCGCGGGAATACCGGCTCGCGGATCGGGGTGTGCGCGCGAGTGCGGTTCGTTCATCGCGCCAGTGCCAGCACGACACGCACGTGGGGCCAGGCGGAGCGGGAGAGGATGATCGATTCGGGGATGGATCGCGCGTGCCGGATCATCTACGGCGAGCGTCACGCCCGCGCGCTGGCCTGGGCCACCGCCCTGTCGCTCGCGGTCGACGCGGCGGCGCTGTGGCGGCCCGCCGTCAAGCGTTCCGTGAGCCGGGCCGCGGCACGGCGCTGGCTGGCGATCGCACGCTCGTATGGCTCGACCGGGTCGCGTGGGGGCGCGCAATCTCGAGCATGAATCGCTCCAGCTCGTCGATGCGGCGGTCCCAGGTATGAGCGGTCGCGGTAGCTAGTCCGGCCTGAGCGAGGCGGGAGCAGAGCGCCGGGTCGGCGAGGAGCCGGCGAACGTCAGCGGCGACAGCCGTGGGGCTGGCATCCGGCATCAGGCAGTTCGCTTCGTTCACGCAGAAGTCACGGTTGCCGTCCGCGTCCGTGCAGATGACGGGGCAACCAGCCGCCATCGCCTCGAGAACCGTCAGGCAGAAGCCCTCGTGCGTTGAGGTTTGCAGGAACGCGGTGGCTTGGCCCAGGAGCTCGTTGACCTCACGGTCGGAGGGCTTGTTCACGTATCTCATGCCCGGCTCTCGCGCCAGCTCGGGCTCGGACCCGAACAGGCACAGCTCCGGGCGCGGTTCCGGGAGGCGCCGCCAGGCGGCGAGTGTTAGTGGCAGGTTCTTGAGCGCCTGTGACCGCCCAAGGGCGAGCAACATGCCATGGCGACGAGCGACGTCGGGTAACGGGCGGAAGGTGCCGAGATCGACGCCCGGCGAAATCAGCGTTGACTCCAGCCCCAGTTCGGCAAGCTGACCCTGATTCCAGGTAGAGGTGGTCAGGACCCTGTACTCGGGGCGATAGCTATTCAGCACCTCATGCCTGCGCGTGGCGACCTCGGGGTAGTAGCTCGTCTCGATGTCCTGGACCAGGTAGACGGGCAAGCCGTTGACGACGCTCGCCCGCCAGACTGGTGTGGCGGTCTCCCACCACGTCGCGACCTTGATCGCCTCAAGGGGCGCGAGCGCGGCGACCAGGGCGTCGTAGTTGGGGAAGCTGCGCACCGGGCAGCGGAGCTCGAACCAGTCGGGCTCGGTTCCGAGGGTCCACAGCTCGGCATCGTGGCCGCGCTCCACGAGGCCGTTGAGATGCTCGAACACCACGCGTAGGCCGCCGAACACGTTCGTGGTCTGCACCACGTATACGACCCGGAGCCGGCCGTCTTCACTGCGGACGGGACGCTCGCCGAAGAAGGTTCCCCAGCGACGCCAGAAGACGCGCTGTGACTTGCGCTCGCGCTCCCCGACGGAAGTCCCCCGGACGATCGACTCGTGGTGATGCAGCCGCGCCGACGGCGCGTAGATGACCTCGTAACCAGCCTCCCACGCCCGAAGGCAATAGTCGATGTCCTCGTAGCCCATCCCGTACTCCTCGTCGAACAGCCCCACCTGGTCGAGCACCGCGCGACGGATGTACATGCACGCGCCGGTGGCGGCCAGCGTCGGGCCAGCGATATCGGCCGGCCCCCAGTCGGCCGGCTCGAATCGGTAGCGATGGTCGAACCAGTCGGGTGCGTCCGGGTTGCGGATCGTTCCCGCATACTGGATGCGGTTGTCGGGATAGAGGAGCTTTGCGCCGACGATTCCGGTCCTGGGACCGTGCGTGGTCGCGTACTGGAGCGAGGCCAGCCAGCCTCGGATGGGGACGACGTCGGAGTTGAGAAGGATCACGTCGTGCTGCGGATCTGCCGCCCGCAGTCCACGGTTGGCGTTGGTTGCGAACCCCGCATTTTGCTCGCCGGCGACCACCTCGATCCCGTCGATCTGGCCAAGGGCGGCGAGATGTTCCGGCCCGCTGGCGTCGTCGGCGACGATGATCCGCACGCGATCTCGGTCGGTCGTCTGTCGGATCTTCGTTACTAACTGCGCCACGAGCTTCGCGTCGCGGTAGCTCGGGATCACAATCGTCACGGGGCGCCCATGGCGGCTGTACCAGCGCCGCGCGGCGATGGCCTCGGCACCGGGCCCGGGACCAAGCTGCAGTAAGCGGTCCAGCGGGGTGAGCCGCAGCGGGAAGATCAGGCTTCGGAACAGGACCGAGGAGATCCCCCGGTACTTGTAAGTCAGGTAGACGCGCTGCGGCAGGTTGGCGAACCGTCCCCGCCGCCTGCCATCCAGCGGCGAACTCGGCACGGTTAGCCGCGCAGCTTCCGCCGGAGCTGGCGCAGGGGCTTGATCAGCGGCCTAACGAACCTCAGCATCCTGCGCCCGTACATGAGCATCCGATCGAGCTGATCGGCTTCCAAGCGCGCCGCCTCGGCCGCGCGTTGCGCCGCGGCGAGCTCGACTTCGAGATCGGCCATCCGTTGGCGCAGATCGGGTACCTCCGCCAAGCGATGCTCGGCGTCGCGTAGCAGCTGGGCCAGTCGATCCCGCTCCTCGACCCGGGCCGTCATTTCGGCGATGTAGCTGTCCTTCTCCGCGATCGCTTGCGTCTGTGTCTCGAACACCGACAACCACTCGCGTAGCTCGAGCGTGCCCGTCATGGCGCCTAGCTCCGGTAGCTGTGGCAGCTCCACGTCGCTGGCCATGGCGATCGTGTAGGTCTCGCCCCCGGGAGCCTCCGCGACAAGCTTGTGCAACGCGAGACCCTCCACTGCCGCGCCGTCGCCCCGTCCGCTCGTCGCATCCGACAGGAGCGCCGAAACCAGATAATCGCGCTGGCGCAGAAGTCGAACTTGGCCAAACCTGGCAGCCAGCTCCGCTTCGAGCTCGTTAGGTGCGAACTCGTGCAGGTGGTGCGGATTCCCCGGCGGATAGACGTCGCGGTTGGGTGAGGAGACGAGCAGAAGCCCGCCGGGAGCAAGAACGCGGGCCAGTTCGTCGAGCACGGCAGAAGGATCGTCCATGTGCTCGATGACCTCGAAGCACACGATCAGGTCGAAACTGTCGTCCTCGAAATCCAGCTTGCTCACGTCGCCTGCCTGGAGGTGGACGGAATCCGGCATCTGGCCGGCTACCGCCTCGAGCACGGAACCCGCGATGTCGACCCCTATCACCTGACGCGCGCCGGCGTGAGCCAGCAACCGGCTGCCGTAGCCGGTGCCGCAGCCAGCATCAAGCACCATCCGACCGTGCGCCGCCTGCGCGGCCCATCGGTACCGGGAGACGTGCTCGACTTCGATCAGCCGCCCCTGGTCCTGCTCCGGGACGAACCGCTCGGAGATTCCCGCCTTGGTCGATGCGAGGTCGCTCTCCACTAGCGAGAGGCTACCCGGCCGGGCGCAGGCCCGACTGGCTCCCGTTACGATCCGCGCGATGCCTGAGGTGGCTTTGGTGATGTCTGCGGGGTACGCCTATCCGTTGCGTGAGCTTGCCGAAACGCTGCAGTACGAGCTGGAGCAACAGGCCGTCCCATCTACTCTGCACATTGGCGCATTTCCCGAGCCGCGGCCAAGTCTGGTTCACATACTGCTCGACCCCGAGGCATACGTCGCCAACGAGGGTCAGGAGGCTCTACCAGATGACCGCCTTCTCCGGCGCACAATCTTTCTCTGCGCCGAACCACTGCCGGCGGTCGAGGACGATCACCGCGCCACTCTGCTCCGGCGAGCCGGCGCGGTCTTCTCGCTCGACCAGCCTTCGGTTATGGCGATGCATCGGGTTGGCATCCGCGCGAGGCTGCTGAAGCCTGGATACTCAAAGTTCCTTGATCGCTTCGATCCTGCTGCGCCGCGCTTAATCGACGTTATGTTTCTCGGCACGCATAGCCTGCGACTCACCAAGTACCTGAGCCGTGCGGCCCCGGTGCTCGCGCGTCACAACTGCTTGCTGCAGATCGCCGAGGGCACTCCAAGTCCGCGCGGCACCGCCTCGTTCCTGGCTGACGCCCGTTGGCCTCTTCTGGCCCGGACGAAGGTCGTCATCAGCCTCCACCGGGAGGACGAATCGCGCCTGGACTGGCGTGGGAGCCTCGATGCGATCCACGCCGGAGCGGTGGTCGTCGCCGAGCACTGCAGCGGCCTTGGGCTGCTCGTACCGGGCGAGCATCTGCTTGTGGCCAGCGCCGATGCGCTTCCCTACGTGGTCGAGGATCTGTTGGAGGATGAAGAACGGCTGTCTCGGCTGCGCTCTCGAGCCTACGAGCGGCTCAAAAGCTGGATCCCTTACGCGCTCTCGGTCGCGGTTCTCCGGGCGGCGATCGTCGAGCTGGTGGGCGAGCCGGTCGTCTCGGGTTCCGCTCTCGGTGCGTCGCGGTCCTCACCCTCCGTCGCGGATGTCGCACTGTCCGACGCCATGCACGACGGTCCGCGCACCGCGGCGCGTCGACTACGGGCTGGGCGGGTCGCACTGGCGCGCGAGAACCCAGCCTGGCGGTCGCGCCGCGCACCGCTGGTGACCTCGGTGGTGGCAGGATCAGGTCGGAGCGAGCAGATCATCCCGACGCTCGATTCGCTCGCGCGGAGCAGGCTACGCGACTTCGAACTCGTGGTGGTGGTCGGTACCGTGGACGGCGACGAGGCGCGCGGAACGGTCGAAAATTGGATGTCGGACCACCCCCGGATCCCTGCGCAGCTGGTGCTAGCCGAGCTGAATGGAGTCGGTGCTGCCAGAAACGTCGGACTGGACTTTGCCCGGGGGACGTTCCTCCTGATTCTCGCACCTGGCCAGGAGCTCTATCCGCGATGCCTCGAGGTGCTTGCGGGAACGCTCGACGCGATGCCCGAAATGGCCTTTGTCTATCCGATACAGGAAGTAACGGGAGCTCCCGAGGAGTTCGTCGAGGCGGGCGGCGATTATCTCGAAAGCTTCTTCGGGTGGAACCCCGCCCGCCTGCGCGCGCGCAACGATATCCACGCTCCGGCGCTCATGCGGACGGACAGACTCCGCAGGGTCGGCGGCTTTGCCGCCGATCCTAGCCTGGCGGGGTTCGAGGACTACGACCTGTGGTGTCGCATGACGGAGCAGGGGTGGCGGGGGCAACTGGTGCCTCAGACGTTGGCCCGGCGTCCGGAGTCAGCAGCGTCAGCGATGCTGGGCGTGCCTCAGCCGTAGTCGACGAGGACGAAGTCGCCGCGATCGGTTCGGTAATTTGGGTTGTAGTGGCGGTCGCCCGCGTGGGCTCTTGCCCAGCGCTCGCGCAGTCGCCAGATCGCCGGAAGATCGTTGTTGGTGAGGTCGGGCCCAGTGGCGCGCAGGCGGGCGTCGGGGACGATCACGACGCGCATGTTGGTCTCAGTCGCGCGCAGGCAGTACTCGATCAGCGCGAGCTCTCCGAACTGCGGGTCAAGGCCGCCCAGCTTGTGGTACGTGCTCCGGCGGGTGGCCAGGACCCCGCTCACCGCGCTCAGGTTGTAGACGGCGAGTGGCGCGCCGGCCGCGGGCGACCCGTGCTGAACGTACAGAGGAATGCCCTCCGGGATCGCGATGCCGGCCTGCTGGATGCGTCCGTCGGGGGCTAGGACGACTGGCCCCGCAGCGGCGATCTGGGGTTGGCCGCTGTAGCCGATCAGGCGCGTGAGCCAGTCGTGCGTGAGCCCCGCTGCGGGGGCCTGCATGACGATCAAGTGTTCGGCTGTCGCTGCATCCGCCGCCCTGGCCAGCGCCGTCACGCGGTCGTCGCCGGTCCCGGTCTGAACCGTGGATATTCGGGACTCGGTGACGCCCGCCGAGGCGACCGCGGCAGTGGCGGACTCGAGCGAGTCCGGGGGCGCCGCGAGTACGACGCCCCAGGACGGGTGGGCCTGGGCGAGCCACGAGCTCGCGGCTTGGGCGAGCCCCTGCACGTCGTCGACGCCAAGCACGAGGTCGACGCTGGTCGAGGGGGGGACTCGGTAGACGATTCGATGAATCCCCGGCAGCTGTGCAAACTGGACCTCGGCGTCGACTCCGCTGCGCCGCAGGTGTTCCGCGATCGCGCCCGGCTGGGCAAGGTACGCCCAGGGTTTGGCTTCGCCGCCTGCGGTGGACGTGGCGTGAGCCCGCCAGTGATAGAGGACGCGTGGGATGTGCGCGATCCGGTCAGTGCGCTCCATCAGTCGGAGCACGAAGTCGTAGTCCTGGCAGCCGTCGAACTGTGATCGAAAACCGCCTAGATCGACGGCGAGCGAGCGCCTGTACACGCCGAGATGACACGTGTACATGAGCGCCGACATGTGCTCGGGCGACCAGCCCGGCTTAGGGTGAGGCTCGACGAAGCCTCCCTCACCGATGACATCCTCGTCGCTATAGACCATGTCGAGGTCGGGCGCGGCGGTGAGTCGGTCGGCGACTTGCCTGAGCGCGTCGGGAGTCAGCATGTCGTCGTGATCCATCAACGCGACGTACTCGCCGGTAGCGAGTTCGAGGGCGGTGTTCGTGGCGGCGGAGATTCCGCCGGCCGTCTCGCGCCGCTTGTAACGGATGCGCGGGTCCGAGCTGGCGTGGCGCTCAAGGACGGCGATGACCTCGGCGTCGCTGGAGCCGTCGTCGACCAGGCACAGTTCCCAATCGGGAAATGTCTGCTCCCGGATCGAAGCAATCGCTTCCTCGAGCATCTGCAGGGGCGGATCGTGGACGGGGGTCAGCACCGAGATCAGCGGTGTGACAGAACGGCGAGCGGCGGCCACGATCGATTCAGGCCGGGACGACGGACGCGCCGCGAGGGGCGCGTCCAGGTCGATGATCGCCGGCTCCAGCCAGATGGCCCGCTTTACGGACGTGTCTTCAGGCGCACCCGGTCCTTGGATGCGCAGTCGCAGGCTCGTGGTGGAGGCGGGGAGGCGGCACTCGACGCGCCGGCCACGAGGCTTCCCGAGATCCCCGGGCCGGAGCGTGCCCGACCAGAGCACGCGCTCGTGCCCGGCCCCATCAGTTATCGCCACTGAGGCACGAACCGCGTCGCGGAGATCACGCCAGTCGTGGGGCAGCAGCATCGCCTGCCCCAAGAAAAGAGCCTCCCCGGAGAGCCTCAACGGCACGGTGAAGGTGCCGCCCGAGGGGAGCAGCAGCGCGCGGCCAAGTACCCCGTCTGGATGCAACAGCCAGCTCGAGCCGGCCGACTGTTCGTCGAGCAGCGAGCGTAGCGCGGAGAGCGGCACCCGGCATGCGGTGGGAAGCGGTCGGCTGGATCCGGCCGAGACGCGAGCGGCGGCTCCCCGCAGCGTGGAGAGGGCCATCGCCGTCAGTCCCGTAGGGGCTCGAAGTCGCCGCGGTCGGTTCGATAGTTGGGGTTGTAGTAGGGGTCGCGGGTGTGGGTTCTGGCCCAGCGCTCGCGCAGCCGCCAGATGGCAGGAAGGTCGTTGGTGGCGACGTTGGGCCCCGTGGTGCGCAAGCGGGCGTCTGGGACGATCACGATGCGTCCGCCGCTGTCCGCGCCGCGCAGGCAATAGTCGATCAGGGCCAGCTCTTGGAACTGTGGATCGAGGCCCCCGAGCTGCTCATACGTGTCGCGGCGGGTGATGAGCGCCCCGCTCACCGCGCTCACGTTGTACACCGAGGTTCCGTACCCGAAGAAGTTGTCCATCGAGGACCTGTCGCCGTCGAGGAGGTGAAGAGGGATGCCCGCCGGCAGAGCGACCCCGGCATTTGAGATGCGTCCGTCGCCGGCGAGCACGATCGGGCCGGCCGCGGCAATCTGGGCTTGGTTGCTGTAGCCGATCAGGCGCGTCAGCCAATCATGCGTGAGTCCCACCGCCGGGGTCTCCAGAAAGAGCAGGTGTTCGGCCTCGGCAGCGCGGGCGGCCTCGGCTAGCGCGGTTGCGCCGTCGCTGGACACCTCCGTGGGGTGCATGGTCACCCGAGAGTCAGCGATTCCGGCGGCTCGTAGGGCGCAGGCACAGTCGGCGAGCGCTGGCTTCGGCGCCGCAAGCACGAGACTCCAGCTCGGATGGGGCTGAGAGAGCCAGGATCTGGCGGCCTCCTCCAGCCCCTCTGGATCCTGAACGGTGACCACGAGCGCAATGCTCTGCTGAGCGTCGACCCGATGCGCGACTCGGTAGAGCCCAGGTGGTCCGTACCCCACGTCGGCGTCGATCCCGCAGCGCTCGAGGTGGCCGGCGATCGCATTGCGGGCGGCGACGTACGCGTAGGGCTTGGCGTCGCCTCCGGCGGTGGAGCTGGCGTGGACCCGCCAGTGGTAGAGGACCCGGGGGATGTGGGCAATCCGGTCGGTGCGCTCCACCAGGCGCAGAATCATGTCCACGTCCTGGGAGCCGTCGAACTCGCGGCGAAATCCACCGATCTCCAGGACCAGAGCCCGACGGTACACGCCGAGGTGACAGGTATAGCCGTTCGTGCGCAGGGTATCCGGCGACCAGCCCGGCTTGAGGTGCAGCCAGATTGGGCGGCCATCCATGACGATGTCCTCGTCGCTGTAGATCATGTCGAGGCTGGGATCGGCCGAGATCTGCTCGGCGACGCGCTGGAGTGCCTCCGGAACGAGTGTGTCGTCGTGGTCCAGAAGCGCGATGTACTCGCCCGTGGCAAGGTCGAGCGCGGTATTGGTGGCCGCCGCGATTCCGCCAGCGCTCTCGCGGCGCTCGAGGTGGATGCGGGGGTCGGATCCCGCGTGGCGCTCGAGCGCCGCGATCACCTCCGGGTCGGTGGAGCCGTCATCCACAAGACATAGCTCCCAGGCGGCAAAAGTCTGCGCTTGCACCGACGCGATCGATTCCTCGAGCATCTGAAGCGGCGGGTTGTGCACCGGCGTGAGCACGGAAATAAGCGGCCCGCGAGGCTGCGGCTGTCCGTTGCGGACGGGCGCCGACCGTCCGTTATGCACTGGCGCTGACCGTCCGATACGCACCGGCGCTGACCGCCCGGCGCGCCCAGGGCCAAAAGCGAGCACACCACCGGGATCTGCGATCTGAGGATCGACCCAGGCCGCGCGGGCGACGAGCGGACCGGTGCCTGAGCCGCGCGGGTCAACCCCCAGGTTCAGCGACGTGCTCAGCGGCGGGAGCTCAATGTTCACCGATAGGCCGCTGGGATCGCCCCGGTGTAACACAGCAGTCGGTAGGGAGCTCGACCAAAGCGTGCGTCGGGCGCCGGCGGGGTCGGTGATGGCCACCCACACACGGATCGTGCCGGTGCCGTCGCGCCAGTCGTGGGGCAGCAGCTGCACTCTGGCCGAGAATCCCACCACGCCTGTGAATCGCAAGGGGATCGTCACGACCGAGCCCGCCGACTGCACCAGGACCCGACCCGTCAGGCCGTCGGGATCGACGGACCAGTGCGCTTTCGCCGAACCCTCGTCGAACCTGGCCCGCAACGCGGAGAGCGGTATCGTGGCCGACGCAACCGCGCGGGTCCTTAGGTGGGCGATGCGTTTAGGGACCCGCGCCCCGGCTCCCGTGCTCTCTTCGAGGACCAGCTCGCCGTGCTTGCGCAACACGACGATGTTCTCGAGGCCCACCCGCCGGACCGCCTCGATTTCGAATGAACCTAGGCGCTCATGACAATGGAGCATCAGCTCCAGCAGGTCCCGCTGGGTCCAGACGTGAAAGTGAATCGAGTAGCCGGATCTTTCCAGGTCCGCGGCGTGCTGGCGGGCCGACAGCTCGTTCGGCGGTTCGGCGCCCGCGGGGTACACGAGGCTTGCCCATTCCAGATAATGCTCGAACCGGGACGCTTCTGGTCCGTTCTCGTGGTCGGCCACCACATGACTGAGCGGCGTCGCCGGTCGCCGAAAGTCAAATGTGTAGCGCTGGTCGGGAACGGCGTAAAACAGCACCCCGCCGGGCCGCAGCTTGCCCAGGTGCGTCTCGATGGTGCGGATGGGATCCTCGCAGTGCTCGAGGAAATGGTTGGCGATAACGAAGTCGACCGACTCGTCGTCGATCGTGGAGAGCAGTTCGCCGTCGTCGACGATATCCACGGGAGCCAGCGCCGCGCCCTCGAGTTCCGGGTAATGCGCGCGCAGGTCTGGAACGGTCATCCGATCGACATAGCGGACACTCGCGTCATCCGGAAGCGCCATCGGCAGATGCAGCGCCCCGATCTCGATCCCGCTTCCGCGGAAGAACTCGTCTGCGAGCTCGCGACGGGTATCCCTCAGCGGGGACGGTGGGTCCTGCGGCCGGTCCTCCAGTCCAGTCACCGAAGACACGACCGCCACGTCCTCATCCGGCAACTCGGCCCGGGAGCCCAAAACCGAGCCATGGTGGCCTTGATGGCGAGTTGTCTCATCTGCCCATACGTTACGCACCGATAGCGCGACGCGGCTGCTGGCGAGCTAGTGTCCTCCGCCAGAAGTTCGTGGCTTAAATGGGGTATCATGTCGCATGGCGCGAACTGGACGTCCCAAGTCGGTGTTGGAGTTGAGTGACTCCGAGCGTGAGCAGTTGGTCCGCTGGGAGCGTCGGCG
>DATJRS010000162.1:0-2921 GCA_035504535.1 Solirubrobacteraceae bacterium | reverse complement strand
CTGCGCGACCGATACGGTCTTACCCACGGCGGTTCCTCCTTAGATCTTTGAGCGGATCGCCCGTCACACTCCCACCAGGAGCGGACGGGCCGGAGGGACCGCCGTCACCTCAAAGTTCTACGAGCGCCGGGACAACCTCGGCGCATCTGTGGACGCTTGCCGAAGTCGAGCAAGCAACGGAGCGTCCTCTCGCCGGAAAGGAGGAGCACCGGGCTTAGCTCACCGCGGGCCCCCGAGATGCGCACCTTTGGCGAGTTGGAGGGCAGTTAAGGTTTCGTCACTGGGATCTGTCGCGACCTCGAAGCAGGGCGCCGTTGGGTCTCGAGGCGACGGGTCCGCACACCCGCGCCAGAGGAAAAGCAGGGCCTCCGGCCGATGGTGACGACGGCATTCAGGCCGCCGGCGTCGTTCGCCCCGCAGGTGGCGAAACCCAGGGAAGCTCCGACCGTCGTATGACGTCGCGATCTTCCCTCGTATGGGCGAATTGCGGGTTCGCGAGCACCTGGCAGCGCACGGATGAAAGCGGGGCTGTCCGGAGGCAGGTCATGCCCGCTGATGACCGCACTGCGAGCGCCGCTGGCTGTCGCTGAGCCGGAATGCGGCAGCCACGTAGCCGACCGCTCCTTCTCGTCCATCTCGATCACGTGGGCAACTTCGCCGCCGGGTTCTGCTCGCGCAGGGGAAGCAGCGCCCTGAGATTGGCGAAAAGCACTTCGCTGACGGAGGCCGGGTCGCGTCCCAGAACTGCTGTAAATACGTGCCGGGTGCTGTCAGAGCGACGGCGTAGGTTCCCTCAAGTCCTGCCAGACGATGAAGGAGGCCTACGGAAAGCGCCGGACAACCGGCATGAGGGAGGGGATGAAAGAGCCCTACGTCAAAGATCTAGCGAGTCGTGGCGGCCCCGAGTCATGCGTTGGCGACCCGCGAGGGCGCAGCGAAGCGTTGACAGGGGTGCACGCGGGCCGGGTATTGAGCCTCGAAAACTCCATTGTCCAGGGTGCCGACGCGGTCGTAGGTGCGGAAGGCAAGATCGCTGGCGGCGTTATCGCGAGTCGCCAGTGGGCCCTGCGTGGTCGTAGAACCCGCGCACGTGTGCGATCTCTTCATGTCGAGAACCGGGAGATCTCGCGCTTGCCCTCACCGGGTGGTGATGCCCCGTCCTGGATGGTTCGCGGGGTGGCATGTCGCTGGGTGGCGGGCCGCGAGGGGAACGCTGAGGCGGTAATCCCTCGATGAACGAGCGTGAGAAGTCGGACAGGCTCGTAGTACCTGTGAAGCTGCCGAACAACGCCGCTGAGGCGGCCGCGGAGGCGGTGGAGGGAAGGGGCCTGCGCGAGGGGAACGTGGTCGGCAAAACCCGTCCCGGACTCAGAGCCGGAGTGGGCGGGCCAAGTGCGCTTGATCGCGTGCGCTGTATCGCACAGCAGGACAAGGGTGCACGGTTCACCGCGCTGTTGCATCACGTCGATATCGATCGCCTGCGCGCGGCCTATTGGGGGTTGAACCCGAAGGCCGCCGCTGGGGTGGACGGGGTCACGTGGCTGGAGTACGGGTGTGATCTCGAGGGGAATCTTCGTGATCTGCATGCTCGTGTCCATCGCGGCAGCTACCGGGCGAGGCCGTCGCGTAGGGCGTACATACCGAAACCGGACGGGCGGCAGAGGCCGCTCGGGATCGCCACGTTGGAGGACAAGATCCTTCAGCGGGCGGTGGTCGAGGTGCTGAACGCCATCTACGAGGCGGACTTCCTCGGGTTCTCCTATGGGTTTCGGCCCGGGCGCTCACCGCACCAAGCGTTGGACGCGCTCGCGGCCGCGATCCAGAAGAGGAAGGTGAGCTGGATTCTGGACGCCGACATTCGCGGCTATTTCGAGCACATCGACAGGTCGTGGATGGCTCGGTTTCTGGAACACCGGATCGGGGATCGGAGGGTCCTGCGCCTGATCCAGAAATGGATGGACGCAGGGGTCATCGAGAACGGGGAATGGACGGACACGCTGGAGGGGACGCCACAAGGCGCTTCGGTTTCACCGTTGCTCGCCAACGTCTACCTGCACTACGTGTTCGACCTGTGGGCCGATCGATGGAGGCGACGGCGGGCGCGCGGCGAGGTGATCATCGTGCGTTTCGCAGACGACTACATCGTGGGCTTCCAACACCAGGACGACGCCGAGCGGTTCCTGAACGAGCTTCGCGACAGGCTCGCGAAGTTCAACCTGGAGCTGGCGGCCGAGAAGACACGTCTGATCGAGTTCGGCCGGTTCGCTGCCGAACGTCGACAGAAGCGTGGGCTCGGCAAGCCGGATACGTTCGCGTTCCTGGGCTTCACGCACATATGCGCGAAGGACAGGAGCGGGCGGTTCGCGCTGCGGCGGGTGACGGAGAAGAAGCGGTTGCGGGCGAAGCTGAAGAGGGTCAAGGAAGAGCAGAAGCGGCGCCGGCACCTGCCCATCCCCGAGCAGGGGCGGTGGCTTGAGCGCGTGGTGCAGGGGCACTACCGCTACTACGCCGTGCCCGGCAACATCAGAGCGGCCAAAACCTTCCGTGACCAAGTCCAGCGGCACTGGTTTACGGCGCTGCGGCGCCGCAGCCAGCGCTTCAGATTGGACTGGGAACGGATGAGTCGCCTGGCCGATCGATGGCTACCGCCGCCCCGGATCCTGCATCCCTGGCCTGACGCGCGATTCCGCGCCAGAACCCGAGCGAGGAGCCCAGTGCGGTAGTTCCGCACGCTGGGATCTGCGCGGGGGGCGCTCGGCAACGGGCGTCCCTACCGCGACCCGTGAGACGCACCGTACCGCCATCGGCGGAGATACAAGCTGAGATCGACGAGCTGTTGGCGAGCCGCCTCGCTGAGGACCCGGAGAAGATGCTCTCCGAGCTCGCCCGGCTCGGAGCGAGGCTGATCATTCAGCGGGCGG
>DATJRS010000161.1:0-4395 GCA_035504535.1 Solirubrobacteraceae bacterium | reverse complement strand
CCGCAGCGCGAGGGGTTTGCGCCAGTGTCATCGAGCTGAGGCGCTTCATCGCCTCTGATCGGTAGCCGTCGCTTTTCCGCGCGCCGCCTAAGGTGGCAGGAGTGACTGCCGCTACGGGTCGAAGCGGGCTCGTGCGCAGGGCCGTGGCTAGGTGGCACGGGAGACCGGTTGGCGATCCGCTGGACTTCGCCGGTCCACCGTCCGCGACGTGCGTTGCGCGGCACCGATAGATACGCGCGGACGCCCCATAAGTACGTCGTCTCACAAACCTGCCGGGTCCGGTCCATTGTTGCGAGATCAAGGCCACCGACCAAAAGGTTACGGCCACTCTCGATCGTAAGGAGCATCATGAGTGCCACCAAGACTACCGTCGTGCTCGAGCCGGCGGCACAGGCGTTAGTGGAGGCGACCAGTCACCATCCGTTCCTGTTCGAGCTTCCACCTGACGAAGGTCGCAAAGCTCTGGAACAACTTCAGAGCGGCGATGTCCCAGTCCCAGCAGTGGAAGTCAACGACATAACCATTCCGGGAGGACCGACGGGATCCGTCTCGGTGCGCGTCCTGCGGCCAGCGGGGCGCGACGGTGACACGCTACCGGTCGTCCTCTACATCCACGGAGCCGGATGGGTGTTCGGGAGCAAGCACACGCACGATCGGCTGATCCGGGAGCTGTGCGCCGGGACCAACGCCACAATCGTGTTCCCGAACTACGATCTTTCGCCCGAGGCCCGCTACCCCACGGCGATTGAAGAGAACTACGCCGCCCTTACCTGGATCGCGGAGCGTGGAGCGAGCGATGGCATCGACGCCAGCCGCATAGCCGTCGCCGGCGACTCGGTGGGCGGCAATATGGCCGCGGCGATGACCCTCATGGCTAAAGAACGCTCCGGGCCCCGGCTAGCGGCACAGTTGCTGTTCTACCCGGTGACCGACGCCAGCTTTGACACGGGCTCCTACGAACAGTTCGCCGAGGGGTACTACCTCAGACGTGACGGGATGCAATGGTTCTGGGACCAGTACACAACCAGTGAGAGCGACCGGGACCAGATCACGGCGTCACCGCTCCGTGCCACGGTTGAAGAGCTTGCGGGCCTTCCGCCCGCCCTCATTATCACTGGGGAGGCCGATGTACTGCGCGACGAGGGCGAAGCCTACGCAGCCAAGCTCCGCCTGGCCAACGTCGGGGTCACGGCCGTACGCTACGAGGGGATTGTCCATGACTTCGTCATGCTCAACGCGCTCCGTAATACCCACGCCGCCGTGGCCGCTCTCGCGCAGGCCACCGCGTTCCTGAGGAACGCATTGACCACTTAGTCGTAGCCTCGTGCAGCCCAGCGCTCGGAATCTGTGCCTTTCTGAACGAGCGCGCGCCGCCAGGCCGCCTGCGACGTCCTGGCGGCGCCGGCCCGAGCCTGGTTGGTCAGGCCATCAAGCCGTCTGGGAGTCCGGCGCGGCTCGAGACGCGGGTAGGGGACAACCAGCACCCCGTGGTGTGCCTGTCGTGCGGCGCGGTCAGCGACGTCGACACTGTGTCGTAGGTGAGCCACCGTACGTGTTGCCGTTCGATGCGGGCGGGTTCGTGATCGACGAGGCCGAGGTCACGTTCTGGGGTCTGTGCCCCACCTGCCAGACAACGAATAAGTCCAGCGAGAAGGAGAGCGCTCGATGACTGATAAGCCACCTCGCACGACAACCGACTCCGGGATCCCTGTTGCCAGCGACGAATTCTCGTTGACCGTTGGCCCGGATGGCCCGATTCTGCTGCAGGATCAGTATCTGATCGAGCAGATGGCGAACTTCAACCGGGAGCGGATCGCCGAGCGCCAGCCGCACGCCAAGGGGTCGGGGGCCTTTGGCGTGTTCGAGACGACCGAGGATGTCAGCGCCTACACCGTCGGACAAGGTGCTCGCGCGTGCGTTCGAGTACTGGAAGAAGGTCGATGAGGAACTCGGCGAGCGGGTCGAGCAGGCGGTCGGCGCCACCGTCGGCGCGTAGAACCAGCTGCGACGGCGCGCCCGGACCGCATGTGGACGCGTCCGGTGCGGCCCCCAGTCCCAGCCGTTGAATTTGAGCACCGTCCGGGGATTTACTCAAGGAGGAGGGAGACGAGGCGGCGACGGGGCTGTCGGATCCGCGCTACCCGTCGCCGGCCGAACCGGCCGCGTTGGCACCGTCGCCCCCTCAAGCGTGGAGGAGCCACGTCGGACCGCGCAGCCCGGCGAGCTTCAGACACGTCTTTCGTGGTCCAGGGCGCATCTCCCCGCGACGTCGAGCGTCCTCGTTTGCGCGGAACTCGGCCGCGGGCGCACCTTCGTGACGTCGAAGCCGCCGAGGAGCGACGGTCGAGACACGTTTACCGCGCGGTGCGGGTCTCCGGGGCGTTCGACGCTCAGATACTCGTGACAACGGCAAACGAGGAGTGAGGAGATTGGGCGCTCGAGCTGCTAGTGCTCATCAAGGAGGCGCCTGGTGCACGCTGCCGCTCCGCGACGAACGTCCCTTTCGGGGTCGCATTGTTCGGTGTGCGTCAAGAGTGGGCCCTACGCCAGACGCGCGGGTGTGGCTGGTTGCGCTCGTGATCCGGTGGAGGGCTGGAAGCGCGCGCTGTGGCCCGGCGGCTCGGCGAGTAACGGAAGCGCGGCACACCTCACGCGACGAGCTCGCAGGGGCGCTGGCGCCGGAGCCCAGCGGGGGGCTCTCCCTCGTAGCCAGCCGAACGGCGCGAGCGACTAGGCCGCTTGGGCCGTCGCGATTGCGCGCAGACGACGAAGGGCCTCCCGCTCCAACTGGCGGCTGCGCTCCTCACCGACGCCGAGCCACGCGCCGATCTGCTCGTGGCTCTGGGGTGCAACCTGCCCCAATCCATAGCGGCGAATCACGACGTCGCGGTGCCGCTGCGGAAGGAGCCTCAGCATCCTCCTGACCATCACAGACTCCTCGCCTGCGACCGCGCGCTCGGGTGGGTCGGCGGCGTGGTGGTCGGCGATCAGTTCGCCCAGCGCCGTGTCCTCCTCGCCCACCGGCTCGTCCAGCGACGCCGTGACCCGGGCGGCCTGTTGCAGCGAACGGACGCTGTCGATATTCAACCCCGTCCGATCCGCCACCGCAGCAGTCGACGGCGCGCCGACGGTCGAATGTCCCAACTCGTCCTCGGCCCGGCGCACGGCGGCCAGCTGGCGGGTGGCACGCGGTGGAACGCGGATCAGCTGCGCAGCGGCCACGGCGTCGCGCAGCGAACGGTGAATCCACCACGTGGCGTAGGTGGAGAACCTCACTTCACGCCGATGGTCAAATCGCTCGACCGCTCGTATGAGTCCGATCGTCCCCTCCTGGACCAGGTCAGCCATCGGAATCCCCCTGCCTCGGTAGGTCCGTGCCAGCGAAACGACCAAGCGCAGGTTGCTTTCGATCATCCGCTCCTTGGCAGCTGCATCGCCTTGCTCTATTTGCATAGCGAGGCCGGTCTCTTCGGCGGCGGACAGCAGTGGCCGGCTCATCGCCCGGCGCAGCAGCGTGCCGACCTGGTCGTCGCTCGTGATTAGAGAAGGCTCGGTCATCGGGGTTCTCAAGCGACGGCCCGCAGGTGACGTCGTGTCGCGGGCACATCGCCACACGACTCGGCGGTGAGGCGGACGAACTCGGCAAGCGCCGGCGAGGGGGTCTCATCTCGCCACAGCAGGTCGAACGCGACCTCGCGCGGAGCGTTCAGCGGGCGCGCCTGCACACCGGGAGGCAGCGCCACGGGAGCCGTGGACACGGCGACGGTGCCGCCCCGTGCCACGCTCCGGTAAAGAGCGGGCCCGGGGGCCGTCCGCATCATCTCGGCGCTCACCCCGAGCTCGCCGAGCATGTCGGCCACCATGCGGTCGTGCCCGGCGCCGTCCCGGTGCGCCGTGACCGCGATCCGCTCACCCTGAAGCTCCTGAGGTTCGACGGGACCGCTTCCGGCGAGTCGATGTCCCTCCGCTACGAGCACGACCCACGGCTCGGTGCCGAGCTTCAGGGTGCGCAGATCGGGGGAGGTAAAGCCGGAAGGCGCGATAACCGCGTCAAGCCCGCCGTCTCTTAGGTCGCGCCAAAGCGTGCCGCCGTAGCCCTCGAGCACGGTCAGCTCGACCCCCTCGCGCTCTCGGGTGAAGCATTCGAGCAGCGCCGCGGTTCCCTTCCACCGGGTCGGGGTGGCCAGGCCCACGCGCAGTGTTCCTGCCCTGCCGCCCTTCAGGTCCGATCCGAGAGAACTGGCCGCATCCGCGGCGGCCAGGGTTGCCCGCGCGCGCTCCAGGAACAGCGCCCCCGCCTCGGTCAGATCGACCCCGCGGGTGTGCCGCTCGAACAGACGCACGCCAAGCTCGGTCTCGAGCCGCCGGATCTGGGTCGACAGGCCGGGTTGCGCG
>DATJRS010000160.1:0-3224 GCA_035504535.1 Solirubrobacteraceae bacterium | reverse complement strand
CGGCGCCACGGTGACTTCGCCATGGTTGGCCTGGCGACATCGGTGACGCTGTCCGATGGCGCGATTACCGACGCCCGGCTGGCGTTCGCTGGCGTATCCGATGTGCCCGCCCGGGCGGCCGGCGCGGAGGAACTCCTCGTCGGTCAGAGGCCGTCGGCCGAGTTGTTTGATGACGCGGCCCGCCGTGCGGTCGGCGACATCGACCCGCCATCTGACCTGCACGGGTCGGCGGAGTACCGGAAGAAGGTCGCGGCCGCCCTGGTGCGTCGCGGACTGCGAGAGGCCGTGGACAACGCTCAGGAGAGGCAGTGACTGAGGTGGACATCACCCTGACCGTCAACGGCGCGACGCGCACGGGTTCCCCGGAGGCCCGCAAGACGCTGGCGGACTTTCTGCGGGATGACCTCAGTTTGACCGGTACGCATCTCGGATGCGAGCACGGAGTCTGCGGTGCGTGCACCGTGATACTCGACGGCCGCGCGGTGCGCTCGTGCCTGATGCTGGCGGTCCAGGCCGCGGGCAGCGAGGTGACGACGATCGAGGGGCTGGCGACCGACGGCGAGCTGGGCCCGGTGCAGCAGGCGATGTGGGATTCGCACAGCTTCCAGTGCGGCTTCTGCACGCCCGGGATGGTCATGCAGGCGGTCGCGTTCCTCGCTGATCACCCTGACGCCGACGAGCAGCAGATCCGCGAGGCCTTGTCCGGCAACATCTGCCGGTGCACCGGCTACCAGAGCATCATCGACGGCGTCCTGCTGGCCGCCGGGCGCATCCGTGCGCGCAATGGCGAGCGCTGAGCGAGGGAGCGACCATGACAGCAATTGCGGCCGAGCGGTACACCGGTGCCAGCATCAAGCGCTCGGAGGACCCGCGCATCCTCACCGGAGCGGGCCGGTACGTCGACGACATCAAGCTGCCCGGGATGCTGCACGCCGCGTTCGTGCGCTCGCCGATGGCGCACGCCCGCGTGCTATCGGTCGATGCTTCGGCCGCGCGGGAGCTGCCCGGGGTCGTCGCGGCGTACACCGGAGCCGAGCTGGAAGCGATGACGGTCCCGGGCCCGGATGCGCTGATGGCGCTCATGGGCTGGCAGGGGCCGACGCCGCAGTTCACGCTGCTCGCGACCGACAAGGTGCGACTCGCTGGCGACCCCGTTGCGGTCGTCATCGCCGAGAGCCGTTACCTGGCCGAGGACGGCTGCGAGCTCGTGGCGGTGGAGTACGAGGATTTGCCTCCGGTCACGAACGCGTCGTTCGCGCTCGACCCGGGCAGCCCGCCGCTGTTCGCCAACCTGGGCGACAACATCGCCCGCCCGCACTCGCGCAACGAGTTCGGTGATGTCGCGGCCACATTCCAGGGCGCCGACCGGGTTTTCGACGTCCACATTGACGTGCACAGGCACCAGAACGTGCCCATGGAGGGACGCGCCTGCATCGCGAGCTTCGACGCCGACTCTGGTGCCATGACGGTGTACGCGGCGACGCAGAGCGTCCACGTCAGCAAGATCGCCGTCGCCATGCGCCTGGGCATGGAGCAGGAGAAGGTCCGCGTGCTGGCCGGTGACATCGGCGGCTCGTTCGGCCTGAAGATCGGGGCCTCGCGGGAAGAGCTGGCGGTAGCGGCCGCGTCGCGTGATCTCGGACGCCCGGTCAAGTGGGTCGAGGACCGCGGCGAAAACCTCAGCACATCGGGGCAGGCACGCGAGGAAAGCTTCGACGTCCGCGCCGCGGTCAGCAACGACGGCGACCTGCTCGGGCTGGACGTGAAGATGGTCGTCGACACCGGCGCCTACCCGGGGATGGGCGCGATGGTTCCGGACATCATCGAGGCGATGTTCCCTGGCCCGTACAAGGTCGCGGCCCTGGGTTTCGAGTCGACCGCAGTCATCACCAATAAGGCGACCTACGTCGCCTACCGGGGACCGTGGGCCTCCGAGACGTTCGTGCGCGAACGCGTGCTCGACCTCGTCGCGAAGGATCTCGGGCTTGACCCGTTCGAGATCCGGCTGCGTAACGCCGCCGTGCGCACCGATCCGCCGGCCGTCATGGTCACCGGGCGCCCGCTGGTAGGGGTCACCACGAAGGAGTCGCTGGAGCGGATCGCCCGGCTTGTCGACTTCCCCGCGTTCCGGCGCCGCCAGGCCGAGGCGCGAGCCGAAGGCCGTTATCTGGGGATCGGCGTCGCGACGTTCATCGAGGCCGCTCCCGGCCCGCGCGAGCCGGGCGGGCCCAGCGGCCCGATGGGCCTGGAGTCGATGCGCCTGCGGCTCGACGAAGACGGCATCGTGGTGCTGTTCACCGGCCAGATGCCGCACGGCCAGAGCCACCAGACGACCCTGGCCCAGATCGCCGCCGACGAGTTCGGCGTGCCGTTCGAGCAGGTCCGCGTCGTGGTCGGCGACACCGACGTCGTGCCGTTCGGGCTGACCGGCGGCAGCAGGTCGGCCACGATGACCGGGGGCGTGGCCCTGCACGGCGCCCGTCAGCTCAAGACCAAGGTGCTCGATTTCGCGTCGCATCTCATGGAAGCCAGCGCCCAGGACCTGGAGATCGCCGACGGCCGGGTCGGGGTGCGCGGTGACCCGGCCAGCGCCATCGCGGTGGGCGAAATCGCGCGGCGCGCGGCGTCGGGCGGGTTCGACGCCGATGTGGACGCGAATCTTGAGGTCGTCGCCTCGTTCGACGGCGGCGAAGGAGGCTGGTCGGGCGGCAGTCACTGCGCGATCGTCGAGGTCGACGCCGAGACCGGCCTGGTGCGCGTGGAGCGCTACGTCGTCGCCGAGGATTGCGGCGCGCTCATCAACCCCGCCGTCGTCGAAGGCCAGATCCGTGGCGGCGTCGCCCAGGGCATCGGCGCGGTCTTGCTCGAACGCTCGGCGTATGACGAGGACGGCAACTTCCAGTCGGCCACGTTCATGGACTACCTCATGCCGACCGCCTGCGACGTTCCCCGGATCGAGATAGAGCACCTCGAGACCGTGCCGCTCGACGCCGACGTCAACTTCCGCGGCGTGGGCGAGGGCGGGATGATCGTCGCGCCGCCCACGATCGTGAACGCGATCGAGGACGCGCTCTCCCCGTTCGGCGTGCGGATCTACGAGCAGCACCTGCCCCCGGCGCGCGTCCTGGAGCTCATCGCCGCGGCCGGCTCCTGACGAGGAGGCGAGCAACATGGGAGTCAGCGGCTCCGGCGCTCCCGTCGGCTCCGCCGGGCAGACGGTGCTG